>CAZKEX010000031.1:0-22306 GCA_964551895.1 uncultured Caldilineaceae bacterium | reverse complement strand
CCACGAGTCTACACATCAAAAATAGAACACGGATCGGACGGATAAGACGGATAAAAACGGATTTTCTTTTAAAAATCCGTGAGAATCCGTTTCATCCGTCCGATCCGTGTTCTATTTTTGATCCTATTCGTCGATCAACTTGCGCTCCACCAGATCGTACAGCCCATAGGCCGCGGCCAGGACTTCGATGGGGTGGCGGCAGGGTAGGTCCGTGCCGGTCTCGATGTGCCAGCGGCAGGTCTCGGAGGTGCAGGCGGTCATGGTGACGTCGTCGCCCTGGTCGGCCACAAAGTCGAATAGCTCCTTGCCCACGTCCATGGCGATCTGGAACTTCTCCTTTTTGTACACATAGGTCCCCGCGCCGCCGCAACAGGCGGCGTGGCTCTCCCGCACATCCAGGCCGGGGATGAGTTGCATGATCTCCAGGGCCGGGCTGCCGATGCGGTGCGCCCGGTATTGGCAGGGCGGATGGTAGGGCAGCACCATCTCCACGGGCTGGAAGTCTGTGCGCAGCGTCCCCTCGTCCCGCCGCGCCCGCAGCCATTCGAAGATGTCCCACACGGCCATTTTGAGGTCGTGGGCCTCGGCGCTGTGCATGTCCAGCATCTCCGGGGCCTCTTCCTTCAGGGTGAGGGTGCAGCTTGTGCTGGTGCCCACGATCTCGTAGCCGGCCCGGGCATAGGACCCCAGCCAGTTCAGGTTGCGCTCGTGATAGCTCTTGGCCGCGGGGAACTCGGCGTTGTTGAGCAGGGGCAGTCCGCAACAGCCCTGTTTCGGCACGATCACCTCGTAGCCGTTGTGTTCGAAGACGGCCATGGCCGCCTTGCCGATAAAGGGCTCGTAATACATGGTGGAACAGCCGTGATAGTAGACCAGCTTTTTGTCCGATTTGAGCCGCTGGCCGGCCGTGCGTTTGAGCCAGCGGGCAAAGGTGCCCTCAGTACTCCACGTGGGCAATTGTGCGCCCTTGGAGATGCCCATGACCTTGTCGGCCAAAAAGCGGCTGACCGGATTTTGCAGACCAAAGTTGGCCACATGGGGGGCCAGACTGCCCGCCATGCCCAACAGATCGCTGCGGCCCAGAATGCGATTGCGCAGGGGAATGCCGTTGGTGGCCGCCATGGCCGCCCGGGCCCGGGTGTTGATCTCGGTGATCTTCACCCCTGTGGGGCAGACTTCGTTGCAGACCCGGCAGCCGGAGCAGTAGTCGACCGCGTTGTCCGGGGTGGTGGGCTGGCCCGCCTCCCGGAAGCGCTGGGCCTGGGGACCGACATATTTGGGGCCAGGGAACTTATCCGTCACCGCGGCCACGGGACAATAGCTGGTACAGATGTTGCACTTGATACATTCGTCCAAGGTCAGGCCAACGGATTCCCAGGATGTTGTGTGCATAAGATCGTGCCTCTCGATCGGAGAATGGGACGTTGATTTTCCTGCAAAACTCTTTTTCACCGCAAAGTCGCCAAGAGCGCAAAGAAAAAATAGAACACGGATCGGACGGATGTGACGGATAAAAACGGATTTTTAGAATCAGTCAAAATCTGTTTCATCCGTTCAATCCGTGGCCTATTTTTCCTCTTTGCCGAACGGCCACCTTTTCTGCTTTTCTTTCTTTGCTTTTCTTTGCGCCCTTCGCGCCTTTGCGGTAAGAGCTTGTGCCTCTATTTGTCTTTCCACTCACTCACCGCCTGGCCCGCGGCCACGCCGGTGGTGATGGCGATGCCTTCCATACTGCGTTGCAGGATGGCGTCGTTGGCGGCGAGCAGGTTGCCGGCGGCCCACAGGTTGGCGAAGACGGGCTGGCCGCCTTCGGAGATGGGCTGAAATTCCCGGTTGACGGTGACGCCGCCGGTGAAGACCGGGTGGCCCGATGGGCTGAGAAACTGGGGATCAAACCAGGCGCTGCGTTCCTGGGGCACGGTGAGGGGCAGATCGAAGATCGTCTCCCAGACCCGGCCGGTGTGGTCGCTGTTGAAGCCCCCGCCCAGGATGCCGCCGGTGGCCAGGAGGTAGGCCGCGGCCCGGTGCCGGAGGGGCCGTCCGCTGGTCTCCGAGGCCACCCAGTCGATGGTCCCGTTGGTGGCCTTGAAGTCGATTACAGCCATGTTGGGGAAGACCGAGACGCCCATCTCGTTCAGCTTGCGGCGCAGGGCCGCGAAGAGACGCACCCCTGGCACACTGGGGGGCAGGGTGGGGATCTCGAAGAGGGTGGCCCCGGTCTGGCTTTGCAGATCCGCCACCACTTGGGTGTGATGGTCGAGACCGAGGAGTGCGGGCATCCCGATGCGCTCACCGGGGTGGACGGCCTTTTTCAACGCCTGGGCCAGGGCGGCCAACCGTTTTGGCTCTTCCAATCCCCTGGCCTGGTGCACGCTGTTGCTGTCGTGGCGGTCGGTGAGGAGGGCGAAGGGCAGCAGGACCGAACGGGCGGCGTGGCCCTGGGCGCGCAGATTTTCGGCGATCAGGTGGGGATAGAAGTCCCGCAGCCCTTCAAAGCCGACGATCAACATGGGCTGCGGGCGGCTGAGGTCGCCGTTGGCCTGGGCCTGGGGAGCCAGAAAGGTGGGCCGGGCCGCGCCGGCTGGGGACGGGAGGAGCAGATTGTCTCCGGAGGTGGCCGCGCCCCCATAGGGCAAGCCGATCTCTGCGCTCAACGTCTGAAACGCCGCCACCCCAGCACCCACCCTCTTTTCACCCAAAAGCGCATAGGGGTGGGCCGGATGTTCGTCGCCCAGCCGGTCAATGAACTCCAGTGGCCGGGCAACGGGCGTGCGGTTTGGGGCGTAGCCGAAGAGGTCCACCGTGGCCGGGGTCCAGTGGATGGCCCCCAGGCCCTTGGCGATCACGGTGACCTTTTGCCCGGCCTGGGCTCCGGTGTAGGCGGCCATCAGCCCGCTGAGGCCGGCGCCGATGACGAGGAGATCATTCATGGGGCGCCTCCAGCTTGTCGTTGGGTGTGGTGTCGAAGTTGTAAAAATCCGTGACCGGACTGGTCAATTCGGCGTCGGGCAGGTGGTCCACATTCATGGTGGTGAGGTAGATCAGCTCGTCCAGCCGCTCCTGTTTCAGTTGCTGGCCCCACAAGATCGGCGAGACGCCCTTCCAACGCTCCTGCAGAAAGTCCCGCAGCAGCAGGTTGGGGTTGAAGATCTTGGCCCGGTTTTCGTCCCGTTCCTTTGGGATAAAAGAGGCGTTTTTATCGGCCACACTCAATTTGGGCGATTGCATGGTGGCCACGTCCCAGGCCGATCCGTGTTCGACAAATTCCTGTGCCCCGGAGGTGTCGGCGTGGTCGATCTCGTGGAGGATGCCCACGGCCCGGTAGGTGCAGAAGCCGCCTTGGCACGGCCCCATGCCCAGGCGCACATCCCGGCGCAGGTCGTCCAGGGTGAGGGTGGGGTTACGACGGGCGGCATTTTCCAACATGGCCCGGGTCACCAATTCGCATTCGCAGACCAGTTGGCCCTGGGCCAGGGTCTCCTCGACCTCGTGGAGACGATGGCCCAGCCAGTACGGGCCTTGGTCCGCGCCGGGGACGGCAGTGTGGGCGGTGATACAGGGTTGGCGTGCCCCCAAATGTTGGGCGGCCAGGTCCACGGTCTTCTCGGCCATGAGCCGGAAGGTGGTCCATTTGCCCCCGGTGATGGTGATCAGCCCGGCCACGTTATGTCGAGCTTTGTGGTCCAGAAGGGCAAACTGGCGGGTGGCGTCCCGGCTCTCCCCACTGTAATCCTCTTGATAGAGGGGGCGCACCCCGGCCCAGGCCCGCACCACCCGGGCCTTGCTGATGCCGGGGATCATTTTGTCCCCCTCCTCCAGCATGAACTGGACTTCCCAGGAATCGATGCGCAGGTTCTCCGGGTCGGCCACCCGCTGGTCCGTGGTGCCGATCACGGCCACGGTGTGGATGGGCACGATGATGTCCCCGTCGTCGGGCATCTTGCAGCGGTTGATCACCGTGTTGAGCAGCCGATGGTTCATGGCCACCATAGTGCCCTTGCCGGGGATCACGCTGAGGTCGATGCCGGCCATGTGGGCCACCACGTTGGCCCAGGCCCCGGTGGCGCTGATCACCAGTTGGGCGTGGATTTCCACATCCTCGCCCAAGGCCGCGTCCCGGACACGAGCGCCGACGACCCGCCGGTCCCCGTCTTCCCCGGCCATGATCAGGCCCTGGACTTCGTGATAGGTGAGGATCTGGGCGCCGGCCATGCGGGCGGCCTGGGCCGTGGCGTGGGTGGCCAGAAAGCTGTCCGCCGCGCCGTCGGGCACCTCAAAGACCCGGCTGATCTTGGGGTTGAGCAGGGGTTCCCGGCGCAGGGCCTCGGCGACGCTGATCTCGTTGCAGGGCACACCCGTGGCCGCGCAGGCGGCCACAAATTGGTCCGGGTACGCGCCCACATCCTCCGGGGTGACGACGAAGAAGCCGCCGGTGTCCTCGATGCAGTGGGCGTGGGTGCGGCGCAGGATGCGGTTCTCGGCGATACACTCCACCGCGCTCTGGGGGTCCTTGACCACATAGCGTCCGCCGCTGTGGAGCAGGCCGTGATAGCGGCCCGTGGTGCCGTGGGTCAGGTCCCGGCGCTCCACGAGGATCACATTGTAGCCGCGCAGGGCCGCGTCCCAGGCAATCCCCGTGCCCGTCGCCCCCCCGCCGATGACCAGAATTTCAGTTTGGATCTCTTTCATCAGGCTGCCTCTTTGCGATTCGCAACTGATTGGGTGGAGCAAAAAATAGAACACGGATTTGACGGATGCAACGGATCAAAACGGATTTTTTTGATCTGTGAAGATCCGTTTGATCCGTTCAATCCGTGTTCTATTTTTAGTCGTCGTGATCGGTAGTGTCGAACTGGTCTGCGCCGGCCATTTTGTCGGCCAGTTGTTGGGGTTTGTGGATCAGGACGGGCAGACATTGGGAGCAGATCCAGGCCTGTTGGCCCTTGTAGCGCAGGGCGACCAGGGGGATGGCCGTCTCGGGTCGGCTACAGTTCAGGCAGGTCAGGGTGGTGGTTGGGTCGGTCATGTTTTCCTCTTTTCGTTGATGCTGTCTCGTTTTTTCACCGCAAAGTCGCCAAGAGCGCAAAGAAAATCAGGTTCATTGGGAACATGCGTGGTCAACCCGCTGCGGTTTCACTTCGATACGCTTCGCACTCAGTACAGGCGATACGACCGGAAACTGCCCCGGTCTACTCAACCTGCGCTAGCCCGCGGACCACGGAGGATCCCAATGAATCAGGAAATCAAGGTCTTCCCTCTGCGTCCTCTGCGAAATCTCTGCGCCCTCTGCGGTTAAGCATTTAAGATTCTTCGTCCAGCCAATGCATGGAGCGTTGGACCGCCTTGAGCCAGCCCTTGTAAAGTTTGGCCCGCTGGGCCTCGTCCATGCGGGGCTGCCAGGTTTTGGCGATCTGCCAATTTTGCGTCATCTCGTCAAAGCTCTTCCAGAAGCCCACGGCGTATCCGGCCGCGTAGGCCGCGCCCAGGGCCGTGGTCTCGGCCACCACCGGGCGCACGACGTCAACACCCAGGATGTCGGACTGGAACTGCATGAGGGTCTCGTTGTAGACCATGCCCCCGTCCACCTTGAGGGCAGCCAAAGAGACGCCGGAGTCCTTTTCCATTGCCTCAAGCACCTCACGGGTCTGGTAGGCGGTGGCTTCCAGGGCGGCCCGGGCGATGTGGTTTTTGTTGATGTAGCGGGTCAGGCCGACCATGACGCCTCGAGCGTCGGACTGCCAATAGGGGGCGTAGAGACCGGAGAAGGCGGGAACGATGTACATGCCGCCGCTGTCCGCCACCTGCCCGGCATAGTCCTCCACCTGGTGGGAGAAGTCGAAAAAGTCCAGGTTGTCCCGCAGCCACTGCACCAGCGCCCCGGCGATGGCGATGGAGCCTTCCAAGGCATAGATGGCCGGCTCCGTGCCAAACTGATAGGCCAGGGTGGTGAGCAGCCCCCTGGCGCTGGGCACGATCTTGGGGCCGGTGTTCATGATCATGAAGCAGCCCGTGCCATAGGTGTTCTTGGCCTCGCCGGCCTCGAAGCAGGTCTGGCCCACGGTGGCGGCCTGTTGATCCCCCAGATCGCCGCAGACCGGGACTTTGTTCCAATAGCCGTAGATCTCCGGGTCGCTGGACGGGCGGATGGCGGGCAGCATGGCCTTGGGAATGTCCATGATGGCCAGGATCTCGTCGTCCCAGTCCAGGGTGCGCAGGTCCATGAGCATGGTGCGGCTGGCGTTGGTGACGTCGGTGACATGGGCGCCGCCTTCGGGGCCGCCGGTCAGGTTCCAGATCACCCAGGTGTCCATTGTGCCGAAGATGGCGTCGCCCTGTTCCGCCGCGGCCCGCACGCCGGGGACGTTGTCCAAGATCCACTTGATCTTGGGGCCAGCAAAATAGGTGGCCAGGGGCAGCCCCACCTTCTCTCGAAAACGGTCCTGGCCGCCCTCCCGCGCAAACTCGTTGCAGATCTTGTCCGTGCGGGTGTCCTGCCAGACGATGGCGTTGTAGTAGGGTTCGCCGGTCGTCCGGTTCCAGACCAGGGTGGTCTCCCGCTGGTTGGTGATGCCGATGGCGGCCAGATCCCCGGCGGTGAGGCCGGCGCTGCGCAGCCCGCCCTCCATCACCTGATGCACCCGCTGGCGGATCTCCAGGGCATCGTGTTCCACCCATCCTGCCTGGGGATAGATCTGGGTGTGTTCCAGTTGATGTTTGCCCACCACCCCGCCGCTGTGGTCGAAGATCATGAAGCGGGTGCTGGTGGTGCCTTGGTCGATGGCTCCCACATACTTTGGCATGGCACGGCTCCTCGTGAAGGGTTGGGAAAGAGATCGATCCACGATTGATTCACAGACTCTGCTGCAAAAAGCTGCTTTTCACCGCAAAGACGCAAAGGGCGCAAAGATTTTAAGGAAAATTGAGAAGCGAACTCTTGTTTTTTCTTTGCGTTCTCTGCGCCTTTGCGGTGAATTTTTACTTTTCGCAGCGGAGTCATTCGCTCCCATCCGCAAGGAACCCAGCCAAAATCAAGGAAAACGACTATGTCCGAAACAAATGGAAACCTTCCGGTTTACAATCTTTATATCGATGGCCAGTGGCGAGCGCCCCGGGCCGAACAGTACAAGACAGCGTACGATCCATCCACCGGGGCCAAGCTGGCCCAGGTGGCCCAGGCCGACATCGATGACACCAAGGACGCCATCCAGGCCGCCCGCACGGCCTTTGACGGCGGCTACTGGCGCAACATGAGCCACGGCGACCGCTCCCGGCTGCTCCACGCCCTGGTGGACGCCGTCGAAGAGCGCCAGCACGAGATCGCCGAGCTGGAGATGAAGAACGGCGGTTGTACCTGGCGCAAGGCCCATCTGCTGGACATCCCCGTGGGGCTGATCCACTTCCGCCACTTTGCCAAACTGGCCGACTTTGAACCCTTCGAGACCGTACCCCAGATCACCTTTCCGGCCCTGGCCTACAATTATGTCAAACGAGATCCCATCGGCGTGGCCGGCCAGATCATCCCGTGGAACTTCCCCTTCCTGATGGCCATCTGGAAGATCGCCCCGGCCCTGGCCGCCGGCAACACGGTGATCTTGAAACCGGCCAGCTACACCCCCCTCTCCGCCCTCAAGCTGATGGAGATCATCCACGACACCGGGCTGTTGCCGCCGGGGGTGCTCAACATGGTCACCGGGCCGGGCCAGGTGGTGGGGCCGGAACTCTGCACCAACCCCATGGTGGACAAGATCGCCTTCACCGGCAGCACGGAGGTGGGCCGGGAGATCATGATCCAGGCCGCCAGCACCATCAAAAAGGTGACGCTGGAACTGGGCGGCAAGAGTCCCAACATCATCCTGGACGACGCGGACATGGACATTGCCGTGGATGGCAGCCTGTGGGCCACCTTTATGCACAACGGCCAGGCCTGCGAGAGCGGCACCCGGCTCTTTGTGCCCAGCAGCATCTACGACGAGTTTGTGGGCCGTCTGGTGGACCGGGCCAGCCGCCTGAAGGTGGGTCTGGCCGACGACGGGGCCACGGACATGGGGCCGGTGATCAGCCGGGGGCAGTTGGAGTCTATCGAGGAGTATATCCGCATCGGCATCGAAGAGGGGGCCACGCCGATCCTACTGGGCACCCGTCCCACGGACCCGGAACTGGCCGGAGGCAACTTCATCGGGCCGACCATCTTCACCAACGTCACCAACGACATGCGCATCGCCCAAGAAGAGATCTTCGGGCCGGTGCTGGTGGTGATCAAATATGACAGCGTAGACGAGGCCGTGCGCATGGCCAACGACTCCATCTACGGTCTGGCCGCCGGGGTGTGGAGCAAGGACGTGGAGCGGGCCGTGGACGTGGCCGACCGGCTGGATGCAGGCACGATCTGGATCAACGACTACCATCTGATCAACGCCGAAGCGCCCTTTGGCGGCTACAAACAGAGCGGCATTGGCCGAGAGTTGGGCGTGTGGGGGCTGAAGCAGTACTTGGAGGTCAAGCATGTGCATGTCTCCATGAACAATGACCGGTCCAGCAAGTTCTGGTTTGATGTGGTGGTGCCGCAGGAGTAAAATAACGAGTAATGCGTAACGAGTAATGCGTAACGAGTAATGCGTAATGAGTAATGAACGTGGGGAGGGGCGGTTCCGTGGGGTTTGCGGAGCCGCCTCTTTTTTGTGTTTGGTCGATTTGGGTGGGGCGGGCATCCAGCCGCCACGTCCGCCCTGGGCTGAAAGCCACAGGGCTACAACGGCAACGCCCCCTCAAACGGGGCTTGGTACACGAAAAAGCCTGGTTCACCAGGCGTTGCCCTTGTAGCCCCATCCCTTTCAGGGTGGGGCGGGCGTGGCGACGAAACAGGACATAATTCATCCGTCGAAGAGCGGGTTCTTACCAAATCGTAGGCACTGTTGAAAACCGCACGACTACCCTGATCATGCGTGGTAAATGGAATCTGTGCGGTTGAAAACCGCACCTACGATTCACCAAAATTGGGTAGCTGCGACGCCCCCATGTTTGCCCACACGCCCAGAGCGTGGGAGAATGGACGAACCCCAGCCACCCATTCCTCAACCCAGAAAGCTGATCGCTTTATGTCCACACAACCCTCACCGCCCGCGTCCGTTCCCCAAAACCCCACGGCCATTTTGATCGTGTTGTTGATGGTTGACAGCCTGCACTTTGTCTTTGCCCGCAGCCTGCTCCCCCACATTTCGCCAGGGGTGTCGGCCTTTTATGTGCTGATCTTTGCCACCATCATGGTCGGGATCTATGGACTGATCCGGGGCGAACTGAGTTGGCGGCCGGCGGTAGAACACGCTGGCTTCTTCGGCGTCATCGGCTTGCTGATTGCGGCCAGCACCAACCTCAACTACGAGGCCGTGGCCTTTATCGATCCGGGGACCGCGGCGCTGTTGGGCAAGGCTGGGGTGGTCTTTGGTCTGGGGTTGAGCTTCGTATGGCTACACGAAAAGCTGAGTCGAACCCAGATCCTGGGGTCCGCCGTGGCCTTGGTCGGGGTGGTGATCATCACCTATCAGCCCGGGGACTATCTGCGGGTGGGGTCGTTGCTGGTCCTGGCCGCCACGTTGATGTATGCCATCCACGCCGCCATCGTCAAGCGCTATGGCGTCCGCATGGCCTTTGTGAACTTCTTCTTCTATCGGCTGCTCTATACCAGCCTCTTCTTGCTGCTCTTTTCCGGGGTGCGGGGTGCGTTGGCCCTGCCTTCCCCCGCGGCCTTGGCCCTGCTCCTCCTCACCGCCACCGTGGACGTGATCCTGAGCCGGGCCCTCTACTATGTAGCCCTGCAACGCATGCAGATGAGCGTCCACACCATCGTCCTCACCGCCAGCCCCGTGGTGGCGGTGGTCTGGTCCCTGCTCTTCTTCGATGTCCACCCCACCCCCCAGCAGATCATCGGCGGGCTGGGGGTGTTGGTCGGGGTGCTGATTGTGACCGGGCTGGGGCAAAGGAAGTAGAATTCACTGTTGAGCGTTGGTTGGTTGGTTGGTTGGTTAGTTAGTTGGTTTGTTGGTTAGTTGATTGCCGCTAGACCAACCAACTAACCATCCAACTAACCAACAAACCAACTAACCAACCAACCAACCAACCATCACCCCCCCAACGCCTTCAACACGCTGGCCGTGTCATTGGCCAGGAGGGCGTCGACGCCCATGCGTTTGTAGAGCCAGCAGCGGGGTTCCGGGTCTGGGTCCAGGGGGGCGACGAAGGCCCGGCGGCGGTGGGCCAGCCAGATGTAGAAGGGATTGGCGAAGATCAGGGGCCAGATGGGGCCGGCCATCTGCGCGCCCATGGGGGGGATCAGGTTGTTCATGGTGATCTGGCCGATGGGGATCTTCGGTTCCACCCGCTTGACCGCGGTGACGTGGTCCCAATTGAAGGAGATGATGGCTACCCGGTCCATCATGCCCGTGTCGATCAGCAGATCGATGAGCTGTTGGGCAAAGACCGGCTTCAAAAAGAGGGGATCCTTCAACTCCAAAGCCAAGGGGATCTCCCGCCGGGTGGTGTTGATCAGCTCCCACAGGGTCGGCACGGCCTGGTCCGTCAGACTGCCGTCGATGGGGGAGCGGGTGCCCAGGGCCTTGATCTGGTCCAGGGTCATCTCCCGCACCCGGCCTGTGCCGTTCGTGGTGCGGTCCACCGTGGGGTCGTGCATGAGCACGATCTCGTTGTCCGCGGTGAAGTGGAGATCCGTCTCCAGCAGATCCGCGCCCTGGTCCAGCGCGGTGGTGAAGGAGCGCAAGGTGTTCTCCGGCTGGGAGCGCATGACCCCCCGGTGGGCCAGGATGAAGGGGCGGCCCAACTGCTTGCGCCGCCGACGCAGTTCGTCGTAATCGGTCCAGGTCAGGGTCATGGGGGTCTCCTTTCTGTGTGAGATGCGAGTTATGAGATGCGAGATGCAGGATGGTCCTCACAACTCGCAACTCGCAACTCGCAACTCGCAACTCGCAACTCACACAATCAGCATAGCGTCGCCAAAGCTGAAAAAGCGGTAGTCTTCCTGTTTGGCGATTGCGTAGGTTTCCAGCAAAATGCGCCGGCCGGCGTCGATGTCGTCCGGGTGAGCTTGGGCAATGAAGGCGCTGACCAGCATGAGCAGGCTGGATTTGGGCAGGTGGAAGTTGGTGATCAGCCGGTCCACGGCCCGGAAACGATAGCCCGGGCGGATGAAGAGGTCCACCGGGCCGTCAAAGGCCCCCGTGCGCTTCCACGGGCAGGCGTTGACATCGTAGGGGTCCAGCCCCTGGGCCGCGGTGGCGGCCCATTCCAAGGTGCGCACGCTGGTGGTGCCCACGGCCACAATTTTACCCCCCTGCAAGGTCACATCGTTGATGCGCCGGGCCGTGTCTCGGCCCAAGGAGGCCCACTCGCTGTGGATCTCGTGGGCCTCGATCTCCTCGGCGCTGACCGGCTTGAAGGTGTCCAGCCCCACATGCAGGGTCACCTCTTCCAGGGGGATGCCCTGCCGCCGCAGGTCGATGAGCAGCTCCGGCGTGAAGTGCAGCCCGGCGGTGGGCGCGGCCACGCTGCCCTCTGGTCGAGAATAGACGGTCTGATAGCGCTCCGGGTCTCCGGCATAGTCGGTGATGTAGGGGGGCAGGGGCATCTCGCCCAGGTCCGCCAGCCAGGGGTTGATGGGTTCGGAAAAGCGTACCGTGCGGGAGCCGGTGGAGTGGACGGTGATGATGGTGGCGATGAGATTGGTTGATTGGTTGATTGGTTGATTGGGGGCCAGGGTGATCTCTACGCCTTCGGCGAGGCCCCGGCCGCGGACGAGACATTCCCAGAGAGAGCCGTCGTCGTCGAGCTGGCGCAGGAGGAAGACTTCCACACCGCCGCCGGTGGCCTTGTGGCCGTGGAGCCGGGCCGGGATCACCCGGCTGTTGTTGGCCACCAGCAGATCGCCAGGGACCAAATAGTCGCCCACATCGCTGAAGTGACGATGCTCGATCCGGCCATCCCCCCGGTGCAGGACCAGCAGACGGCTGCTGTCCCGGGGCTCCACGGGCTGCTGGGCAATGAATGATTGGGGGAGGGTGTAGTCGAACAGGTCCGTCTTCATGTGATTCCTTCTCTGTCCACGAATCTTCACGAATCTTCACGAATCTTTTTTGATTTGGATAGATTCGTGCAGATTCGTGCAGATTCGTGGATCAAACGATCCTACCCTTCCTGGGGCCGGAACTCCACAAAGGGGATCCCTTCCCCCACCCGTCGATAATCTTCGAGCGTGCCTTCCCCAACGGGGTAGCCCAGGGTCTTCGACAACCCCAGGGCCGCCTTGGGATAGCGGCGGGCGTAGTCCATCATCACCTCGCCGCCTTCAGCTTGGGTGAGGAAATGGGCGGTGACGGCCATCTTCCGCCGCCCTACCTGAATGGTCACGTCCGGGCTGCTTTGCAGGTTGCGGAACCAGTCGGAGGTCGGCCCGAAACCGGCTGCCACCGTGTATGTGTCGGTTGCCGGATCGTGGTTCACCACCTCCAACACCACTTGCCGGGGCAGACCGCTCTTGCGCCCCACATGGTTGAGCAGCAAAAAGCGTCCGCCCAGGAGCCCGCCCAGGCCAATCTTGTAAAAGGCGATGGGCATACGCATAAACCAGCGGGCGATCCCTTTGGGCGGTGTGCGGGTAGTCATGGGGCCTCCTTTTATCCATCGAGACGTTCACGAACCGTCGCCATGAAATCATCCCACAGACGGCGCTGACCGTCCGGGGCGGCGAAGTCCTGGATGCGTTCCGGGTGCCATTGCACCCCCATCACCCAGCGGTGGGCCGGGCTTTCGTAGGCCTCCACCAGCCAGGGGTCCGGTTCGGCAAAGGCGGTGGCCCGAAAGATGGGGGCCAGGGTGGCCTGATCCAAGCCCTGGTGGTGATAGGTATTGACCGCCAGGGTGTCACCGGCCACGATGCGGCCCAAGAGGCTCCCCGGCTCCACAATGACGCCGTGGAGGGTCGGGCTTTCCGTCTGTGATCGATGATCCTCAAAATGCTGGACCATGCCCCCGCCCACGGCCACGTTGAGCACCTGGCAGCCCCGGCAGATGCCAAAGAGGGGCATGTCCCGTTCCAGTGCGGCCAGGGACAAGGCAATTTCCAACTCATCCCGCTTTTCGTCGATGCTCTCCGGGTCCGCCCCGTTCATCTCCTGGCCGAAGTAGCGGGGGTGTACATCTCCGCCGCCGCTGAGAATCAGACCGTCCAGTTTGTCGAGGATCTCCGGGGCCACCCGGCCCAGGGCGTCCGGGGTGAAGGTGGCGCCGTCGGGCAGCTCGGCGGGGGTGTCCGGGGTGATGATGACCGGGATGGCGTCGTATTCGTTGACCCGGTTGATGTAATTGATGGCCCAGCGTTCGATCCATTCCTCGGCGCCGTGGCGGGTGGTGATGCCGATGATGGGTTTGCGGGTGGTGGCTTGGGTTGACATGATGGCTCACTTTTCTGGGAAATTGGCGGGGTGTCGAGTGCTTTGATGTCTGCATTGTACATCCAATGCCCTGGCTTTGCCCATTCTTGGCCGCTAAAAAATAGGCCACGGATCGGACGGATCGGACGGATTTTTACGGATTTCTAAAAATCCGTCCGACCCGTATTGGACAGGACCCGCTTACCGGGTGTACAAACGGCGAATGATACGGGAAAGCGAACGGGTCAATTTGGGTTGGTTCACCACAACCTCCCCGGAAGGGGCCAGTAGATCCTTCATAACCCGAAATTTAGCGGCCCCTTCCGGGGAGGTACTCATGACACAGATTCGCACAAAACTCACCCAGCAGTTCGGGCTGCTGCGCTCGTTGATCATCTACTATCGCCCGTGGAAGAACCGGCAATTGGCCGATTTCTACGCCCAGTTCATCGGCCCAGGGGATCTCTGCTTTGACATCGGGGCGCACGTGGGCAACCGGCTGTGGGCGTGGACTCGGCTGGGCGCTCGCTGTGTGGGCGTGGAACCCCAGCCCCACCTGGCCGCCTATCTGCGCCGCCGCTATGGGAATCACCCGGACATTGTGCTGGTGGAAGAGGCCGTGGGCAGGGAGCCGGGGACGGCCACCCTGCACATCAGCCGGGCCAACCCCACGGTGACCACCCTCTCCCGATCCTGGATCGACCAGGTGCGCCAGACCGACGCCTTCGCCAAAGTGGCCTGGGATGATGCGGTCACGGTCCCCGTCACCACCCTGGACGCGCTGATCGCCCAGCACGGTCTGCCCGCCTTCTGCAAGATCGATGTGGAGGGCTACGAGTTGGCCGTGCTGCAGGGACTCTCCCAGCCTATCCCCGCCCTCTCCTTCGAGGTGGCGCTGGCCGGCGGGGCCGATGCCCTGGCCGATGCAATCGCCTGCCTTGATCGACTATGCGAATTGGGGACCTATCGCTTCAACTGGTCCCCGGGGGAATCCCACAGACTGGCCCGGTCCATGTGGCTGAACCGGGCTGAGATGGTGGCATTTCTCCGGGATCTGCCGATTTCGGCCAATTCCGGCGATGTCTACGCCCAAACCTCACTCCCCCACTGATAGCCCCACTACAGAATGACCGCCCAAACGTGATACAATATGGACCGCATCAGTCGCCAACCCAACCAACCAACCAACCAACTAACTAACCACCCAACCACCCTATGCCCCAATACATCTCCATCATCCTCTCCATCATCGTGGCCCTGATCGCTTTGGGCGGACTGGCCTTTCTCTATTTCTATTGGTGGCTGGTCCAGCGCCCGGCGCCCAAGATCGATGGCAAGCTGACCCTGCCCATCCTGGACGCGCCGGTGGAGGTCCTGCGGGACAAGCACGGGGTGCCCCACATCTACGCCCAAAGCCAGGCGGATCTCTTCCGCGCCCAGGGCTTTACCCACGCCCAGGACCGCATGTGGCAGATGGAGCAGAATCGGCGCCTGGCCCACGGCACCATGGCCGAACTCTTCGGCGAGGCCGCCTTGCAGATCGACCGCTACAGCCGCATCGTCGGCTTTGGCCGGGCCGCCCAGGCCGAGTTGGAGACCCTGGACCCGGAGAGTCTGCAACTGCTCACCTGGTATGCCGACGGCGTCAACGCCTATCTCACCCTGCGCAAGGGCCGGGTGGCCGCGGAGTTCAACCTGCTGCGCCGCCAACCCGACCCGTGGACGCCTCTGGACACCCTGGCCTATTCCAAGATGATGGCCTGGAGCCTGAGCGTCAACTGGGAAGGCGAACTGACTCGGCTGCAAATGCTCCAAGAGATGGACCCCACCCTGGCCGCGGATCTGGAGCCGGACTATCCCGCCGATAATCCCATCATTTTGGAGGCGGGGAGCGGCGATGCCATGCGCCTGCAAAGCACTGCCGGGCTGTTGCTGGTGCAATACGAGGAGCTAAAACAGTGGATCGGTCCCCAGGGCGCGGGGTTGGGCAGCAACAGTTGGGCCGTGGCCCCGGCCCGCAGCCTCAACGGACGGCCCTTGCTCAACAACGACCCCCACCTGCCCGTCACCATGCCCAGCATTTGGTATGAAAATCATCTCTCTTGTTCAAATTATGAAGTGAGTGGGGTAAGTTTTTTGGGTGCGCCAGGCGTGGTGATCGGCCACAACCAAGAGGTGGCCTGGGGACTTACAAACGGTTTCCCGGACGTGCAGGATCTCTACATCGAGCGCGCCCACCCAAATGATTCCACCCGCTTCGAGTTTCGGGGCGAATGGGAGCAAGCCCAGGTGATCCCGGAGGAAATTCGGATCAAGGGACGCAGCCAGCCCTTCATCGAAGAGGTGATCGTCACCCGCCACGGTCCCCTGATCAACCGCTTGGCAGAGACCAGCGATCCCCCCGTCGCCCCCCAGACCCTCCCCCTGGCCTTGCGTTGGACGGGCCACGATCCTGGCCACAGCATTCGGGCCATCTTCAAAATAAACCAGGCCCAAAACGGCACGGAACTTGATGCGGCCCTGGCCGACTGGTCCGCGCCGCCCCAAAACTTTGTGTGGGCGGACAGCGGCGGCAACATCGGCTATGTGATGGCCGGGGCCGTGCCTATCCGGGCCAAAGGCTTGGGCCTGGTCCCCGCGCCGGGGTGGAGCGGCGACCACGAGTGGATCGGCATGATCCCCCACGCCGAGCTGCCCCGGCTGGTCAACCCGGCCTCCGGCGTGATTGTGACGGCCAACAACAAGATGGTGGGCGACGACTATCCCCACTGGCTGGGCGCGGAGTTCTTCCCCGGCTGGCGGGCCCGGCGCATCGAGGAGCTGCTGGCCGAGAAGGAGAAGCACACCATCCGGGACATGGAGCGCATCCAGTTTGACAACACCAGCGCCTTCGCCCGGGCCCTGACGCCCTGGATCACCATGCTCTACAGCGACGACCCCTGGGAGCGCAGCGCCCTGGCCGCCCTACGCCACTGGACCCACGACATGGACAAGGCCGGGGAGGCCGGGCTGGTCTTCCACTACACCCTGCTCCACCTGCTGGACCTGGTCTATGGCGACAAGTTGGGGGCGGCCCATCAGGGCTTTATGGGCGGCAGCATCAGCCCGCTCTTTATCATCAACGGCTTTATGCACCGGGCCGAGACCCGGTTGCTGGAACTGTTGCAAAGCCAGGAACAGTCCCGCTGGTACGCGGACGCCAAGACGGGCCGGGACCGCAGCCGGGACGAGCTGCTGCAAGAGGCCTTCACCCGGGCCGTCAAGGCCATCCGCAAGGATGTGGCGGACACGTCGCTGAAATGGCACTGGGGGCGTATGCACCAGATCCGCTATGCCCACCCCCTGGGCAGCGTCAAACTCTTCTCCGGCATCTTTGACCGGGGTCCCTTCCCGGTCCACGGGGACGGCACGACGCCCAATCAGACCAGCTATGCGCCCAGCCTGCCCCCTGGCCTGGTGCAGATCGTAGCCAGCTATCGCCAACTCTACGAAGTCGGCGCCTGGGACCGGGCCATGACCGTCACCACCAGCGGCCAATCCGGCCATCCCCTCAGCCCCAACTACGACGACCAAATGGCCATGTGGCGGGAAGGCGTCTACCACAACATGCCCTGGAGCCGGGAGGCGGTGGAGAAGGGGACGGCGTCGAGGTTGCGGCTGACGCCGTGAAGGGATTTTGGATTGTGGATTTTTGATTTTGGATTGCGTGGTATACACGACGATCTCGGCAATTCAAAAAGAGCCACCCATAATCCGCTACGCCCTTATCCTTTGTGTCCAACGACCAATCCAAAATCAAAAATCCACAATCCAAAATCCCTATGCCAATACAACTCTTCTCCAACCTAAACACCCTCCTCGACCACCTGCCGGCGGATGATGGCGAGCATTTGCGCGTGGTCCTCACCGGGCCGGATGGGGAGTTGGCCGAGGATCTGGCCCTGGACGATCCGGGGCTGTTGATCGTGGATGTCACCGGGCCGAAGTTGCAGCGGGTGAACTTCGATCTGGTGCGCTTCGCCGTGGTGGATCTGGCCCCGGAAACCCTGCTCAGTTCAGCCGGGCGGCGGCTGATGGATGTGCTGGGCCATCTGGCTTTGGAAGAGCTGACCCTGGCCTTTGTCGGCCCGGCCACGGCGGTGACCGGCGGACTGCTGCAGGACGGCGTCACCGCCGGGCTGAACCTGCTCCCCCGCACCGCGGTACTGGCGGATGTGCAGACCGTGGCGGATCTTCGTGGGCTTTTGGCCGCCCTCTCTGATAGCGGTCGGCGCATGCTGGCCCTGGATGGTTCGGTGACCGCCACCTACACCCGGCCCGGCGAGACCGTCGCCGTCACCGGCCACGGCAGCGTACTGCTGGTGGCCTTCCACCAAGAGCGGGGAGCCGAGACCCCGACGGCCCGCATCAACGTGCTGGGCGCGGGCATGACCCGCACCTGGCCGGACTAATCCAGGTTCGTGGCAGTTGCTGTAGCGTCAGGACGCACCAAGGCTGGAGAAATCCTGTTAAGCCGAGTTCTGGCGCTACAGCAACTGCCACGAACCACGAAAACGAAGGACAAGTTTCATGCTTCAACCCAACGGGAATGCAGCTTCGGCTGTGCAAACAAAAGAAGGCCCTTTTGACGCCCTGACCGTGGCCCGACGTCTCGCCGTTGCCTTCGCCGGGCGGGCGGACGAGGCGGACCGCTCCGGGCGCATGCCCGCGCAGGATATTGCCGATCTCAAGGCGTCGGGCTATTTGGCCCTGAATGTGCCCACAGAATTTGGCGGCCAGGGGCTGGGCATGGCCGACAGCTTGGCCGCCCATCTGGAATTGGCCCAGGGCAGCGCTTCCACGGCCCTGGTGGCGGCCATGCAGATGCAGATCTTCGGCCACGCCCAGGATGTGGGCCATTGGGCCGAAGACCGCTTTGAACACTTTTGCCGGGCCGCGGTGCGGGGGGAGCTCTTCAACTCCGCGGCCAGCGAACCGGCCCTGGGCAGCCCCTCCCGAGGCGGAGCCTTCCACAGCCGGGCCGTGCCCAACCCGGACGGGGCGGGCTGGCTGATCACCGGCCACAAGACCTGGGTCACCGGCGGCAGTTATCTGGACAACATCTTGGTGCGCTGCGCCACAGAGGTGCCCGGGGCCGACCCCTTCACCGCGGACTTTCTGATCACCCAGGATCTGCCCGGGGTGCGCTGGGCGGAGACGTGGCAGGATTCGCTGAGCTTGCGGGCCAGCGAGAGCCACGATCTGTATTTGGAGGGGGTGCGGGTCCCCGCGTCCAGCCTGATCGACCGGGGCAAGAGCCAGCGACAGCGCCACCCCAACGCCTGGTTCCCCATGACCATCAGCGCCACCTATTTGGGCGCGGCCGTGGCGGCCCGCAACGCCGTGATCCGCTATGCCCTTGACCGGGCGCCCACGGCCCTGGGTCGCTCCATCTCCACCCTGCCCAAGATCCAGCGTCAGATCGGCGAGATCGACCTGGCCCTGCAAGCCGCCCAGGCCCTGCTCTTCCAGGTCGCCCGGCGCTGGGACGACGAACCTGACCGGCGAGAGACCACCTACCCCCATGTGGTGGCGGCCAAACATCTGGCCGTGGAAACCGCGGCCACTGTCACCGAGAAGGCCCTGCGGGTGGCCGGCGGCATCGCCATCACCCACGCTTTGCCATTGGAACGCTACTTCCGAGACGTCCAAGCCGGTTCCATGCAGCCCCCGTCGGGCGACACGGCGTTGGAGATGATTGGACGAAATGCGATTGAGAGGGGCAATGAGTAAGGAGTAATTAAGTAATTTGTGGTATTCACCAAGATTGTCCAATACCACAAATTACTTAATTACTCCTTACTCCTTCACCCCCCCACACTTTCACACAAAAAAGGAACTCTTTATGACCCTCACCCACGGTTTTGAGCTGATTCGAGAAGAGACGATCCACGAGTTGAACACGGTGGCCCGACGCTATCGACATGTGCAGAGCGGCGCGGATCTGCTGTCGTTGCAGAACGATGACGAGAACAAGAGCTTCGGCATCGCCTTCCGCACGCCGCCCACGGACTCCACCGGGTTGCCCCACATCATGGAACATTCGGTGCTGTGCGGCTCTCGCAAGTATCCCCTCAAGGAGCCCTTCACGGAGCTACTCAAGGGGTCATTGAAGACCTTTCTCAACGCCTTCACCAGCCCGGACCGCACCATCTATCCCGTGGCCAGCGCCAATTTGCAGGACTTTTACAATTTGGTCGATGTCTACCTGGACGCCGTCTTCTTCCCCCGCATCACCCCGCAGATTCTGGCCCAAGAGGGCTGGCATTTTGAGATGGAAGGGCCGGAGGACGACCTCAGCTTCAAGGGCGTGGTCTTCAACGAGATGAAGGGCGCGTACTCGTCACCGGACAACCTGCTCTATCGCTATGGCCGCCAGAGCCTCTTCCCGGACACGGTCTACGCCAACGACTCCGGCGGCGACCCGGCGGTGATGCCGGACCTGACCTACGAACAGTTCAAGAATTTCCACGACACCTACTATCACCCGTCCAACGCCATGATCTTCTTTGCCGGGGACGACGAGCCCACGGAGCGGCTGCGCATCCTGGACGCCTATCTCTCCGAGTTTGGCGCCTTGGACGTGGACGCCTCCATCCCCATCCAGCCCCCCTTTGACGCCCCCCGGCACGTCACCATCGGCTACGACGCCGGGGATGAGCCGGACGGCGACAACAAGGGCATGGTCGTGGTGGAGTGGGCCATGCCGCCTGAGGTCTCCAGCCCGGCGGAGATGTTGCTGATCAGCATTTTGTCCTACACCTTGGTGGGCATGTCCGGCGCGCCCCTGCAAAAGGCGTTGATCGATTCCGGCCTGGGCGAAGGCATGACCGGCGGCGGCTTTGGGGATGACCTGCGCCAGATGACCTTTTCCGCTGGCCTGAAAGGGATCGATCCGGCTAAAGCGCCAGAAGTCGAAGCCCTGATCCTTTCCACCCTCTCCCAGGTGGCCGACGAAGGGCTGGACCCGGAGAGCATCGAGGCCGCGGTCAACACCCTGGAGTTCAACCTGCGGGAGAACAACACCGGCTCCTTCCCCCGGGGGCTGGCCATGATGATGCGGGTGATGAGCGAATGGGCCAACGGCCAGGACCCGGTGGATCATTTGGCTTTTGAAGCATCTTTGGAAGAGGTCAAGTCCATGTTGGCCGACCAGCCCGGCATCTTGCAGGAGCGCATCCGCCGCTATCTGGTGGAGAACCCCCACCGGGCCACCGTCCTGCTCCAGCCCGACCCCACGGTCGGCCCGGCGAGAGACGCGGCGGAGCAGGCCCGGCTGGACGCGGCCTGGGCGGCCATGACCCCGGACGATGTGATGGACGTGATCACCGAAACCCACGCCCTGCGCCTGGCCCAGGAGACCCCGGACAGCCCGGAAGCCCTGGCCGCCATCCCCACCCTGACTTTGGCCGATCTGCCCCGGGAGGAGAAGCCCATCCCCAGCGTCGAATCCACCATCCAGGGCAGCCGGGTGTTGGTCCACGACCTGGCCACCAACGGCATCGTCTATCTGGATCTGGGCTTTGATCTCCACACCCTGCCCCAGGATCTGCTGCCCTATGTGCCCCTCTTCAGCCGGGCCTTGCTGCAAATGGGCACGGAGGAAGAGGATTACGTCAAGCTGACCCAGCGCATCGGGCGCAAGACCGGCGGCCTGTGGACCGACCGCATGGAGTCCGCCCAGCTTGCCTCGGACGAGGCCGTGGCGTGGCTGCTGCTGCGGGGCAAATCCACCGTGGAGCAGGCGCCGGAGATGCTGGGCATCATGGCCGATGTGCTGACCACGGTGCGCCTGGACAACCCGGAGCGCTTCCGCCAGTTGGTGTTGGAGAGCAAGGCCCGCAAGGAGTCCGGGGTGATCCCCAGCGGCCATTCGTTTGTCAACGACCGGCTGCGGGCCAGCTTCAACGAGGCCGATTGGCTTTCGGAGCAGTGGAGCGGGGTGAGCAGCCTCTTCTTCCTGCGCCAACTGGCCCAGGAGATCGAGACCGACTGGCCGGGCATTTTGGCCAAGCTGGAGGCCATCCGCACCACCCTGCTCAACCGCAACGCCATGCTCTGCAACATCACCGTGGACGGCGAGGGCTGGGACGCGGTGCGCCCGGCCCTGGACAGCTTCCTGGCCGATCTGCCCGGTACAGTCGTGAGGCCGGTTCACTGGCAGCGGGCCAGCTTCCCTAGCCACGAAGGGCTGACCATTCCGGCCCAGGTCAACTATGTTGGCAAGGGGGTCAACCTCTACGAGCTGGGCTACGAGTACAGCGGCTCCATGATCGCCATCTCCAACTATCTGCGCAACGGCTATATTTGGGACAAGGTGCGGGTGCAGGGGGGCGCGTACGGCGGCTTTGTCAGCTTTGACCGCCACTCGGGCATCTACGCCTATCTCTCCTATCGGGACCCCAATCTGGCCGACACCTTGGCCGTCTATGACAGTGTGGGGGCCTATCTGCGGGGGGTGGATCTGCCCCAAGAGGAGCTGACCAAGAGCATCATCGGGGCCATCGGCCGGCTGGACGCCTACCAGATGCCCGATGCCAAGGGCTACACCGCCCTGGTGCGCACCCTGCTCGGCTCCACCGTGGAGGAGCGGCAGCGCATCCGGGATCAAGTGCTGAGTACCAGCGTGGCCGACTTCCGCCAGTTGGGCGAGGTGTTGAGTGGTTTCAGCGCCGCCGGCCGGGTGGTGGTGCTGGGGTCCGCAGATGGGATCGCCCAGGCCAATGCGGGGGCATTGGGGAATCTGTTGTCGGTGCAGAAGGTACTCTAAAAATGCGCTAGTACAGCCCGGCGTAAATAGCTAGGCGGTTATGTGCTCTAGCCCGGTCCGT
>CAZKEX010000030.1:7180-22360 GCA_964551895.1 uncultured Caldilineaceae bacterium | reverse complement strand
AAGGGGCGGCTGGCCGAATCCGGCACCCACGCCGAACTATTGGCCCAAGGCGGGCTGTACGCGGAGTTGTACGAGACGCAGTTTCGGCGGGAGTGATCGGGGACCGGGGACTGGGGATCGGGGATCGGGGATCAGGGATCGGTCTCGCTTTCCGATCCCCAGTCCCCGATCCCCAGTCCCCGATCCCCGACCTACCGAATTGGGGCGTGGAAGCGGGCTACGATCTGTTGACCCGCGGGGCTGAGGGTGAAGTCGACGAACTGTTTGACCCAGCCGACAGGCTCCGCCCGGCTGACCAGGAAGATGGGTTGGGCCAGGTGATAGCGCTGTTGGCGCAGGTTGTCCAGGCTGGGCAGCAGCCCCTCTACGGGCACGATGCGCACGGGCGCGTCGGGGTCGGTCAAGAGGTTGCCTCGGCTGTCCCGCAAATAGGCGGCGGAGACGTAGCCGATGGCCTGGGGGTGGTCGGCTACGTAGGCCACCACGTCCTGGCTGGTGGGCATGACCACGGCGGTGAGGGCTACCCGCTCGTCGCCCATGACCTGTTCCTCGAAGAAGAAGCGGGTGCCGCTGCCGTCCTCCCGGCTGATCAGCAGCACACCGTCCCCGGATTTTAGGGTTGACCCCACGGCTTGCCAATCGAGCAGATGACCGCTGAAGAGATCCCGCAGTTGGAGCAGGGTGAGTACGGCCACGTCGTTGCGGGGATGCACGATGACGGCCACGCCATCCACGCCAATGGGCACCCGCACCAGGTTGGGCCGGGCCGGGGTGGGGGTCTCGGCGTCGGGGACCACCATTTCCGGGGGGAGGAGGTTGCTGGCCGCCAGATCCACCTGGCCGGCCCCGGCCCACTGTTCGCCCAGGGTGCTGCCCCCGCCCCGCAGGCTGAAGAGGGCCTGGGGATGACGGCGAGTGAACTCGGCCGTGAGAGCGGTGAGGACCGGGGTCATGGTGGTTGACCCGGCGATGGTGATGGTGACTGGGGGCGTGGTGGCGGCTACTTCGGTCTGGGCGCAGCCAGAGAGGGTCAAAAGCAGGACAAGGCCTATGGCGCGCAGCCATCCGCCTGGCCCCCCCTTTGTTTGCCCACGAAATTCCCCTTGACCCACGCTTTTTCGCCTCAAGGCTACGTCCTTCTTTTTACATAACAAACGTCAACCCGATCACGATCAGACCCACGGCCGCGCAATAGCCAGCGAAGAGGTAGAGACTTCGTGTGCGCAGATAGTTGAGCAGGAAACGGATGGCGATGAAGCCGGTGATGGCGCTGACGATGAAGCCGACTATCAGGATGGTCATCTGATCCTGCACCTGGGAGGCGTCTACGGAGAGGGCATCTTTGAGGGCCAGGAGTCCGGCCCCGAAGAAGGCCGGGGTGCCCAGCAGAAAGCTGAAGCGGGCGGCCTCGTCCCGGCGCAGACCCCGGGCCAGACCGGCGGCCATGGTGCTGCCGCTGCGGCTGATGCCAGGGGCCAGGGCCATCGCTTGGGCCAGGCCGATGATCAGGCTGTCGGCCAGGGTGAGCTTTTCCAGGCCGTGCAGGGTTTTGATGCGCTTGGCCATCTGCTCGCTGGCCCACAGGAGGAGGGCGGTGAAGAGCAGGAAGCCGGCCGCGGTGCGGGGGCTGCTGAAGAGGGCCTCGATCTGGTCTTTGAAGCTGAGGCCGGCGATGGCCGCGGGGATGGAGGCCAGGACGATAAACCAGGCCATGCGGGCGTTGGGATCGGCCAGGGATCGGTCCCGGATGCTGGTCAGGGCGGCGGTGATCATGGCCCAGAAATCTCGCCAGAAGACGGCAAAGATGGCCAGCAGGGTTCCCCAATGCAACATGGTGTCGAAGACGAGATCGAACTTTTCCCAGCCCAAGAGCCAGGGCACGATGACCAGATGGCCGCTGCTGCTGACGGGGATAAACTCGGTGGCGCCTTGTACGAAGCCGAGGACGATGGCTTTGATGATCTCTAGCATGGGTGGTCCCTCTAATAGGTTCTGTGTTGAGTCGGCGTCCGCCCTGGGCTGAAAGCCACAGGGCTACAACGGCGACGCCCCGTAAACGGGGCTGATTCTCTCGGAAAAGCCCCGTTTACGGGGCGTCGCTGTGGTAGCCCCATCCCTTTCAGGGTGGGGCGGGCGCCGCGAAAATAGTGAATCACGGCTAACGGCTATCGGCCGCCTGCTGCCGTTTCGCCCGCTGTTCGTGGCGGACGGTTTGATTGCTGATGGTGAAACGTTCCAGAAAAGTGTGGCGGAAGGTATCAAATTGGCCAGCCTCGATGGCGGCGCGAATGTTGACCATCAGATCCATCATAAACTGAACATTGTGAATTGTGCCAAGACGCAGGGCGCTGATCTCTTTGGCCTTGTAGAGATGGCGCAGATAGGCCCGGCTGAAGGTGCGGCAGGTGTAGCAGCCACAGCCCTCCATCACGGGCCGGGGATCTTCGGCATATTGGGCGTTGCGCAGGTTGATGCGCCCGTCCCAGGTGAAGAGGGCGCCGTTGCGGGCGATGCGAGTGGGCAGCACACAGTCGAACAGATCGATGCCCCGGGCCACGGATTCCACGATGTCCTCGGGCGCGCCCACGCCCATCAGATAGCGGGGTTTGTGGGTGGGCATGGCGGGCAGGGTCTCGTCCAGGGTGGCGTACATCTGCTCCTTGGTTTCACCCACGGCCAGCCCGCCCACGGCATAGCCGGGCAGATCCAGTTCGCTGAGAAAGCGGGCGCTGGCCTGGCGCAGATCCGGGAAGATGCCCCCTTGCACGATGCCGAAGAGGGCCTGATCTGGCCGGGTGTGGGCGGCGGCGCAGCGCTCGGCCCAGCGATGGGTGCGGGCCAGGGCGATCTCGTTGTAGGCCCGGTCCAAGGGGTCCGGGCACTCGTCCAGGACCATGGCGATGTCCGCGCCCAGGGCCTGCTCGATCTCCATCACCTTTTCTGGGGTGAAGCGATGGGCGCTGCCGTCCAGATGGCTGCGGAAGGTGACGCCCTCGTCGTCCACCTTGCGGATGTCCGAGAGGCTGAAGACCTGAAAGCCGCCGGAGTCGGTGAGGATGGGGCCATCCCAGGCCATGAAGCCGTGGAGACCGCCAAACTTCTCCACCAATTCGTGGCCGGGGCGCAGGTAGAGATGATAGGTGTTGGCCAGGATCAACTGGCTGCCGGCCTCTTTCAGATCCCTGGGTTCCAGGGTCTTGACATTGGCCAGGGTGCCCACAGGGGCAAAGGCGGGCATGGGGATGGGGCCGTGGGGGGTGTGAAAGGTGGCGCGTCGGGCATGGCCGTCGGTATTATGCAGGTCGAAGTGAAACACGATAGGTCCTTTGGGAAAGTCACTGAAAGATAGCCACGAAGAAAGGAAGAAGGGAAGGCACACGAAGGAGATCGAAAAGGATTTCTCTTCGTGGTTCTTCCCTTCTTCCCGTCTTCGTGGCTACCTTCTCCTCTTCATCACCTAGAAAAGGCTGAAATCTGGGTTGGGTTCGCCCAAAATAGTGCGCAGGGGCAGGGTACCCACAATCACCGTCCCGCTTTTGCCTGGGGAACGGGGCGAGCGGATGACCAGTCTGCCCCCAAACAGGGCGGCGCGCTCCCGCATGTTGAGCAGGCCATAGCTGTTGCGTCGGCTATATTCCTCGTTCAGCCGGGCCAGGTCCAGGCCAACCCCGTCATCCTCCACCTCGAAAAACAGGTTGCTCTCCTCCACATAGATCCGAATCCAGATATTCTGGGCCTGGGCATGTTTGCGGATGTTGTTGACCGATTCCTGGATGATGGCAAAGATGGAATCCGCGGCAAGGGGCGAGAAGGTCTCGCTAAATGAGGCCACTTCCAGGTGAATACGACTGCTGAGGGTGCCCATAAGCTGGCGATAATAGGCATGGACAGCCGGCACCAGCCCCTGGCTCTCCAAAATGATCGGGCGCAGTTCGAAGAGCAGGGTTCGCACTTCTCGGTTGGCTTGGCGGGCGATCTCTTCCAGCCGATCCAGTTCGTCCAGCACGGCCTCGTCTTGATCCCGTTGCACATGGCGTCGGGTCAGGTCGATGCTCATGATGATGGAACTGAGCATTTGGGCCGGGCCGTCATGCAGATCGCGGGCCAGTCGGTGGCGCACCCCTTCTTGGATGGTGATGATGCGTTCTTGTTCCCGCTGCACACTCTGGTAGAGGGTGGCGTTTTCCAGCGCCACCGCGGCCTGGTTGGCAAAGGTTTGGAGCAGGACCATGCGCTCCTCGTCGAAAGGGTGGCCCAGAAGGGAATAGACCACGATCACCCCGATGGTGGTGCCGCGGCTGAGCAGGGGCACCAGGGCCAGGCTACTTTTGGCCAGTTCCGGGTCGGCAAACATGCCGGCGCACCGGGGATCATCCCCCACCCGGTTGACGATCAGGGCGTGCTTCTGCTCTGCACAGAGTCCCACCAGCCCCTCGTCCATGGGGATGGGTCTTTGGCTCCACTGGCTGTCGATCTCGGCTCCGGTGGCAGAGTAGAGTTCGAACTGTTGCATCTGCTGGTTGAGCAGCAACAGTTCGCTGCGGTCCACGGCCAAGATCTCCAACACGCTGTAGGTGATGGCCCCGATCACCTCGCGCACATCCAACTCGCTGGTGATGGTCTGGCTGACCTTGTTGAGGCTGGCCAATTCATTGACTTTGGCATGTTCTCGGCTGTAGAGCCGGGCATTTTCCACCGCAATGGCAATCTGGCCGCTGACCGAGGCCAACCAATCCAGATCCTGAGGGCGAAAGCCGCCCTGGCGGTTCAGCACTTGCATGGCCCCGATGGTGCGATTATGCACGATCAAAGGCACACAGATGACGTTCTTGGTTCGAGAGCCGTTCAGTTGATCCGTAATACCGGTAAATCGGGGATCGCTTTCGGGATGATTCACGATCAGCGGCTGGCTGTGGCTGGTCACCCACCCAGCCACCCCTTCGGAGATGCTGATGTGGGTGCCGATCAACGTGCGGCCAATCTCGCCCGTGGCCACCATGAAGGTGAGCCGCTGCCTATCCGCGTCGGCCAAAAAGATGCTGGATGCCTCTGCGTCCAAAAGATAGGCAGCCAGCTCGGCAGAGTCCCACAACACTTGGTCCAGATCCAGGCTGGAGACGGTTTGGTTGAATTGGTGGAGCAGGTTGGCATTTTCCAGCCGATAACGGGCGGTACTCAGGGCATAGGCACGCACATAGGTGCTTGTGAGCAGATCTGCCAGGGCCACAAGTTCTTGAAGTTGTGGGCTGTCAACGGGCAGGACGTCTAGGTCGGCACAGACAAAAGTCAGGCCCCCATAGGGAATATTATTCTGGGACAGGCTAAGATGCACCAAATAGTGGCCATCCATCCCCAGATCTGCCCCCCCTGGGCCAGATGGATCGGGAAAATAGCTCACCCGCTCGGCGCCGCTTGCCCCTTCCCGTTTAAGGAGATGAGCTGTTCCCCGCAACAGGCTGGTTTCCCACTGCTGGATCTGCCCGGTGATCCCTTCGCTGATAGGCGCGGACTGAAAGACGCGATCCAACTCGCCCCGCTCTTCGTCCGCCCAATACAGGCGCACGGCCTGGGCGGGACACATGCTGTGTAATAGCTGCACGGCCTCGCTCCAATAAGCGGCGAAATGTTGATTTTCCAACAACTTGTTAAGATCGGATAGAGCTTGGAGCAGGGCCGTGGGCAGTCGATGTTCGGTCATAGAGGCGGCTCTTTTGCCAGACTACTTTGTCACTTCATCTTGGATGCCATCCATGTAAGGATAATTTTCGGCTACTTTTCTTGGGAATTGTACCATAAACGCAAAAGAAACCGAGAACGCAAAATCCGACAACCTTACGGTTGTCGGATTTTGGATGAACGATTTAGATGGTTTGGGCCAGAGATGACGGCTACACCAGGCAGCCGTGGGGATCAGTCATCGGTGTCTTCACCTTCGCTACCCTCATCATCGTCGACCAGAACTGCGTCACCCAGCGCCCCCAGGTTGATGGGCATGCCCAGGGCATCCCGGATCTTGCCGGCGATCTCGGCGGAGATGACGACCTCTTGGTCCAGGAAGCTCTTGGAGTTTTCGCGGCCTTGGCCCAGGCGGATATCTCCATAGCTATAGAAGCTGCCCCGTTTGTCGATCACCCCATGCTCCACGCCCAGGTCAACCAGGTCACCGCTGGTGCTGATGCCTTCGTTGTACATGATGTCAAACTCGGCCACCCGGAAGGGGGGAGCCACCTTGTTCTTCTTGACCGTGACCCGAGTCCGGTTGCCCACGACTTCGGACCCCTGCTTGATGGACTGGATGCGCCGGATATCCAACCGCACACTGGCATAGAACTTGAGGGCCATGCCCCCGGATGTGGTCTCCGGGTTGCCAAACATGACGCCGATCTTCTGGCGCAGTTGGTTGGTGAAGATCAGACAGGTCCCGCTGGTCTTGACCGCACCGGCCAGCTTGCGCAGGGCCTGGGACATAAGCCGGGCCTGCAAGCCCATGTGGCTGTCCCCCATCTCGCCCTCGATCTCGGCCCGGGGCACCAGGGCGGCCACGCTGTCCACCACCACCACGTCCATCGCCCCCGAGCGCACCAGGGCCTCGGTGATCTCAAGGGCCTGCTCCCCCGTGTCCGGCTGGCTGACATAGAGGTTGTCCACATCCACGCCGATCTTGCGGGCGTAGGCTGGGTCCAGGGCGTGTTCCACATCCACAAAGCCGCAGATGCCCCCCTTCATTTGGGCCTCGGCGATGATGTGCAGACAGACCGTGGTCTTGCCCGAACTCTCTGGGCCATAGATTTCGATGATGCGCCCCTTGGGCACGCCGCCTACCCCCAGGGCGATGTCCAAGCTCAGGCTGCCCGTGGGGATGGATTCCACATTCAGCTTGGTGGCCTCACCCAGCTTCATGATCACCCCATCACCAAAGCGCTTGTGCAGGCTGGAAAGGGTGGTCGTGAGCGCTTTTTCTCTGGCATTCTGCTCAGATTTCTCTGCGGCTTTGGACTTAGCTGAGGCCATGTTCGTTTCTCCTTTTGGCGTGAAAAGAATATCATATCAGACCGTATGTTCTGGTCTTGGCAGTATAGACCATTTGTTCTTGTTCGTCAAGTAGAAAATGGATGAAATCGGCTGGAAGGTGAATATGGCCAGAATAGAAAGAGGCGTCGGTTTTTGGACCTGCCCTGTGTACCTGCTATAATCGTGTTGCCGGTCAATCTGGCACAAGTGTTCGGAAGTTGGCAGAGATCCCACGCCCCACATATCAAATATTGACCAGCTTCTGTCTTCCATCTTGTTGTCCTATGCCTTCAACCGACCTCGTTACCACCGCTGCTGTCGTTTGTCTGCCCTCCTATCTGCCCAATATCTAGCGAATGGACCCTATCCGTGTCTCGACGCAAGCTAAATCGAGCTTGGGAAATCTTGAGATCAATGCCTATGCCAGCCATTGCCTCGGATCGACTGGTTGATCTGCATAACGATCTCACCTATTACGACATGGCAATCGCCCAGGAAATGCGGGAATATCTGCGCGGGCGGCCTGTGAATCGACGTCGTCTCCGCATCGATACCGAACTGGAGGACAGTTTGCGCAGCTTCAAGACCGAAGGCCCGCCCGAAGTGGAGTGTCGGCGCGAGCTTCTGCGCTACAAACGGCGCATCGACGATGTGGTCAGAGAACTCGTCCACATGGACGATGAGCGCACCCGCACCCGTTCCTGATCCAGGGGTAGTCCACGAATCTTCACGAATCTTCACAAATCTTCACAAATCTTTACCGATCTTCACGGTTCGGGGATCTTTCACCGCCAAGACGCAAAGGTCGCAAAGAAAAGCGAGAGCCTTCTCTCGAATTCTTTGCGACCTTTGCGTCTTGGCGGTGAAAGAGATTAAGAGATTAAGAGATTGGGAGATTGTCTCGTGTGACAATCTCCCAATCTCTTAATCTCTCAACCTCGCCCCAGAACCTTATAGCACCCCGCCACATGGTCATTCACCAGCCCAGCGCTCTGCATGAAGGCATAGCAGATGGTGGGGCCGACAAAGGTGAACCCGGCCTTCTTCAGGGCCTTGGAGAGGGCCGTGGCCTGCGGGGTGAAGGCGGGCAGGCTCTGCATGGTCGGCGGCTGGTCGGGCACAAGGGGACTCCCGCCCACAAAGGACCACAGCCAGTCCGAAAATGTGCCGAATTCCGCCCGCAGACGCAGATAGGCCTGGGCATTCTGCACCGCCCCCCGCACCTTCAGCCGATTGCGCACAATCCCCGCATCTTGGAGCAAGGCCTGGATCTTGGCCTCATCGTAGGCCGCCATCTTCACCGCATCAAAGTTGTCGAAGGCCCGGCGGAAGTTCTCCCGTTTGTGCAAGATGGTGCGCCACGACAGCCCGGCCTGAAAGCACTCCAAGATCAGCCGCTCGAACAGCGCCCCATCGTCATAGACCGCCACCCCCCACTCCTCATCGTGGTAGATCTGCATCAACGCATCATCCCCCGCCCAGGGGCAACGCTGTAGATCGGCCATACTCAGCATCCTTTCGAGAAAAAAATAGGCCACGGATGGGACGGATTTGACGGATCGAAACGGATCTTTTCTTTTTGAGAAAGATCCGTCTTAATCCGTCAAATCCGTCCCATCCGTGGCCTATTTTTATTCCAAATCCAACCCCACATCCCGGCGCAACAGATCTGCCGCCTCTTCTCGGCGCTGGATCAACTGGGCCGAGCCGTCCCGCAGCCACAAGACCGCCGGACGTCTGGCCCCGTTGTAGTTGCTGCCCATGCTCAGTTGATAGGCTCCGCTGACCGGCACGGCCACCAGATCGTCCGCTGCCATTTCCGGCATGGGCAGATTGTGGATCAGGATGTCGCCGCTTTCGCAATAGGGGCCAGCTAGCCAGGCCGGGCCGACCGGGGGGCGGTTGGGCGCATCCACCGGCAGGGCGGAATAGCGCGCCCCATAGAGGGCGGGCCGGGGATTGTCGGCCATCCCTCCATCCAGCAACAGCCAGCGCCGCCCGCCGCTCTCCTTCACCGCGCCCACCCGATAGAGGGCCACCCCAGCCTTGGCCACCAGACTGCGCCCTGGCTCCAAATGCAGCCGAGGCAGGGGCAAACTGTGGGCCACGCACCCCTGATGCAGCGTCCACGTCACCAGCCGCACATACTCCTCGATCGAGGCGTGGGGCAGGTCGTCCTCGTGATAGGGCACCCCCCACCCGCCGCCGGGCGAGATGGATTTGGGCACCCATCCCAAACGCCTGCGCAGATGGACAATCAGCGCCAGGGTGGTTTCCAGGGCAGGGACCAACGGGGCCGGATCGTGGAAGTGGGAGCCTTGGTGAAAATGAAGACCGGTCAGGGGCAGGCCTCGCTTGAGGCAATAGGCCGCTGTCGTTTCGGCTTCTCGGAGGCTCATGCCAAACTTGCTCGTCTCCTGGCCGGTCTGGGTATGGGCGTGGGTGTCGACCGCCACGCCCGGCCGCAGCCGCAGCCACAGATTCGGACATTGGGCGTTGGACCTGATCAGCAGATCCGAAATCCGATGCAGCTCGGTCAGGTTGTCCACCACCAGCGTGCCTGCCTGGGCCAGGGCCGCCCGCAGATCCGCCTGGCTCTTGTTCACACCGTGGACCAGGATGTTTGCCTTTGGCACCCCGGCCGCCTGGGCAATGGCCAGCTCGCCCACGCCGGTGCAGTCCACCCACAGCCCCTGCTCCACGGCCCATTGGGCCATAGCCGTACACAGAAAAGCCTTGCCGGCATAGGTCAGGCTGCTCTGCCCAGGGTAATATCTGCCCAGGGCCGTGGCATAGGCCGCCACAGCTTCATCCATTGTCTGTTGGTCATAGAGATAGAGGGGGGTACCGTGCTGCTCGACCAAGGCGGTCAAATCGCAACCGGCCACGGTCAACCGTTCCGTCTGAGGCGTGTCGCCCTCAACACGGGTAGAGATGGGAAAAAGAGGTAATCGCGAGTTCATGATGGGATCCGTTTTTTTTGTGAAAAGGGGTATTCATCTCCGTCCCCCTGGCCCCCCAACCTTGGGGAGGAAGTGAACGGCAATTGAAGAAGTCTACCACAACCCGGTTGCTCGATTGAAATGGATGTGTTCAAAATGAGCTGGGCCGGGGAGTGAGTATTCTCAAATGCGAACGGCCCGGCATCTGAGCATGCCTACCACGAACCGTGACGGGGTAGGCGCGGTTACAGCCAGCAACAGCGGGGACAGAGAGAATGGGGGCACGAAAACGTCCGACACCCAATCAAAAAGGAGCGTTCCATGATAAAACTTATCCCCGCGGTCGTGGGCGTCATCGCCCTCTTGACCTTGGCCAGCTGTGCCGTGACGCCGCCAGCGCCGGCCCCCGCCACCCAAATTGACACACCTATCAACACCCCCATCCCCGCCGCCGAAATGCAGACCGACGATCTGATCACCGACGGCGGGCCGCCCCCCTTCAGCACCGGCGGATGGGCCACGGATTTCAGCCGCCGCCTGGTGGAATGGGACGAGATCTTCTCCGGCGGGCCGCCCAAGGACGGCATCCCCGCGGTGGATCTGCCCCAATATGAGTCGATTGAGGCCGCGGCCGAGTGGCTCGAAGAGGCGGACCCGGTGATCGTCTTCAAGCACAACGGCGAGGTGCGGGCCTATCCCCAGGCCATCTTGATCTGGCACGAGATCGTCAACGACGAGGTGGGCGGGCTGCCGGTGAGCATCACCTTCTGCCCGTTGTGCAATGCCAGCATCGCCTTTGACCGCCGCTTGACCGTGGATGGCGAGGCGTTCCTGTTCGACTTTGGCACCACGGGCAGGCTGCGCAACAGCGATCTGATCATGTATGACCGTCAGACCGAGAGCTGGTGGCAGCAGTTTTCCGGCGAGGCGATTGTGGGGAAATTGGCCGGGGCGCAACTGACTTTCCTGGCCAGCCAGGTGCTCAGCTTTGAAGATTTCCGCCGTAATTTCCCCGACGCCACGGTCCTGGCCCGGCCCACCCAGGAGAGCGGATTGGCCCGCTCCTATGGGCGCAACCCGTATACGGGCTATGACAGCAGCGCCACCCCCTTCCTCTTCCAAGGCGATCTGGACGGTCGCTTGCCCGCGCTGGAACGAGTAGTGGGCACGGTGATCGATGGCAAAGCCAAAGCCTACCCCTTCCCCATAGCGGCGGAGATGGGGGTGATTAACGACCAGATCGGGGAGACGCCCTTGGCGATCTTCCACAAACCGGGCACGGCCAGCGCACTGGATCAAGCCAGCATCGCCGACAGCCGGGACGTGGGCAGCGTGGGCGTCTTCGACCGCCGGCTGGACGGCCAGACCCTCTCCTTTGTGTCCCTGGGCGAAGGTCTTTTCCAAGACGAGGAGACCGCCAGCACCTGGGACATCCTCGGCCAGGCCACGGACGGCTCCCTCACCGGCGCCCAATTGACTCAGCTCCTCGCCTTCGACCACTTCTGGTTCGCCTGGGCCGCGTTCAATGGGGAGACGACGGTCTACCAGCGGTGAAGGGGAGACAGGGAGACAGGGAGACAGGGAGAAGAGGAGACAGGGAGAAGAGGAGATTGAACCCCTCAACGGGTCACCATCTCCCCGCTCCTCTTCTCCTTGTCTCCTCTTCTCCCTGTCTGCCCCTTCACCAACACGGCTGGTCCAAGGGCAACTCGGTCATGTTGAGGACGACGACGCCGCTGGTGTCGAGGATCAGGCGGTAGCGGCGCCAGGGCAGGTAGAAATAGGTGTAGCCCCGCAGACAGACCTGGGTGGTATTGGTCTCGAAGCCAAAGGTGGCGGCGCTGCCGGAGAGGGAGCGGATATCCTCCACGGCCAGGCGCTGCACCCAGGCCCCGGTGAGGTTGTAGGTGTATTGGGCCGTGCGCAGAGCGTTGACCGCCAGCCGCTGGGTCTCCCCGGTCAAATAGGGCTGGGGCGGGTCCATGACCCGGGGGACGAGGGCCAGGGGCAGGATGAGAATAAAGAGAAGAAAGAAGACTTTGGCCCGGAAGCCTCGCTCGGACCAATGATAGGCCATCCCCGCCAACCGCAGGACCATGAAGAGAAAGAGAACGAGCAGCCACGTCCACAGCAGGTTGAGGCCGAAATCCACCGGGGCCAAAGTGCGCACCCCGGCAAAGTCCACCGAGGCGAAGGCCACGGGATAGCCCCGCCAGCCATCACACCCGTCGGGACAGCCGACAAAATGGGCGGGCACTTGGAAGACGGAGAGGGTGGCGATACTCAACCCGGCAGCCACGGCCAAGGCCACAGCCAGCAGAGGAACCCACAGGTCGATCTGCTGCCGCCACCAGATCGCCAGCAACACCACCAGCCCCAGGGCCACCAGACCAAAGAGCAAGTCCGGCCACCCGGCAAAGAGTACCCACTCCTCGGGCAGGGGGGGGAGGGAGAGTTGGGGAAAATCGGGCATGGACGTGCCTCCCCTATTCGGCCGTCTCGATGACCAAGGGCGGCGGCGCGGACCAGCACAACAGCACCCGCTCGGCCTCGGGCGGCAGTGCGCCCAGCATCTCCGGCTGGGGGTCGGCGCCCCAGCGGGCCAGGTTGAGGGCCGCGGCGCCGCCGCTGCCGTCCGTGGTGGCGATGTTGAAGAGGGCGTGGCCGGGGATGGCGCAGGCGGCCAGGGTGCGCATCAGCTCCCCCGTGGGGAAGAGATAGAGGGCACGTTGGGTCTCTAGCCCCACGGCGTTGTTGGCGACCGTGACTTGGATCACGCCAAAGCGGTCCAAATTGAGGCTCACCCCTGATCCAAACCGAGCCAGGACTTGGATCAACCGCTCCCCATCCAGCCAGGCCAGGTTGGGGGCCAGGAATTCAAACCGGGTGGCGGCCCCGTAGGCCAGCTCTGTGCGCCCGGCGTTTAGCCCATCCAAGGCCAGGATGTACAGTTCGTTGGGCGGCTGGATAAAGCCGGAGATCTGGCTGGACCGGGCCGGATTATAGACAAAATAGGCCAGGTGACGCCGGTCCGGGCTAAGGGTGAGGGGGCCCCGATAGGCGTCCTCGGCCAGGAGGGGGCGCACGGAGACCGAGGGCTGCTTGCCGTCCGCCGTGGCGATGGCCGGGGAGAGGGTCAGGCGATAGAGACCGGTGTAGAGCTTCTGGCGCGCCCGATCCACCGTGTCCACCAGGAAGACCAGCCGCTTGACCGAAGTGGCCGACGGCTGACTTTCCGGGGCCAGCCCGACCAGAATCGGCGAGAGGGCAGTGTTGGTCAGCCCAAAGATCTGGGCCGAGCCTTGCAGGCGCATCTCCACCCGGCCCTGGTCCGGGTCGTAGCGCCACAACTGCCAGCTATCCAGATCCGCCTGGGGCGCTTCGATCCACCACAGCCCGCCGGGACGTCCGATGCCGACCCCGCCTTCCGTGCCCGCTGCTGGCGCCCCCACATCCCGCACCACGCCTTGGATCACCTGATAGGGTTGGGCATAGATGCGCACGCCCGTGCCATCGGCCCGCACCCATTCAAAGCTGTGGCGTGCGCCCAACAGCTCGGCATAGGTCACCAACACTTCGGGCTGCAAAGGCGTGCCCACCAACTCGAAGGTGCGCCCATCCAAGGGCACGTCCGCGAGCTGGCCGTCCGTGGTCAGCAGGCTAAAGTTGCGCTGACCGGCATCGGAGAAGAGGGCGGCCACAGGGCTGGCATTCTGGTTCCCTGTGCCCTCCCCCGCCGGATCGGGGGCAAATTGCCAGCCGGAGAGTTCGGGCATGTCGATCAGTTCCGGGGCCAGGGCCGGGGCCGCGGCCACGATCCGCGCCACGCTGACCTGGATGGTGTTGGGATCGTCGGACATGGGCGCGCCCTGGATATAGACCCGGGTGCCCGGCCAGAGCAGCTCCGCCGGGGCAGAAACCCACGGATCTTCCCCCGGGCTGGGCTGGAAGGAGGCGTCGAAGAGTCCCCGCCACACCATCACCTGGGCGCTGCCCAAGCGCAGGGTCAGGGTGCGGTTGCCAGCGCTGGCCGGGATGGGGTCAAAGGGGTCCGCCGGGATGGTTGTGCCGCCCATGATCACGGTCAACTCTCCCAGGGCGGGGGCGGGCGGGTCGGCCTGGTCCGGCGCCACAACCTCAGGCAGGGCCAGGGGCGTCAAGGCCTGGGGCGTGGGCAGAATTGGCCCAGGGGTCGCCGTGGGGCCAGGGGTCGGGGAGCTTGTGGCCGTGGGCGCGGCCCCCACTTCGGTCAACGTGCCATCCGCGGCCAAGACATAGACCGGCAATTCGGCCAGATCTCCCTCAACCCGCAACAGGCTCGTGGCCATCCAGCCGATGGTCTCCTCCCCCGTCACCCGCAACAAGACCCAGCTCTGGTCCTGGATCGTGCCGTACAGCCCCACATCGGTCCCGTTGCTGAGTTGGGTCACAGTGGCGTAGGACGTGTCCGGCCCCTCCCGCAGGTTGGCCGGGCTGAGGACCACCACCGCGGCCACGGGCGAGGGCGCTGCCCCGTCCACCGCCGGGATGGGCGGCGTGGCCGTAGGCGTCTCGGTCACCGTCGGCGTGACCGTCACCGTGGGCGTGAAGGTCGCCGTGGGCGTCTCTGTGGCGGTCGGGGTGACGGTTGGGGTGGCGGTTGGGATGGCTGTGGCAGTCGCCGTGGAGGTAGGGGTCGCCGTGGGCGTTTGCGTGGGCGTTTGCGTGGCGGTGGCTGTCCCAGTCGGCGTTCCAGTCGGTGTCTCTGTCGGTGTCTCTGTCGGTGTCTCGGTCGGCGTCTCTGTTGGCAGAGAGGTGGACGTGGCAGTGGCCGTAGGGATCGCCGTCGCAGTGGCCGTCGCCGTGGGGGTCTGTGTGGCCGTTGCGGTAGAAGTAGGTGTCAAAGTCACCGTCGGCGTGGACGTGGGACTGGGGGTGGCAGAAGGGGTGGCCGTGACGGTCTCAGTGGCGCCAACAGCCTCCGTGGGTGCGGAGGTCTCCGTGGGCGCAGGGGTCTCTGTCGCCGTTGAGGTTGCCGTTGAAGTTGCGGTCGCTGTCGCGGTTGCTGTCGCGGTTGCCGTTGAGGTTGCCGTTGCTGTCGCGGTGGCCGTAGCAGTGGCCGTTGCCGTCGGGGTCTCCGTGGGAACCGGCGTGGCCGTTGGTTCCGGCGTGGCCGTAGGAACCGGCGTTTCCGTGGGCGTGGGGATCTCCGTGGGCGCGTCCGTGGGCACGGGGATCGGCGTAACCA
>CAZKEX010000030.1:0-7080 GCA_964551895.1 uncultured Caldilineaceae bacterium | reverse complement strand
GTGGGCGTGGGGATCTCCGTGGGCGCGTCCGTGGGCACGGGGATCGGCGTAACCAGCACGACGGCGGTGTAGGGGTCTTCGGCCCCGATCAGGGCCACCTGCAGGGGCGCATCCGGCCCGCTGGCCTCGGCGCTGGGCTGTTGGAAGGTGATCTGGAAGGAGCGGGTGCGGTCGGCGTTGTCAAAGAGGCGCAGGCTGGCCGTGGTCTGACCAAGGGGGGCCGGCTCCCCATCCCCGCTCAAATAGAGGGCCAGCCATTGGCCGGGTCGGTCCAACCCCAGATCCACCGCCTTGTCCACCAAGGTCGGGTCCGCGGCCAGATCGGCGGCGATCCCCAGACTGCCGCCCTGCAAATAGTCCAAAAATCGGCCCAGCAAGACAACCGGGGTGTCCGTCACCTGGGCATCGGCCAAGACATAGCGCAGGCCATCCTCCCGCACCGGGCTCCACCGGCTGCGGATCACCGGCGCGGCCAGGCCGTTTCCCCGGCCCAGAGACGCGGGTAGATCCCCGGCCAAAACGGTCTCCGCCTGGGCCGAGAGGGGCGCGGTCACGGCCAGCTCCGGCAAGCCCGCCGGGAGATCCTGGAGTTCGACAGAGCTGCCGGCGGCCTGCACCATCCACTGGGGGTCGGCCAGACTGAGCCAGGCCAGATCAAAGTCGGCCCCGGCCTGGGGTTGGGCCAGCAGGGCCACGGGCAAGCGGTCGGTCTCCCCGGCCCGGGCCACCAGCAGCACGGCGTAGCCCTCGCCCTCTCTGGCCACCCGGCCCTGGTCCAGCCCCGCCGCCCAGGCGGTTGCGTCAAGTTGATCCACCAACACCTGGCCGCGGATACGGCTGAGATCCTGGGTGTCCCGCCAAAGCAGCACGGGCAGGGCATCCCCGGCCGGGGTGCGGGGCGCGGCCAAGACCGCCCAGGTGTCGCCAAGCAATTCGGCAAAGCTGACCGGCACAAAGACCAGCCCCTGCTCCTGGGCCAGGCGGCGCAAAAGCGAGGCCGCCCGGGTCGAGGTGAAGTCCAAGCCGGGGATGTCGTTGAGGGCCAGCGCCGCGGCCTGGGCATAGCCCTGGGCCATCTGCGCCGGGGAGAGGGCGCTGGCCGGGGCCGGGGTCGGCGTGCCCAGGTCCGGGATGGGCGCGGGGGCAGGGGCGGCTTCAGTGGCAGTCGGTACGGTCACGGGCTGGACAGTGGGCGTCTGGGCCGGGCTCTCTGTCGGGGTCGGGGCTTGGGCAAGGGCAAGGGTCGCTGTGGGGTCTGCGGGCTGGGTGCGTCCGCACACACTGCCCAGGCCATACCCTGCGGCAATCGCAGTCAAAATAATGACGGCCACCAGGCCGCCCGCCAACCAGATTCGATTATCGATTTGCCACTTTTTCACAATGGGCGTCCTTTGGATCAATGGACAATTGGATCAATGCACAATGGACAATGCACAATGCACAATGGACAATGGCTTTTAGACGACGTCCATTGTGTATTGTCCATTGTGCATTGTGCATTTTTAGTTAGTTTTGTACGGTAATGGTGACCAGACAGGGCGGGGGGAAGTTGCCGGAGCTGTCCACGGAGACGACCCGGATGGTGTAGGTGCCGTTGGCCACGGCGCCGCTGTTGAAGCTGCCCAAATAGCCGTTGCGCACCTGATTTTCGCCGCCATCAAACCAGCCAAAGGCGCCGTTGGCCCCGTTGCCCGGCGCAAATTCCAGCTTGTAATACCAAAAGTCCTCATGCACCGCCGTGCCCTGGATCGACACACTCCCCGACACGATCTGGCCGGCGCCGGGGGAGAGGATCACGGCCCGTGAGTCGGGGCAGATGGGTTGGGCCACCGCGGGCACCGGGGTGGCCGTGGGCGGCAGGACGACCGGGTTCACCGGTTGGGCGGCTTCCTGGACCGCCGCGGCCGCGGGGGGCGCGGTGGGGGTGACCGTGGGGGTCGGCGTGGCGGGCAAGGGCGTCGCCGTCAGCGTGGGCACGGAAAGCACAGGGGAGGTCGGGTCCAGACTTTCGGCCACCACGGCCTGCACCGCGTCGGCCAGGGTGGTGCTGACAAAGTAGGTCGATCCCATTGCCACCAAGAGCAGCACAGCCGTCAGGAAGATCTTGTAGAGATCCCCCATTGCCTTCTCCCGTTCCAACGAAAAGACGGCCTGACGACGCTCAATGCGCACATGCCAAGCCTTGTACAGTTGATAGAGAGCAACACCGCCGCAGACTGCGTAGATCCAGGATGCGAAGTCGGCGACGTACTGGATCAAAAATGCCATTTTGGTCGTTTGCCGGCTGCAATTAGCAGAAAAGAAAGGGGGGATGGGCTAGTTTTCAATGTAAATAGTCTACCCTTTGGGGCAGAGATCACCCAAACATACTGGCCTGATGGACGAATACAGCTTGTCAAATAGGCCAAAACACGGTCAAAGTTGGACAATCCACGGTCTCTACACTATGATTAGCGCGTAGATCGAGCAAAAACTGATGATGGGCAGACCCGTCCATCGTTTCTCCATACAACATGCCATTTTACCACAACCCCATCCAAGCGGCACGACAGCACAGCAGAAAGGCACGGTTCAACCCCTATGATGGACAATTCCTCAGCCGCCCCCCGCCTCACCGTCGATGGGGTCTATCGATCCCGGCGCAGCAATGTATTGGCGACCCGGGGCATGGTGGCCACCAGCCAACCCCTGGCCGCCCAGGCCGGGCTGGACATGCTCAAGGCCGGGGGCAACGCGGCGGACGCGGCCATCGCCACCGCGGCCATGCTCAACGTGGTGGAACCTACCTCCACCGGCGTGGGCGGGGACTGTTTTGCCCTCTACTGGGATGCCAAAGAAAAACGTGTCACCGCCCTCAATGGTTCCGGGCGATCTCCGGCGGGGGCCTCCATCCAGGCGGTTCACGATGCTGGCTATGCGAAGATGCCTACCTACGCCGGGCAATCGGTCAGCGTCCCCGGCACGGTGGCCGGGTGGAGCGATCTGCTGGCACGCCACGGGCGCATGGGTCTGGCCGATGTGTTGCAGCCCGCCATCTGGACCGCGGAGAACGGCTATCCCGTGTCGGAGATCATCGCCACGGGCTGGGCCAGCCAGGTACAGAAATTGCTGCGCGCCCCAGATTGGCAGAGCGGCGATCTGGACAACGGTCCCCAACAGCCCAGCGGCCACGAACTGCTGATCGACGGCCACGCCCCCCGGCCCGGGGAGCTGATGCGCATCCCCACCTTGGGCGAAACCCTGCGGGGTATCGCCGGGGCGGGCAAGGATTATGTCTACAAGGGTGACTTCGCCCACAAGTTGAGCGACCATGTGCAGCGCTATGGCGGCTGGATCACCCCGGCAGACATGGCCGCCCACGTCTCCACCTGGGACGAGCCTATCACCGCCGACTATCGGGGGGTGACGTTGTACGAATGTCCGCCCAACGGCCAGGGCTTGGCGGCGATCTTGGCCGTGCAGTTGGCCGCTGGCTTCGATCTGGCGGCCATGTCCCCGGCGGACCGGCTGCACACCATGATCGAGTGTATGCGCCTGGCCTATGCGGACGCCCAACAGTGGGTCTGCGACTCCCGGGTGGCCCAGATTCCCCTGGATGCCCTGGTCAGCGCCGAGTATGCGGACCGACGGCGGGCCCGCATCGCCCCCCAGCACGCGGCCCAGGATGTGCCCTACGGCAGCCCCCTGGTCGGCTCGGACACGGTCTATTTGTCCGCGGTGGACGGCGAGGGCAATGCGTGCAGCTTTATCAACAGCCTCTTCATGGGCACGGGCAGCGGTCTGGTGGTCCCCGGCACCGGGGTCAGCCTGCAAAACCGGGCCTCCCTCTTCGAGCTGGACCCGGCCCACCCCAACGGTCTGGCCCCCAACAAACGCCCGTACCAGACCATCATCCCGGCCATGACGACGCGGGACGGGGAACTGCACGCCAGCTACGGGGTGATGGGTGGCTATACGCAACCCCAGGGCCACTTTCAACAATTGATCAACATGGTAGATCTCGGTCTCAACCCCCAGCACTCCTTGGACCTCCCCCGCTGGCAGTTGGCCGGGCCGATCACCGGACGGCTCAACGCCCTGGCCGCCCAGGAGGCCGGCGGCGTGGTGCAGGTGGAGGCGGGCTGGGAGACATCCATCCTGGCCGACCTGACCCGGCGGGGCCACCGGCTGGCCATCTACGACGGCTTCAGCCGGGGCAACTTTGGCGGCGGCCAGATCATCCGCCGGGACCCGGCCACAGGCATCCTCACCGGCGGCAGCGATCCCCGCAAGGATGGATGCGCGGTGGGGTGGTAAGGGGTTGGGGGTTGGGGATTGGGGATCGGGACTTTACGCTAACGGCTAACGGCTTCAACGGAGAGGCACAATGTTCACGAATTTGATGGGCAATCTCGAACAGACGGATCTCTTTTTCCGCCTGGGGATGGCCATGTTGCTGGGTATTTTGATCGGGATCGAGCGGGAGTATTCGGTCAGCAACAAGACCCAGACCCTGTTTGCCGGGGTGCGCACCTTTGGGCTCTTCGGTCTGCTGGGTGGATTGGCGGCCCTGGCCGCGGATCAGATGGAGCAGGCGTGGCCATTGGTGGCGGTGGTCCTGGTGGTGGGGGGCATGATCATCAGCTCCTATGTGGTCTCCGCCCGCAAGGATCGGGTGGGCATGACCACGGAGGTCGCCGGGTTGGTCGTGCTGCTCAACGGTGCCCTGTGCTATTGGGGGCTGATCTCCTTGGCCATTGCCGGGGCGGTGAGTGTGACCGTCCTCCTCTCCATCAAGCCCTTTACCCAACTCTTTGTGGACCAGATCTCCAGCGAGGATGTCTATGCCACCCTGCAGTTTGCGGTGATCTCCGCAGTGATCCTGCCTGTTCTGCCCAACGCCAGCTTCGGCCCTCCCCCTTTCGACGTACTCAACCCCTACAAGATCTGGCTGATGGTGGTCTTTATCTCCGGCATCAGCTTTCTGGGCTATGCGACCATAAAATTTGTCGGCTCGGAACACGGGATCGGGTTGATCGGCCTTTTGGGGGGCATGGTCTCCAGCACAGCGGTCACCCTCACCTTTGCCGAGCGCAGCCGCAAGCAGACGGCGCTGGTCGGTCCCTTCACCCTGGCCATTTTGATCTCCTGGGTGGTGATGTTTGCCCGGGTGCTGGTGGAGGTCTTTGTGGTGAACAAAGCGTTGCTGGCCGTGGTTTGGCTGCCCGTGGCCGCGGCCGGCGGCGTAGGCTTGGCCTACTGTGCCTTCCTCTTCTTCTTCCAGCGCACCAAAGAGTCGAGCGACGTAAAGTTCACCAACCCCTTCGAACTGGGCACGGCCATCAAGTTTGGCCTGCTCTACGGTGTGATCTTGCTGGTGGCCCGGGCCGCCCAGATGTATTTGGGGGACGCCGGCACCTACGCCTCGGCCATCCTCTCCGGCCTGACCGATGTGGACGCCATCACCCTATCTATGGCGGAACTGAGCAAGCCGGGCAACGCGCTCTCTATGGAGACCGCGGCCCGGGCCATTGTCCTGGCCATCACCGCCAACACCGTGGTCAAGGGCAGCATCGTGCTGACCACGGCCTCCGCGGCCATGCGCAAGCCCTTTCTGCCCGGCTTTTTGTTGATGTTGGTGACAGGACTGGCCGCGGCTTTCTTCTTGATCTAACCTAGTCATCGAGACCCAAGATCTTGGGTCTCTACCCATCCCCATACCAAAAGGTGAACCCTATGGACAACACAGATCCCCTCCCCAATTCCCCAACCACCGGGCTGGACAGCGACGATGCCTTTGCACCCATTGCCAAAAAGATGCGCCAGGAGAAGCTGCCCGAGGTGGCGATCCGCACCTTTTACCACTACTATCAGCAGTTGGTACGCGGCGAAACCGGCTACATCCCCGGCAGCGCAGCCCGGCCCGTGGAGCAGATCCACGATTATGAAGAGTTGTACGGCTACGAGCTGGTGGGGCAAAGCGTGTTGGCGCGCACAGTCGTGGTCAAACTCAACGGCGGCCTGGGGACCAGCATGGGCATGGCTGGGGCCAAGTCGCTGATCGAAGTCAAGGATGGGCTGAGCTTCCTGGACATCCTGGCCCGGCAGATGATGGCCTCGAATCTGCGCACCAATCGCCAAGTGCCCCTGCTGGTGATGAACAGCTTCACCACCCAAAAGGAGACCCTCAAGGCCCTGCGCCGCTACCCGGAGCTGACCGGGGAGATCCCGGTCGATTTTCTGCAACACAAGGTGCCCAAGCTGCGGGTGGACGACCTGACCCCGGTGGAGTGGCCCGATGACCCGGAGAAGGAGTGGTGTCCGCCGGGCCACGGAGACATCTACACGGCCATGGTCACCAGCGGGGTGTTGGACAAGCTGTTGGCCGCCGACTACGACTATGCCTTTGTCAGCAACTCGGACAACCTGGGGGCCATGCTGGACCTGCGCATCCTGGGCTATATGGCCGAGTTGGAGATCCCCTTTTTGATGGAGGTCGCCTTCCGCACCCAGGCCGACCGCAAGGGCGGCCATCTAGCCCAGCGCCCCGACGGCCAGTTCATGCTCCGGGAGATCGCCCAATGTCCGCCGGAGGAGTTGGCCTCCTTCCAGGACATCAACACCTATAAATTCTTCAACACCAACAACCTGTGGATCCACCTGCCCAGCCTCAAGCGCATCTTGGACGAAGGCAACGGGGTGATGGGCTTGCCCCTGATCCGCAACCAGAAGCCGGTTGACCCCCAGGATAGCGATTCCCCCCAGGTCTACCAGTTGGAGACCGCAATGGGGTCGGCGTTGTCGGTGATCCCCGGGGCCCAGGCCATCCGCGTGCCCCGTATCCGCTTTTTGCCCGTGAAGAAGAACAACGATCTGCTGGTGCTGTGGTCCGATGTCTACATCCTGACCCAAAACTACCGGCTGGTCATGAACCCCAAGCGCATCTCCGGCCCGCCCCGCCGTCCGCCTATCGTGGAGCTGGATGACCGCTACTACAAGAACTTCGACGACCTGGCCGCCCGCTTCCCCTTCGGCCCGCCCTCCTTGGTCCTCTGCGAACATCTGCGCATCGTCGGCGACGTGCGCTTTGGCCGGGATGTG
>CAZKEX010000029.1:0-22409 GCA_964551895.1 uncultured Caldilineaceae bacterium | reverse complement strand
GTCTCCCTGTCTCCTTGTCTCCCTGTCTCCTTGTCTCCCTGTCTCCTTGTCTCCTCTTCTCCTTGTCTCCCTGTCTCCCGCTCACCTCTTCAGAAACCCGGGGGTCAGCACCTCCAGGCGCTTGGGCTGGATGGAGATGTCGAGGACGTCGGCGTTGTAGCTGATCATTTCGCCGTCGGCGTGGACGGGGAGGGCGCTGGGGGAGGCGATACGGATCTGGGTGGACCGCACAAAGGTGAGGGCGGGGTCGCCGGTGTGGGTGCCCATCATCACTTTGGGCAGCAGCACCATGATGCGGCGGCGTGGGAGGCCGTTGGCCATTGCCATGTCGTAGAGTCCATCGTCCATCACCGCGTCCGGGGTAACGTAAAAGCTGCCCCCGGTGCGGCGGCTGTTGCCGATGCTGATCATGAGCATCTCTTTGGCCACCTGGTGTGTCTGGCCAAATTCATCGGTCCAGGTAACATTGATGTAGGGCTGGGGATAGCTGAGCATGGCTTTGAGGACGGCGGTGAGATAGACCGCCACCCCCCGCAGCCGCTTGATCTTGCGGCTCTCCACAGTCACCTGGGCCTCGAAACCGCAGCCCAGGTTGTTGTTGAAGGTGCGCAGCTCGTCCTTGCCATCGCCCTGGATGCGGATCTGGCCCAGATCCACCAACTGGGTGCGTCCGGCCATGATCGCCCTCACAGCCGCGTCCAGGTTGCGGGAGATGCCGGCCATGTCGGCGAAGTCGTTGCCCGTGCCCACGGGGATCATGCCCAAGGCGCCCACAGGGTTCCCCTCCCCCGCGGCCAAGGCCAGACCGTTGACCACCTCGCTGATGGTGCCATCTCCGCCAGCGGCCACCACGATTTCAAAGCCATCCAGCTTGGCCTGGCGGGCCAACTCGATGGCGTGGTTGGGGCCTGTGGTGCGGATCAGGTCATAGGCCACCCTTTGGGTCTCCAGGGCCTGGCGGATCTGGGGTTCCAGACGTTGCCCCGCCCCTCGGCCGGCGTTGGGGTTGAGAATGACCTTGATCGTTTTGCCTGAAGTCTCCATAAGGTTAGCCTTTCCCATCATAGACCAGCACCAACCCATCCCGCGCCGGGACGGTGATGTCGTGCAGCGTGCCTTTGGTCAGGGGATAGCTGCCCGAGTTCCAGACAGCCTTGAATGTGCCCTGGGCCGATGTATTGCCGGTCAGGGTCAGGTCAAAGGTGGCCGGGGCATGGTCTGTGTTGAAGATCACCACGACCTCTTCGTTGTCCAAAATCCGGGCGAAGGCGTAGACCCCGTTCATGGCGTAGAGGGAGAGGAAGCTGCCCGTGCGCAGGGCCGGGTATTTGTGGCGCAGGGCGATGGCCCGATGGTAGAAATTGAGCAGCCCCATGTTCCACTGGCTCTCGTCGTGCCAGGGGAAAGCCTCTCGGCAACCGGGATCGTGGTCCCCGTCCAGCCCCACTTCGCTGCCATAGTAGACGCAGGGCGCACCGGGCATGGTCATCTGGAAGAGGGCGGCGAGGCGCAGGGCGCTCTCGTCCCCGGCGGTGGTCCACAACATGCGGGCGGTGTCGTGGCTGTCCAGCATGGTGAGCTGGGCCTGGGTCACCTCCCAAGGGTGGAGATCCACCATGTGGGCCACGTGTTGGGCGAACTCCTGGGCGTCCATGGGCACCAGGGGGAAGCCGCCAGGCCGATAGGCAGTTTTGAGAGTTTCTCGGCCAAAGAAGCCTTGGGCCAGACGGCTGAAAACGTAGTTCATTACTGCATCAAAGCGGTCGCCCTGCAGCCATTCCGTGGCCTCGGTCCAGATCTCGCCCACGATATAGGCTTCTGGGTTGGCGTGCTTGACAATGCGCCGGAATTCTTGCCAAAAGGGCACATCGTCGATCTCTTCGGGCACGTCCAGCCGCCAGCCGTCGATGCCAAATTCGATCCAATAGCGGGTCACATCAAAAATATACTGGCGCACGCCGGGGTTGTCCGTGTTGAACTTGGGCAGGGCCGCGTTCCCCCACCAAGCCCCATAGTTGGCCGGATTCCCCTCACCGTTGCTATAGGGGCGCAGGGGCCAACCTTCCACATGAAACCAGTCCAAATAGGGCGAGTTGCCCCCGGTCTCCAAAATGTGATGGAAGGCCCAGAATCCCCGGCTGGCATGGTTGAAGACCCCGTCCAGCACAATTTTCATGCCCCGGGCGTGGGCCGAATCCAACAGGGCGCGCAGGGCCGCGTTGCCCCCCAGCAGGGGATCCACCTGCATAAAATCATAGGTGTGATAGCGGTGGTTGGAGGCAGACGAGAAGATGGGGTTCAAATAGAGGGCGGTGATGCCCAACTCCTGCAAATAGTCCAGCTTCTCGATGATTCCCCACAGGTCGCCGCCTTGGAAACCCTGTTCCGCCGGGTCCGTGCCCCAGGCTTTGAAGGTGACGCCGGGGATGGCCTCCGCCTGGGCGCTGCGCCGGAAGCGATCCGGGAAGATCTGATAAAAGACAGCGTTCTTGACCCAATCGGGCGTGTGTACAGACATAAGTTCGGAAAACCTTTCAAAATTGTAGTGGGTGGGCGTGGCGCTGGGGAGGAGGTTATGCCAGGGGAAGATTTTGACATAGGCGCGTTAGAATGGCAAATGGCGAATGGCGAATGGCGAATGGCAAAGTGCAAAAGAATCGTGTCCAGCGCATGGTTTCGCTTGACACGACCCTTTTGCCTTTTGCACTTTGCCTTTTGCCTTTTGCCTTCTTACGCGCCGCTGATGCGGGTCTTTAGATTTTGCCACGCCGAGATCTTCAACTCTTGGGCGGGGATGGGGGCTTGGTCTTCCATTTTGAAGTGGATGTTGAGCCGATCCGCCTCGTATTTGGCCCCGGCGATCTCCAGCCGGGCCAGGCCCGTGGGCAGGGAGATGTTGCGCTTCCAGTTGCCGATGTGGATGATCAGCTCGTCCACCACACTGCGATGCAGCTGCACATCCGCCTTGTCCACCAGGGGCAGGGGGATGCTGAGGACGTAGAAGTTGTCCCGCTGGAAGATCTCTTGGGGCTTGCCCACATAGTAGGTCCTGGTGGGATCGCCGTCACCGCCCTTGACCGTCTTGGGGCCAAAGACCGTCTCCGCCATGTGATGGAGCATGGAATCCCCCATCACCTCCTGGCCGAACATGGGCACCCGGAAGATGGGCAGGGGCTGGAAGGCCTCCTCCACGAAGAGCATGTTTTCCCGCTGGGCCGCCTTCAGCACATCAAAATAGCTGTCGGTGACATCGTCCGAGAAGAGCCGGTTGCAGACCACGGCGTCCACCGCATAGCCGTAGAGGTTGAGGTAGGTGTAGGCCCGCTGGGCCTCCTTGATCACCATCTTCTCCGGGTTGAGGACCAGTCTCATGCTGCTGACCTCGGCGTTGGAGAGCAGGTTGCTGGTCCGTTCCAGCACCATGATCAGGTCTTCGATGCTCTCGAAGACCGAATCGTCGGGCAGGGGCATGTCGCTGAAGCGCTTCATCACCGGGCGGGCGAGCTGGATGGTCTTGCGCTGGAAGGGGAAGATCTTCTCGATGTACCAGCGGGCCATGTCCGGGAAGCTGAGCAGTTGCAGCGTGGACCCTGTGGGCGCGGCGTCGATCACGATCACATCGTAGTTGCCGCTCTCGGCCAGGTGGGTGATCTGCATGAGGCTGGCCAACTCCTCCATGCCCGGCAGCACGGAGGTCTCCTCGGCCACCAGGGCATCCATGCCCCGCCAGGAGAAGATGGCGTTGAGATAGCCCTGCACCGTGCCCCAATATTGGTCCATCTGGTGCAGGAGATCGATCTCCTGGCCCCACAGATTGGGGGCCAGTTGGGTCAACTGGCTGCCGATGCGCACATCAAAGCTGTCGCCCAAACTATGGGCCGGGTCCGTACTCAGGACGATGGTGCGGTAGCCCAACTCGGCACAGCGCACAGCCGTCGCCGCGCTCATGCTGGTCTTGCCCACGCCACCCTTGCCGGTATAGAGAAGTATTCGCATAGTTGTTCTTTCCGGGATTGTTGATTGGTTGATTGGTTGATTTGTTGATTTGTTGATTGGTGACTCTGCTGAAAAAAGGTCAAATTCACCGCAAAGTCGCCAAGAACGCAAAGAAAAGCAAGATCTTTCCCTCTGCGTTCTCTGCGAAGCCTTTGTGTCCTCGGCGGTTAAATGGCTTTTGGCAGCAGGGTCATTGGTGGATCGGTTGGGAATACCCCGAAAATCAACCAATCAACCAATCAACCAAGAATCTTCAACGCCCCACTCACACTATCCTTGGGGCTGACTTTGATCTGTACATCCACCAGCTTGCCCGCCTCGTCCACCACAAAGTGGCTGCGGATGATGCCCATGTATTTATTGCCGTACATGGACTTTTCGCCCCACGCGCCGTAGGCCTCGGCGATGGCGTGATCTTCGTCCGCGATCAGGGTGAAGGGCAGGTCGAACTTGGTCTTGAACTTGCGATGGGAGGCCGGGCCGTCCGGGCTGATGCCCAGGACGATGGCGTTCTTTTCTTGGATGTCCACATAGTTGTCCCGGAAGCCGCAGGCCTGGGTGGTGCAGCCGGGGGTGTCGTCCTTGGGGTAGAAGTAGACCACCACCCGCTGGCCCCGGAAGTCGCTCAGTTTGATGGTCGTGTCCTGGTCGGTCAGCCCCTGGAAATCCGGGGCCATGTCGCCGATAGAGAGGGTAGGCATGAAGATGCTCCTTTTGAAAAAGTGTTCGCTGAAAAAAGATCACCGCAAAGTCGCCAAGGGCGCAAAGGAGTTGAAAAGAAGATCTTTTTTCTTTGCGCCCTTGGCGACTTTGCGGTGAAAAGTTTGGAAAGTTCAGATCAACGATTGCAGTATGCCACACCCGCCGCCTATTTGCCGTGGGCTGCCTCGCATTCTGCGCAGGGACAGAGCGCCCGCAGATCCCGCCAGGTGTAGATGCCGGCGTCGTGGCCGTCCGCCCAGGTGAACTGGAGAGCGTAGTTGCCCATCTTCTGGGCATTGGTCACCTCCCACGACCCGGCGGGGATGCGATGGATGGCCGGGCGATCCACCGGACCGCCCATGTTGGCGTGGCCGCCCCGACACTCCACACACGGACAGGCCGCCCGAATCCCACTCAGGGGATACGCGCTCACATGCCCATCCCCCCAGGTGATGGTGAGGGTGGACGCCGGGCGGTCGATCTTGATGTTGGTGGCTTGGGTTGAAGTCATGGGTAAGATTCTCCGAATAGACCACAAAATAGGCCACAGATTTGACGGATCGGACGGATCAAAACGGATCTTTCAAAACAAGAAAAAGATCCGTTCTAATCCGTCTAATCCGTGTCATCCGTGGCCTATTTTTTCTTCTCTCGCCGCTCTCGGATCCAGCAGTTCGTCCAGATGCATCCACAGGATACGGCTGTAGCGGAAGGCGGGCCAGTAGATGGCGAAGGCGGCCACGATAAAGATGGCGATCATCCAATAGGCCGAGACATGGTAGAGATAGAGAGCCAAGCCCAAGGGGGCCAACCCCACCGCGCCCAGCACATAGGCAAAGAACATGGCCATCAGAAAATAGCCCGACTCCCGCTCGTAGCGGATGCCGCAGACCGGGCAGCTTTCGTGCATCTTCCACGCGCTTTTGAAGGTTGCCCCCTCTTTGCAGACAGGGCAACGCTGTTTGACGATGGCGGCGGGACGGCTGTTGGGCATGGGTGGGTTCCTGATGAATGCGATGAGTGTTGCAATGAGTAAGGAGTAATGAGTAATGAGTAATGAGTAATTGATCTGTACCGGACCTGTTGCCCATGAAGGCACCCCGTCCACTACCACATTACTCATTACTCATTACTCATTACTCCTTACTCGTTTTTCAACATCCTACTTCTTGGCAACCGCCACAACCACCAACTCGCCGTCCAGATCAAACTTGTCCGTGATCAGGTGGGCGGGGAACTGTTCGTCCGCGCCCAGTTGGTGCAGATCCACGGCCAGGGTCTCTTCTCGCACGTAGCTGCCGAAGGAGTGGAGCAGTTGGTGCAGGGCCGGGCTGGCGGTGATGTGGATCACGATGCGGTCGCTGATCTCCAGCCCGGTCTCTTTGCGCAGTTGTTGGATGCGGCGCACGAGCTCCCGGGCGTTGCCCTCTTCGGCCAGCTCCGGGGTGATCTCCGTGGTGATGGCGACCAGATAGCCGCCGTCCTCGGCCACGCTGAAGCCGGAACGGGGGGTGCTGCGCACCTCCACATCCCCCGGCTCGATGGCGTAGATCACGCCGTCGGCCTCCACCTGCACGGTCTCGCCAAACTGGAAGCTGGCGGCCAGGTCGGCCTGATCCAGGTCGGCCAACGCCTTGCGGATCTTGGGGAAGCCGGCCCCGAACTTCTGGCCCAACTGCCGGGGCAGGGGATGCACCTGCACGTCCACCAGATCGTCCGCGCCGTCGGCGAAGACCAGGGCCTTGACATTCAGCTCGGCCAGGAGCAGCCCCTGATGGCGCAGCAGCCCTTCCTTTTCCCCCGGCTTGCGGGTGCGCACGACGACCTGGGCCAAGGGCTGGCGCACCTTGAGGCTGGCCAGTTGACGGGCGGCGTGGCCCAGGCTGGTCACCTTTTGCACCAGGGCCATGTCCGCGCTCAGTTGCTCGTCGATCAGGGCCACATCCACCGCGGGCCACCGGCTGAGGTGGACGCTGTCGGCCACGCCGGGGGTGCCGGGCAGGGCGTTGGCGGCCAGATTCTGATAGATCTCCTCGGCGATGAAGGGCACGGTGGGGGCCAGAAGCTGGCTGACCGTGACCAACACATGGTGCAGGGTATCCAGGGCCTGGGCGTCTCCGTCCCAGAAACGGCGGCGGCTCTGGCGCACATACCAGTTGCTCAGGGTATCCACAAAGTCGGCGATCGGTCGGGTGGCCCCGATCACGTCATACGTCTCGAAGGCCTCGGTGACGTCACGCACCAGCCGGTTGAGCTCGGAGAGCAGCCAACGATCTAGGAGATTGGGCGAATGGCGAATGGCGAATGGCGAATCGTCACTCGCCCCTCGCAATTCGCCCCTCGCCTCCATCTCCCAATCGCTCAGATTGGCATAGGTCACAAAAAAGCTATACGTATTCCACAACGTATTCATGAACTTGCGCACGGTTTCGCCCACCAGGTTGGCGCTGAAACGGCGGCTGTTGCCCGGCGGGCTGGCGGTGTACATGGTCCAGCGGGTGGCGTCCGCGCCGTGGCTGTCGAAGACCTCCCACGGGTCAACCACATTGCCCTTGGACTTGCTCATTTTGCTGCCGTCCTCGGCCAGGATGTGGCCCAGGCAGATCACGTTTTTGAAGGCCGGGCGGTCGAAGAGCAGGGTGCTGACCGCGTGCAGGGTGTAGAACCAGCCCCGGGTCTGGTCGATGGCTTCGCAGATGAAGTCGGCCTGCTGCTGCTCGGCCCACAGCTCCTGGTTCTCGAAGGGATAGTGGAACTGGGCCACGGGCATGGAGCCGCTGTCGAACCAGGCGTCGGCCACCTCCAACACCCGGCGCATGGTGCCGCCGTCGGGCGCCGGCCAGGTGATGTCGTCCACATAGGGGCGGTGCAGGTCCAGTTCGCTCAGATCCCGGCCTGCCTTGGCGGACAGCTCTTCCCGGCTGCCCACGCATTCCATGTACGTGCTGCCTTCCGCATCGCTCTGCCAGATGGGCAGGGGGGTGCCCCAATAGCGGTCTCGGCCCAAGGCCCAGTCCACATTGTTCTCCAGCCAATTGCCAAAACGCCCCTCCTTGATATGGTCGGGGATCCAGTTGATCTCCCTGTTGAGGGCCACCAACTGCTCCTTGTGCTGGCTGGTGCGGATATACCAGGTCTCCTTGGCGTAGTAGAGCAGGGGCGTATCGCAGCGCCAGCAGAAGGGATAGGTATGCTCGTAGGTACCGGATTTGTAGAGTAGGCCCCGCTCGGTCAGGTTTTCTTCGATGGCCGGGTCGGCCTCTTTGACGAAGATCCCGGCCCAATCGGTCACTTCCGGTTTGAAGGTGCCTTCCGGGGTGATGGTCTGGATCACGGGCAGGTTGTGGGCCCGGCCCACGGCCATATCGTCCGCGCCAAAGGCCGGGGCGATGTGGACGATGCCCGTGCCGTCTTCCGTGCTGACAAAGTCGGCGGCCACCACGTACCAGCCCTTCTCCTCCACGGGGAAGAAGCTGAAAAGGGGCTCGTAGCCCATGCCCAGCAGATCCGCGCCTTTCATCTCGGCCAGCGCCTCGTAGCCGGGGGCCAGCACGGTCTCGACCAGGGATTTGGCCATGATCAGCTCCGCGCCCGAAGCGTCCCGCACCCGGACGTAGTCGATCTTCTTGCCCACGGCCAGGGCCGCGTTGCCGGGCAGGGTCCACGGCGTGGTGGTCCAGGCCAGGAAATAGAGATTTTCCTCGCCCTGAACTTTGAATTTCACGTAGACGCTGGGGTCAACCGTGCCGTCTTTGTAGCCCAGGGAGAGTTCGTGGCTGCTCAGGGGCGTGCCACAGCGGGGGCAGTAGGGCACCACTTTGTAGCCCAGGAAGAGCAGATCCTTTTCCCAAAACTGCTTCAAGATCCACCACAGGGACTCCACATAGCTGTTGTGGAAGGTGACATAGGGGTCGTCCATGTCCACCCAATAGCCCATGCGCTCGGTCATCTTCTCCCAATCGTTGACATAGGTCCAGACCGATTTTCGGCAATGTTTGTTGAACGCCTCCACGCCGTACTCTTCGATCTGCTGCTTGCCCGAGAGGCCAAGCTGCTTCTCGACCTCGATCTCCACGGGCAGGCCGTGGGTGTCCCAGCCGCCCTTGCGCAGGACATAGTGGCCCTGCATGGTCTTGTAGCGGGGGAACATGTCCTTGAAGGCCCGGGCCAGCACATGGTGGATCCCCGGTCGCCCGTTGGCCGTGGGCGGCCCCTCGAAGAAGACATAGCGAGGGCCATCCGCCCGCTCGTCCATGCTGCGCCGGAAGACATCTTTCTGCTTCCATAGCTCCAAGATCTGGTTTTCCATCTCCGGATAACTCACGGAGGGGGTGACATTGGCGAAGGTCTGTTTGATCATGATCGGATTGTCCTTGAAAGAGAGTGTCGGAATAGAAACAAATAGAACACTGATTTGACGGATCGAACGGATTTTTACTGATTTTTTTAGATCCGTTTTTGATCCGTTGAATCCGTTTGATCCGTGTTCTATTTGTTCTCTATTTGCTGTTCGTCAACCGGTCTGGGAGGGTCCATCCCCAGCCCAGTTTGTAATGTCCTCGGTCGAGCCAGGCCCGGAAACTGCTGTGGGTCCACTCTTCCGGGTGGTTGACCAGGCCGGCAGCCACGGGGGCGTAGTGGATGCGGTCCAGTTGGGCGGCGAAATCGGCCACGTCTGCCACAGGCTGCTTGTTGAAGCTCCGCGCCCACACCAACAGCCGTCCGGGGTCGCCCATCAAACTGCGATAGTCGGCGGTGAAGTAGGCCAAGGCCCGGTCCATCACCGTGTGGGCGGATGAGCTGCCCGTGGGGATCAGCAACACCTGGACCTGATCCGGCAGGGTCACATAGCCCAACAGCCGAAACGGGTGATCCGCCTGCAAGCGGCGCAGGCTGGATTGCCACAGATGCGCCGCTTCCCCCAAGCGGAAGATCGGCTCCCTGCCCAAAGTCCGGCACGCCATCGCCGTCAAGCCGGGGCGGAAGAAAGGTTCATAGGCGGCGATAGATGGATCCGGGATGATGGCCATGTTTGAAATCAAAAGGCAAAAGACAAAGTGCAAAGTGCAAAAATAAAAAAGCCCGCCCCACGATCAATGATCGGGGACGGGCTTTGAAAGTCCGCGGTACCACCCCGGTTCTCGACCCAGCCGGGCCAAGCACCTCTGGTGCGGTGCGAGAAAAAAGAATGAGTAAGGAGTAATTATTTAAGCGTTGGGTGGACAGTAATTTTGTTAACCAGAGAACAATCCTCTGAAATCAGCAATCCATCCCCCACAAAATTACTTATTACTCGTTACTTATTGCACGCATCTCACATCGCCATGCTTGATAACGGGCCATGATTCCCGGCAGCGCTTAGTTGGCCTGTGGCCGTTCGGGCTGCGGCTCCGGAGGGATCTTCAAGGGCGAAGGGTTGATCCGGCTTCCACTATCCCGGACTCGCTGCCAACGTTTCGGCCTCTACTCGTCTCCATCAACGCGGTTGAGCGGTGAATTGATAAAAGCAGTGTAGCAATGGATGGGCGGTTTGTCAACAAAAATATCGAAATAGAACACGGATCGGACGGATGCGACGGATCAAAACGGATTTTCTTCTAAAAATCAGTCAAAATCCGTTTCATCCGTTCAATCCGTGGCCTATTTTTTAACTCCTCACATCCGGCCTCAGAAAGCCCGGCTGGATCACATGGGGGCCGCCGGGGCAGACTTTGTGGAAGAGGCAGGCCTCGCACGGCGGACAGGTGGCCGGATCCACCTGGGTCAGCTTGCCCCGGCTGACCAGGGTGTGGAGCATCTGCTCCACCACCGCCGGGGCGATGCCCAGCTGGCGGCTGATGCTCTCCACGGAAAGCAGGGCGTTGTCCGATTGGTTGAAGAGGTCGAGAATTTTTTGCAGCATCAGGCCACCCCCAAAAGCGTGCCGATTTGAAAGACCAGGACGGCCATCCCCCAGGCGATGCCCAGGGTCATGGCCGTGGAGACCAGCGCCCAGCGCCAGCCATATTCCTGGGATTGCGCCCCGATGGTCGCCACGCAGGGCGCATAGAGCAGGGAAAAGACCAGGAAGGCCAGGGCCGACAGGGGGGTGAACGAGCCGTGCAGGGATCGGGTCAACCCTGTGGCCGCGGCCTCATCGGGCCGGGGGAAGAGGGCCAGCCCTGGGGTGAGGACATCCACCATGCGCTGGCCCGCCTCCACCGTGGCCTGGCCGAAGGTGACGACGATCTCCCCCAAATCCGCGCTGATGGCGGCCAGACCGGTCTGGGCCGGAAGCTCGGTCACGGGCAGGGGATGGGCGGCCTCGCCCACGTAGATCTGGGCCAGGGTGGAGACCACGACTTCCTTGGCCACCAATCCGCTGACCAACGCGCCCGTGCTCTGCCATGTGCCAAAGCCGGCCGGGGCAAAGATGGGGGCCGCCGCGGTGCTGACCTGGCCAAAATAGCTCTGTTGCGGATTCTCCACGCCCCAGGGCAGGTGCATCAACACCCACAGCGCCACAGAGACCGCCATGATCAACGTGCCCGCCTTGCGCACAAAGCCGGCGGAATGTTCCCACATCTGGGAGACCAAGGCCCGCAAGGTAGGCAGACGATAGGTGGGCATCTCCATCACAAAGGTGCCCTGGTCCCCGTCCCGAAAGACCGTGCGGGAGAGGATCACCCCCACCATGGCCGCCATGACCATGCCCAACAGATACATGGCCAGGATCACCACATCCCCCCGCTGGGGAAAGAAGGCCAGGCCAAAGACCACAAAGATGGGCAGCCGGGCCGAGCAGGACATGAAGGGCACCAACAGCCCGGTGAGGATGCGGGCCGAGCGGCTTTCGATGGTGCGGGTGGCATAGATGGCGGGCACGTTGCAGCCAAAGCCCAGGATCATGGGCACAAAGGACTTGCCGTGCAGCCCAAGGGAGCGCATGGCCCGGTCCATCACAAAGGCCGCCCGCACCAAATAGCCGCTGTCCTCCAAAAAGGCCAGGGCGAAGTACATCACCAACAGGCCGGGCAAAAAGGCCAACACCCCGCCCACCCCGGCGATGACGCCGTCGGTGACCAGGGAAACCAGCCACGCCGGGGCATTCACAGCCCCCAACAGCCCCGCGGCCCAGCGGGTGATCGGGCCGCTAAACACCCCATCCACCCAGCCCAAATAGGGGGCCGACACGTTCTGCACCATATTGAAGACCAGATACATCAGGCCCAAAAAGATGGGGATGCCCAGCCAGCGGTGGGTGACAACAGCATCGATCCGATCTGTCAATGGCCGGGGGGCGTTGGGATCTTGGCTCATCACCTGGGCGGTCAGGTCGTGGACAAATTGGTATCGAGCGCCGGCGATGGCAATATCCAGATCCCCGCCGTAGGAGGGAGCCAGCCGGGCCCGGCTTTCGGCCACGGCGACATCCACCGCGGCCTGCTCGGCCACGGGCAGGTCCGCCAGCAGATTTGTCTCGCCCTCCAAAAGCTGCACAGCCAGCCAGCGCTGATTGTAGGCCGCCAGGACGCCGGGCAGGTCGGCCATCTGCGCCGTGAGCCAGCTGATTTCGGTTTCGATTTCAGGGCCATAGTCGAAAAGGGGCTGGGCGGAAAGGGCACCCCCTCCCAGCCTCCCCCAGGGTGGGGGAGGAGCAGGATGGCCGTATTCGGGAGTCCGGTCAACCTGATCTATTCCCTCCCCAATATGGGGAGGGCTAGGGTGGGGTTGGCTGTTCGAAAGAGACGGGATCGTGGGGCTTAATGACATGCCGCCCCCTTGCTTTCCCATCTGACTGTGGCGGCCACGGAGATCAAACTGGCGTCGGTGACGCCACGCTGACGGCTCACAAAGTCCAGAATGGTGCGGCGCAGCAGGTCCATGCCCACCTGGGTGCGGGCCGCGGTGGCGATCACCGTCACGCCGGGGAGGAGGTCGGCCAGGCGTTGGGCATCCACGTCCATACCCCGGCGCTGGGCCACATCCTGCATGTTGAGGACCAGGATCAGGGGCGCGCCGGTCTCCAAAATCTGCACGGTGAGGTAGAGATTGCGCTCCAGATTGGAGGCGTCCACCACGTTCACCACCACATCGGGCCGCTCGTGGACGATGTAATCCCGAGCGATCTGCTCTTCGGGCGAATAGGCGGACAGGCTATAGGTGCCGGGCAGATCCACCACGGTCATGCCCACACCCTGGAAGACAAAATCGCCCTCCTTGCGGGCAACCGTCTTCCCCGGCCAGTTGCCCACATGCTGACGTCCCCCGGTCAACTCATTGTAAATTGTACTCTTGCCCGTGTTCGGATTCCCCGCCAGGGCGACGCGAATAGGTTGCAAAATCAACTCCGAATGGCGAATGGCGAATGGCAAATGGCAAATGGCGATCCGCTGGCCCACACTACTCATTACTCATTACTCTTTACTCATTCCTTATCCCTCACTGCCCGTCTCACCCAAATCCGCCCCGCGTCCGCCTTGCGCAGGGAGAGACGATAGCCCCGCAGTTCGAAGGCCACGGGGTCGCCCAGGGGGGCGACCTGCACCAGGGTGACCACCGCCCCGGTGACCAGGCCCAGATCCAGGAAGCGGCGGCGCACAGGGCCGGTGACATCCACCCGCTGGATGACGCCCTGTTCGCCCACGGCCAATTGGCTCAGGGGCAGGAGTGCGGGGTGACTCTGTGGGTGAAGATCGAGCATGGTCTCCTCCGCGGGTGGGCAACGTGCCAAGATCGTACCGATATACTGATGGTATCACGGCCCCCCAAGGGGTGATTAGGGACAAATGTCCCCTTTTTCCATTCCAAAAAACGCCCAGACCCTGCGGCTTGGGCAAAGAGATGAGTTAACCTCGCTTAACCTGTGGACCCCCTGTGTCCTCGGCGGTTAAACCCAGATTAGATTATTTTCGCAATAAAAGACGGGTTCCGCAAAGCGCTTTGCGGAACCCGTCTTTATTTGAACTATACGCCATCGCTTATGTCAAGACTAGCCAGATCAGCCAGATCAGATCGACGGCGGTGGCGGCGCAACTTGGGCCAGACGCATTTCAATCGCCTCGGCCACGGCCATATCCATTCGCTGCTGGGCCTCCACCACATCACAACCCAGGGTCAGCGCGATCTCTGTGGACAGCAGTTCTCGCCCCTGGGAGAGCAACTCCCCATCGGCCTTGGTCAGATGTTTGTCCTTGCGCCGCCAGGTCAACTCTCGCACGGCCTCGGCAATCTTGGTGGGATAGCCGGAACGGATCAGGTTTTCCACATGTTGCCGCCGCTGCTTGAAATTGGACGGCAGCTCGGTGGGCAGCTTGCGCAGGGTCTTGAAGACCTGCTCCAACCGTGCCCCGGACATGACCGCCCGAATGCCCAGATCATCCGTCTTGCGGATGGGCACCCGCATGGTCAACCGTTTGGCCAGAAATTCGATCACATAATAGCGCTTGAAGCCAGAGACCAATTCCTGCTCCTCCACCTTCACAATTTCACCAGCGCCGTGGGCTGGGTGGACAACATTTTCACCAACTGAGTATTGCAATTTTTGCCTCCCTTATATGCTAAAGACGTTCCCTCCCGCGTGGTTCTCCCTTGAATCACTCGGTATAATTATAGCACAAAAGTTCAGTTATGTGAAATCGTCCCTGGATCGCCTTTTGACGATCTCCGTAACTTCATCAATCGGCAGGGCTTTTACAGTCACATTGTCAACGCCTGTGGCGCTTTTGGCGAGAAGAAGGGAATTGTAGATGGCCTCCTCGGTCGCTTCGATCGTAGCCTGGAAGAGGGGAGAGGTGAGGCTGTTGGGCAACTCCATGACCGTGGACAGAACCGTCCGCCGAGCCGGGGTGCGCCGCACATCCAGCGCCGTGGAGAAGGCCACCACATAGTCCCCGCTGCCGTTGCCCATGGATGACCCCGTGCGGGCCAGGCCGGTCAGCCCCCGGCGAGCCAGCCGGGTCAGATTGCGGTCCGAGAGGGGCGCGTCCGTGGCCACGATGATCATGATGGAGCCGTCGGCGTCCCCGGCGGCCAACCGTCCTGGAAGCTTTAAGCTTCCAGGACGGTGATCATGCAGATAGTGCTGCCCCAGCATCTGGCCCACGGGCGCGCCCAAGATCTGCAACACCCCGCCATAGTTGGACTGCACCAGCGCCCCCACGGTCCACCCGCCCAAGCTGGCCGGCAGCCGCCGGGAGGACGTGCCGATGCCCCCCTTCCAGCCAAAGCAGACCGTGCCTGTCCCCGCGCCCACGCCGCCCTCGTCCACCGGGCCAGGCCGGGCCGCGGACAGGGCATCCAGCACATGCTGGGCCGTCACCGCCCGCTTGCGGATATTGTTGAGCTTGCCATCGTTGGTCTCCCCCACCACCGGGTTGACCGAGTGTACATCTTCGTTGCCCGGCTGGGCCAGGGTCCACGAGATCAGCGCGTCCGCCGCCTGGGGCACGGCCAGGGTGTTGGTGAGGACGATGGGGGTCTCGATCTCGCCCAACTCTTGAAGCTGGGTGGCCCCCATCATCTTGCCAAAGCCATTGCCCACGGCCAACCCGGCCGGCACCTTCTCTTGAAAAAGATTCCCGCCGTGGGGCAGAATCGCCGTCACCCCCGTGCGGATGTCGTCGCCGGAGATCAGCGTGATCTGCCCCACCGTCACCCCGTCCACATCGGTGATGGCGTTCAACGGGCCAGGGGCAAGGATACCGGGGACGATGCCCAGGTCCCGGGCGCGGAGGGGTGGTTTCATGAGGGTTTCTCCTGGTTTTGAATGAGTGAGGAGTAAGGAGTAAAAACGTGGTGGGGGAAGGATCGCCCTAAAAACACCGATCCTCCCCCCACCACGCTCTTACTCATCACTCCTTACTCGTTGCCATACGCTTACTTACCCATATCCATGGCCGGCATCCCCGTCATCTCCATCACGGGGACGGTGAAGACCATGTCGCCGGCCTGTTGGAAGGTGAGGGTGAGTTCGAACTCCTGGCCGACCTCAAGGGGGGCGACCAGATCGATCAGCATGATGTGCTTGCCCCCGGGCTTCAGTTCGACCATGCTCTTGGCCGGGATCTCAAAGCCGTCGGGCTGGGGGACCATACGCATGACCCCGTTGTCGTCCACGGTTTCATGGATCTCCCCCACCTTGGCCACCGGGCTGGAGACGGCCACCAGCCGGTCGGCCGTCTCCGTGGGGTTGACGATCATCATGTAGGCTGCGCCGGTTCCGCCCACCAGGGGGGCCGGGCGGGATCTGATATTTTCCACCCGCACCGCGTCCCCGGTGAGCATGGGGGCCGCGGGCATCTCCATGCCCCCCGCGGCCGGCGTCACCGTCGGGGTGAGGTTGCAGGCGGTCAGCGCCAGGCTGAGGAGGACCAACAGGGTCAAAAACTTGGTGATTCGAGAGGTTTTCATCGGCTATACTCTTTCTGTTTGTGATAGATAGAAGATTCTCGTTCCCACGCTCCGCGTGGGAACGGTTGTCGGCGCTCTGCGCCGTGGGGCCTTACCCCAACACGCTGCCCCGCATCTCCATGGGCAGGCTGAAGATGCCCAGGCTGATGGCCCCCAGGATCAGGATGATCAGCAGCCAGGGCAGGGCTTCAAGCAGGGCGGATCGGGTGTCCGACCGCCGGGCTTTGGCCCCGGTCCACGCCACGGCCAAGGCCCAGGCGATGCCGCCCAGCATGACGATGGCCTGGAGGATCTGGGCCGCGGCCATGCTGGGGATCAGCGCCGCGGCGATCTGCCAGTTGGGTTGGCCCAGCAGGGCCACGCCAATTGTGCGGGCGAAGAACTGTTGCAGGGCAGGCACGATGGTGAAGGCCCCGATCAAGAAGTGGAAGAGATAGTGGGCGGTCCAGATGGCCAGGCCCAGGGGCACAAAGGCATAGGCATAGGCCATGATGGTCCGGTTGAGCCGGGGGTCCCTGCCGGGGGCCAGGACGCGTCCCAGCGCCGCCGCTCCATAGACCAGCCCCAGGGGGAGCAGGATCACCCCCACGCCGAAGACCAGGCCAAGGACCAAGGCCTCGTTTTGGGTGTTGAGCGCCCTGGCCAGCCACACCTCCAGGCTGTAGACCGGGGGGGTCATGGCAAAGGCGTTGACCATGCCCGCGGCCGCGGCGAAGATGGCCAACAGGGCCAGATCCATCCGCCTGGGCCACGTCCGACGGAAAAGCTCGTCCCCAGGCCGCCGGGGAATCAGGGCCACGTTGTCGTGGGGGCAGGCCTTGGCGCAGTCCAGGCAGAGGGTGCAGTTCATATTGCTTTGGATGGTGGGCACGAAGAGCTCCAACTGGCAGCCTTGTTGGAGCAGGATTTCGTTCTCGTCCGGCCCGCTGATGGGGGCGTAGCGGCCATTGATGCAATCCTTGCCCACGCAAGATCGGCACACGTCCAGGTTGCGGTTGGTGATCTGCAAGGGGCTGGCCGTGCTGTAGAGAAAGTTGAAGGTGCCCAGGGGGCAGAGATACATGCAGAAGCTGTCTCGGCTGAAGAGGGCCTCGATCACAAAGGCGGCGGCGAAGTAGGCGATGGCCACCCACGCCGTCAGCCACGGACTGGCCCAGAGATCCCAAACCTCGTAGATCCATAAAAAAGCGATCAGCCCTGCAATCGCCCCCCATTTGTTGCGCAAGGCTTTTGGCCAGCGCATGGAAGGACGGCCCAACCAGCGGGCCAACTTGCGGGGAAGAAGAAAGGGACACCCAGCGCAGAAGAGGTTTCCGGCCAGGAGCAGGGCCACCACCACCAGCCCCCGATAGTGGACCCACGCCCCCACGGTGGCCATATTCTTGGCGGCCAGCCGACTGCCCACCAGACCATCCACGATCATGATGGCGGCCAGGAGGAAGAGGGGGATCTGCAGGGCCGTGCGGCTATGTTTCCACAGCAGAAAACGGCCCAGCGCCGGGGTGCGCAGGAGGTCGAATCGGGGTCGGTAGCGGCTCAGGCCGTCGATCATTTGACTTGAACCTCGTCCGCGGTGACGGTCAGATCGAAGTCTTGGGTATAGATTGTGCCGTCGGCCTGGGTGACGGTGACGGTGACGATCCAGTCCCCGCGCATGGTGAAGCCGAAGGGGACCTGATAGACGCCGTCAGGACTGTCGGTCACTGGTTCGACCAGGACCGGGGTCATGCCGGCGTGGTTCATGTTGCCCTCCAGCCCGACCGTGGCATCGGTGATGGCCCCGCCGTCCTTGTCGGTCAGGGTGACGACGAGATACTGGCCTGTGGGGCCTTCGGGCGCAGGGGCCAAGGCCACGATCAGGTTTGGCCGTCCGTCTGGGGGGGCAGCCGCATCGCCATCACCGCAAGCGGTCAGGGTGAGGGTCAAGATGAGAAGCAGAAGCAGACCGGCGCGAACCCGGCCGGGTGTGGTGAGTTTGAGCATAATTGTCCTTTTGAGTTGCGAGTTGTGAGTTGCGAGATCGGGTCTAGCTGGCCCAATCCAAAATCGGCAATCCAAAATCCAAAATCCGCGGCGGCGGCGTGGGGATGGGGAGAACAATCGAGCGCCATTTGGGGGTGGACCCCAGGCGGGAGAAGCGGCGGGGATGATGGCCAAAGAGCAGGGAGGCCCCCACAAAGACCAGCAACAGCAGGCTGATCAACGTGGTGTCCGGGCGGGATTGGCCCACAGGGGCGGGCTGTTCCGGGTGGGGCATGTCGTCGGCCATCATGACCGGGTTGGGGATCTGGGGGTGGTCGGCGTGGGGGATATCTGGCACGGAAAAGACAAAGTGGGCCACGGGGTGGGGGTGGCCGGGCTGACCCATCGCGCCCCAACAGACAAAGGGCAGGATCAGGCCAAGGTAGATGACATAAAAAATCAACACCCAGGCAGTCCACTTTTTCCCGGGCCGCCAGCCAAGGTGCAGGCGTGTTGATCTAAGGGGTTGGGGCTGGATCATCTCCATCATAGGGTATAGTTTACCACGCGGGCGGGGGGAGTCAACTCTTTTGCCTTTTGGCTCTTTCCCACTATAATTTGACCATGAACCGCAAGCCCTTTTCGCCCCGGCGATATGCCCGCAATATGAACCGGCACCTCTTTGCTTGTCCCGTGGAGAGCGAAAGATGAAGATCAACGAGCTTTTGGCCCGACCCGAGGGCAAGACCCTTGAGTTCAAACAGGATTTATCCGGGGCAAAAAATATCCTAAAAACACTGACCGCGTTTGCCAACACGGCAGGCGGTGTACTGTTGATCGGGATAGAAGACGAAAGCAGAGCCGTGTTAGGGGTTGAAAATCCACTGGACGAGGAGGAACGGCTGTGCAATCTGATCAGTGATTCCATCGAGCCGCGCTTAGTGCCAAACGTGGAAATGCTCAACTGGAGTGGGCGCACTCTGCTCGCTGTGGAGGTCTATCCCAGCGCGCTGCGCCCTCACTGGTTGAAATCCGAGGGCATGGAAGATGGCGTATTGGTCCGCGTTGGCTCTACCAACCGGCGAGCCGATAGACCACTGATAGGCGAAATGCGTCGTTCAGCCCTGAATCTGTCCTACGATGAAGAACCGATGCCGGAACTCAACCCGGAAGTGCTGGACTTCCGGGTTGCTTCCGGGTTGTTTGCCGGGTTGCGAGAGTGGAATGAGCATACGCCAGATACCTTGCGGCTCATAACCCAACATCAAGGGCGATTGGTGCCGACAATCGGAGGTATGCTACTCTTTGGCTCCGTACGGGAACGCTATTTTCCTGATGCCTGGGTACAGTGCGGACGGTTTGCAGGGACAGATAAAGCCCATATCTTGGATCAGCGGGACATCCGGGAATATCTCCCTTTTGCCCTCAACGAAGCGTTTGACTTTGTGAGGAAGCATGGGACGCGCTCGGCGGAATTCAACGAATTGCGCCGACGAGATACCTGGAATGTGCCGTTAGAAGCTATCCGGGAAGCATTGATCAACGCCATTGTTCACGCCGATTACGCTCAAACTGGCGCGCCGATCCGGGTTGCCATTTTTGATAACCGGATCGAGATTGAGAACCCTGGATTGTTGACTGGCGGGCTGACTATTGGCGATGTCCGGGCCGGCGTGTCAAAGCTGCGAAATCGGGTAATTGGCCGAGTGTTCAAAGAGCTAAACCTGATCGAGCAGTGGGGAAGTGGTTTTCAGCGCATGGTCGCCTCCTGCCATGAAATGGGCCTACCGGAACCGGTGATGGAAGAGGTTGCCTTCCGTTTTCGTATCACTTTTAGCCTGGATCGCGTATCGGATCGACCCCAGCCGGATGACACGGATCGCCGGATACTGGACCTGATTCACGCCAGCATGGCCGACGGTGGCGCATCTCCTCGCTACTTGAGCGAGACCGTGGGAATCAGTTCCCGGGCCATGCGCAGGCGTCTGGCGAATCTGGTCGAAGCCGGACAAATATTTCCAGTGGGAAAGAGTACCTATGATCCCGACAAGCGTTATCTACCGGCCAGCAAGTAACCATGAACCACAAGCCCTTCTCGCCCCGGCGATATGCCCGCAACATGGATCTGCGCCTGTTTTTGGGTTTTGCCCTCCTGCTTTACACCGTAGGCGGCGGCCTGATCTGGTTCTTTTATGGGCTGCCCGCCATGCTGTTGGGCGCAGTCTGCATCACCGCCGGGCTGGGGATGATCGGGCTGCTGTATGGACTGGTCAGTTTGGTGGGACGGTGGGCGGGAGAATGAGGAGCAACGAGTAATGAGTAATTGAGTAATGGGTGGACGAGCTTCTGAGTGTGGGGTTGTGTCAATCTACACAGCCCCATCAACACCGATCCTCACCTCGCCACGCTTACTCATTACTCGTTACTTATTCACGTCTCCATTGTTTTTATTCACACTACGAAACACGGAACACGGAATAGACTATGAACAAGAAAATCCTGGTCGGGGTTGCCTGGCCGTATGTGAACGGGGAGAAGCATGTGGGGCAGATCGCCGGGGCCTATTTGCCCCCGGATATCTTTGCCCGCTATCAGCGCTTGATCGGCAACGACGTGCTGATGGTCAGCGGGTCGGACACCCACGGCACGCCCATTACCTTGCAGGCCGAGAAGGAGGGGGTGGCCCCGGAGGTGGTGATCGAGAAGTATCACAATCTCTTCGTCCAGGGCTGTGTGGAGATGGGCCTGACCTTCGATCTCTATACCCACACGGACACGGCCACCCACTGGGCGGTGACGCAAAAGCTCTTCCTGCGTCATCTGGAAAATGGCTATATCTACAAAGATGCCCAGAAACAGTGGTTCGACCCCACGGCCCAGCGCTTTTTGGCCGACCGCTATGTGGAGGGCATCTGCCCCTTCTGCGGCTTTGACGGCGCCCGGGGCGACCAGTGCGACAACTGCGGGCGGCTCTACGATGCCCTGGAACTGAAGCATCCCCGTTCCAAGATCACGGGCAGCACGGAGTTGGAAGTGCGGGAGACCGAACACTTCTTCCTGGCCCTGGGCAAGCTCAACCAGCCCCTGCTGGAGTGGGTGGCCGAGGGCAAGGAGCATTGGCGGCCCAACGTCCTCAACTTCACCAAGGCCCAGCTTGCCCTGAAAGAGCTGCGGGGCCGGGCCATCACCCGGGACATCGACTGGGGCATCACCATCCCCCTGGACGGCTACGACACCAAGCGCATCTATGTCTGGTACGATGCGGTGATCGGCTATCTGAGCGCGGCGGTAGAATGGGGCAAGCTGACCGGCCAGGAAAAGAAGGATGGGGGCGGCGACGCCGACGCGTGGCGGCAGTGGTGGGATGCCACGGTCAATCCGGAGGCTGCGATCTACAACTTTATCGGCAAGGACAACATCCCCTTCCACACGGTGATCTGGCCGGGGATGCTCATGGCCTACAACGACGGCGTGGACATTGGCGAGCGCTGGAATCTGCCCTACGATGTGCCCAGCAACGAATACCTCAACTTCCGGGGCGCCCAGTTCAGCACCAGCCGGGGCAACGTGATCGGCTTCAACACGGTCCTGGCCAAGTTCCAGCCCGACGCCTGGCGCTACGTCCTCACCGCCCTGGCCCCGGAGGCCTCGGACAGCGAGTTCACCTGGCGGGAGTTTGTGGACCGCATCAACAACGAACTGCTGGCCAACTGGGGCAACCTGGTCAACCGGGTGATGGGCTTCGCCTACAAGCGCTACGACGGCGTCGTCCCCACGCCCGGCCCCCTGGACGCGGTGGACCAGGCCCTCTTGGGCGATGTGCGGGCGGGCTTTGACTCCGTGGGCGTACTGTATCAACAGGTCAAGCTGAAGGCGGCGCTGAACGAGGTGCGCAGTTTGAGCCAACGGGTCAACCAATATCTCAATGAAAAAGAGCCGTGGAAGACCATCAAGGTGGACCCGGCCGCCGCGGCCACGTCGGTCTATGTGGCCCTGCAAGCCATCGACTGGCTGAAGATCCTGTGGGGGCCGATCCTGCCCGCCACCAGCGAGCAGATCCACGGCTTCCTGGGCTATGACGGCCAGGTCTTCGGCAACCAGTACACCCAAGAGGTCGAGGACGAGCGGGGCCATCATCGGGTCCTGCGCTACGACCACACCCCGGCCCAGGGCACATGGGAGGCCACCCCCCTGCCCGCCGGCCAGTCCCTGCGCCAACCCAGCGCCCTCTTCATCAAACTGGACGAGGATGTGGCGGAGACCGGGCTGGACACCGAGACGGTGACACGGTGAGGGGGTGAAGGGGTGACACGGTGACACGGTGACAAGGTGAGGGGGTGACACGGTGGAGGGGTGAA
>CAZKEX010000028.1:15344-22785 GCA_964551895.1 uncultured Caldilineaceae bacterium | reverse complement strand
TTTTGTTAGCGCGAATAAGCCCTGGGTTAACACGAAGCGAGTGAATGGAAGACGCTGCCCGCACCGCCCTGAAAGGGACGGCGCTACAACTGCCACGCCTGCTAAACCAGGCTTTTCGTCTGGTCAAGCCCCCTTTGAGGGGGCGTTGCCCGTGTAGCCCCATCCCTTTCAGGGTGGGGCGGTTGGCTTAACCCACCGCTTATTCGCGCTAACCGAAAATCTGCGTCCGATTCCATCAAATTGAAAACTGCTGCGACCATTCCGGCCTGATTGACGCCCATGCACACCAGGAGATCTTATGTGTACAGTCATCCCTAATGGCAGATAGTGTAACATTTTTGGCAAATTGCGACAATCTAAGTCTTGGGGCAACTTTGTCGTAACTTTGATCTTTTGACCCTGATCTTTTGACTCTGACCTTTTGGCTCTGACCCTTTGGCTCTGACCCTTTGGCAGCGGAGTCGCCGAATGGCGGAAGTACCGCACCTATTGGACGCTCCCCACCTCGACCCTCTCGCCGCGCAGGGCGGCCAGCAGGGCCAGGGTCAGCCGCTTGGTTTCCAGGCTGGCCAGCTCGTTCTCCAACACCGGACCCACGCAGGCCGGGCAGCCATCCGCGCACGGACAGCGGCGCACCAGATCCTCGCCCTGGGCCAGCAGATCCCCGTGCATCTCGAACAACCGCAGACTAAAGCCCAGCCCCGCCGCCACATGTTCAAAGATGAAAAGTGTTGCGTGTTGCGTGTTGCGTGTTGCGTCAGCGGGATCGTCCACCCATTGTGCATTGTGCATTGTCAACTGTGCATTCGCTCGTTGAGCGTATACCCCCAAATCCCCCCGGTCACACATCAGATGGAAGGGGGCAATGTTGCCCAAGGCGTATTCCAAGCCATTCAGCCCGCTGCGGGTGCGCACGCCAGCTTCCAGCCGCTGATGGCAGCGGCGGCAGACCAGGACCAAGTTGCTCGTTTGGTTGGCCAGGCCATAGTGTTCGTTGACCCCCGGCGCATAGCCAAAGGTGCGGAAGGGGCGCACATGATGCACATCGTGCTGCCGCCCCTGGGCCTCGGGGACGCCGCACTGGGTGCAGCAGAAACCGTCCCGGACCCGCACCTTGGCCCGCTGTTCCTGCCAGTTGGGGCCGTAATCGTTCTCCGAATCGTGCCACAGCCCAACCTCTTCCAACGCGGCCTGGGTTTCGGGCAGAACGGCCAGCCAATAGGCCGTGGTCTCCAACTCGTGGGGCGGATAGTCCAGGGGCGTCACCCCCAGCATTTCGTGGGTCATGTGCTTGATCTTGCGGAAGCTGACCACCTGGGATCGCACCAGCACCTCGCCGTGGCAGACCTCGGCCCCGGCCACCCGCTTGCGGTCGTGGACGGCCAGCACCTCCACGGCCATGTCTGTGTCCACCACGGTGTAGTAGTCTACATTCACCGCCACCACCACGGCCAGATGTTGGTCCAGATCCAAGGATTCCACCACATGGCTCTGGCCTTCGTGGATGTAGACCGCGCCCGTGTGGACCAGCAGCGGGGCGCTCTCCACATCCACTTCGCCGATGACGGCCACGCCGCCGTCGGGGTAGCGGGCCTGGATCAGCACGGTCTCGCCCCCGGCGCTGCGCAGGCTGACCGAGCGGGCGGGATAGCTGTCGTGGGTCCAGAAATAGCGGTCGCCGTGGCGTTGCACATCCCCCTGTTCGGCCAGGAGATCCAAGGCTGCGCCGGTGAATTCGCAGTTGCCCAGCCGCTCGCCGACCTCAAAAGGCATCTCATAGACGGCGCAGCGCAGATGGTCCACCAGCAGCATCGGGTTGTCCGGGTTGATCAGGGCGTGTTCCGGCGAGCGGCCAAAGATGAAGTCCGGGTGCTGGATGATGAACTGGTCCAGGGGCAGACCCGTGGCGATCAAAATGGCCAGGGCGCTCTCTTCCGTGCGCCCGGCCCGGCCCATCTGCTGCCAGGTGCTGGCGATGGTACCCGGATAGCCGCACAACACCGCGGCCTGAAGCTGGCCGATGTCGATGCCCAATTCCAGGGCGTTTGTGGCCACCACGCCCCGCACAGACCCATCCCGCAGCCCGGCCTCGATGGCCCGGCGTTCGGAGGGGAGGTAGCCGCCGCGGTAGCCGCGGATGGTCGATTTTGGATTTTCGATTTTGGATTTTGGATTGGGCAGCGACTGGCGGCCGGTGCGCTGGATGCGCTCGCGCAGATAAGTCAAGAGGACTTCGGTGGTGAGACGGGAGCGGGCGAAGGTGATGGTTTGGACACCGGCCAGGACACAGCGGGCGGCGATCTCTTGAGCCTCCAACACGCCGGAGCGGCGGAGGCCATTTTCGGTGTCGTAGAGGGGCGGGTTGTAGAGGACAATGTGCTTTTCGCCCCTTGGCGCGCCATTCTCGGTGATCAGGACCGTGGGCTGTTCGGTGAGGCGCTGGGCCAGTTCGCCGGGGTTGGCGATGGTGGCGCTGGCGCAGATCACTTGGGGATGGGCGCCGTAAAAGTCGCACAGTCGGCGCAGGCGGCGCAAGACATTGGCCACATGGCTGCCGAAGACGCCCCGATAGACGTGCATTTCGTCGATCACCACATAGCGTAGCCCGGCCAGAAAATCCTGCCATTGGGTGTGATAGGGCAGGATGGCCGTGTGGAGCATGTCCGGGTTGGTGATGATCAGGCGGCTGGTTTTGCGGATGGCGGCGCGGTGGGCGGTGGGGGTGTCGCCGTCGTAGGTGGAGATTGGGAGATTGGGTGATTGGGTGATTGGGAGATTGAGAGATTGGGCGATTGGGTGATTGGGGGGCGTCGATTCGTCCGGGTTTCCACTCTCCCACTCTCCTAATCTCCCAATCGCCGTTCTCAATTCATTCAATTCGGCCAACTGATCCTGGGCCAGGGCTTTGGTGGGGAAGAGGTAGAGGGCTTTGGCGGAAGGGTCGGTGAGCAGGGTGTGGAGGACGGGCAGGTTGTAGCAGAGGGTCTTGCCGCTGGCCGTGGGGGTGACCACGGTGACGTTTTCGCCCCCCAGGGCGTGGTCCACGGCCAAAGATTGATGGCTGTAGAGGCGATCAATGCCTCTGGCCCCCAAGGCCCTTTTCAACGCGGGGTGCAGTTCTTTTGAAAAAGAAGAAAAGTCCGCCGCCCGCGCCGGGATCGTCTCCCAGGCCACGACGTTGGCCATGAAGCCAGGGTCACGCTGCAGGTCGGAGAGGAGGGCGGGTAGGGTCATTGGAATGGTTAATGGTTGATGGTTAATGGTTAATTTTTAATGATCGGTGTACCACCCAATTAATCATTAACTGTCAACCATTAACCATTAACCATTCGATTACTTCGCCAATGCTTCTAGCGCGGCGACGATGACGGGGTCGTTGTCCGGGGAGACGTCGCTCCAGTCGGCGGCGACGGTGATGTCGGGCTGGACGCCGACCATGCCGATGTCTTGACCGTCTGGGGTGCGGAAGGTGGAGTTGGCGATGAAGAGTTCGGAGCCGTCGGGCAGACGCTGGATGGTCATGCCTTCGACCTGGCCCTGGGTGGGGAGGCCGACAAGGATGGCGTGGCCGGCGGCTTGCAGGGCGGCGGCGAAGATCTCGGCGGTGCCCTGGGTGTCCGGGCCGATGAGCAGGACCAGGGGCAGGGCGGCCAGGTTGTTGCCCTCACCGGCGGCGATGGAGAGGGGGGCGCTGCCCTTGCGACTGACCACGGTACCCATTTCGCCCTGGCCAAAGAGGGGGAGCATGGTCATCAACGGCCAGCCTGTGCTGTTGTTGGAGATGCGCAGATCCAGGATCAACCCGCTCACCGCGCCCTCGCCGCCCATCTCTTGCAGGCGGGCGGAGAAGTCCTGGCCCAGGGTGCCGTGGGCGCCGGCGGGGAAGCGGATATAGCCCACGGTTCCCTCGGCCAGGCGCTGGGCGAGAACGGCTTTCTGCTGGGTGAAGGACATCTGGCTGCGGGTGATGGTCACCTCTCGGGCCTCGGCGCCGGGGGACTGGACCAGGAGGACGGCCTGGCTGTCCCGGGGCCCGCGGATGCGATCCACCACGGCCATGCCCTCGTCGGCGGCCACGGCCACGCCGTCGATGGCCAGGATGCGGTCATGCATGGCCAGGCCCGCGCTGTCCGCCGGGGAGCCGGGCACCACGTCCAAGATCACGGCGGCGGGGTTGGGTTCGCCCCGGGCGCCGATATAGACGCCGATGCCCTCATAGCCGCCGACCGTGGCCTTGACCTCTTCCACGGCGTCGGCCTTGGTGTGCCAGATCACCGCGCCGGGGGGCAGGGCGGCCAGACTTTGGCGCACCACGGCCACAAAGTCCTCTTCGGGCATGGCCGGATCGATCTGGGCCGCGGTCTGGTCGTACAGGGCGGCCCAGTCCACACCGGGGATCCCCCCGGCTTCATCCACCAGCACATAGTTGTCCGCCACGGCGGCCCAGATGGCGGTCAGCACATCGGCGTGGGCGGCGGGGGTCGGGGTGGGCACCGGCGCGGCGGCGGCCTGTTCCTGGCCGGCCGGTGGGGCGACCTGTGGGCCCGTGGAGATGGCCTGGCCACAGCCGGCGATCAACAGGCCGATTCCGATCAACCCTATCAATAGTTTCTTCATGATGTCTCCTCGATGAATAGGCGACTCGCCTGCAAAAAGCTGTTTAACCGCCGAGAGCGCAGAGATCCGCGGAGGATTCGCAGAGGAAAAACATTGTTTCTCTTTGTGATCTTTGTGTTCTTTGTGGCAAATTCGACCTTTTCGCAGGGGAGCCATGAATGGCGCTACGTTGTTTTTTCAGCGTCCGGCCTCTGGCTGACCAGCGCGCGGACCACGGCGATATATTCCTGCAGGACTTCTTTGGCCTTGGCGTCGTTCTCGGCCTCGGCGATCACCTCGAAGAAGGGGCGTTCGGGGTTGGGGGAAATGTGCAGCCACTCGTGTTCGTTGAGGATGATCTTGATGCCGTCGGTGATGTCGATGTTGGCGTCCGCATAGCGGTGGTTCAACAGCCGCATGACCCGGCCCTTGTCCTCCCATCCGCACGCCACACGGTCCCGGGCCACATAGGATTTGGGCAGATAGCCAGCCACGTGGCTGAGGGTCATCTCCCGGTGGGCCATATATTCCAACAGACGCACGGCGGCCATCATGCCGTCCACCGCGGGCTGGAAATCGGGGAAGATGAAGTTGCCCGTGCCGTCCAGGGCCAAGAGGACGCTGTCGTTGTTGGCGGCCTGCATCAGGTTGTGCAGATTGCTCTTGGCGCGGATCAGGGGGCTTTTGTGCCAGTCGGCGATGGTCTTGAAGGCCGAGGGCAACCGGGTGGGCACGACCACGCTGCGGCCCGGATGACGATAGAGGGCCAGTTCCATGATCAGCGCGGCGGTCCGTAGATCCTCCAGGATCGTCCCCCGCTCATCCACCAGAAAGAGCTTCTCCCCGGCCACATCCAACATGATGCCCAGATCCGCCTCCACGGCGGTGACAATGGCCCCCAATTGGCGCAGATGGGCCTGGAAGTCATCCAGCAGCACGGCCAGTTTGGACTCGTCCATGCGGGCGTTGAGGGGGACGACCTCGACGTTGAGGTTGTTGAACAGATCCGCCAACACATCCGCGGTGGAGCCGTGGGAATAGTCCACCACCACCTTGAAGGCGCGTTGACGGATCAGGGGGGCATCCACTTTGGTGATGAAGTCCGCGGTATAGATCTCCTTGGGCTGACGGGCATATTCGATCAACCCCAGATCGTCGAGATAGGCCCGGCGGAAATCCTCTCGGAAGAAGACACTTTCGATGGCCCGTTCCGCGGCCGTACTCTGGTTCATGCCTTGGCTATCCATAAAACGGATGTCCACCACCCGCTGGTCAAAGGGGCTGAGACGCACATGCACCCCGGCCATGGTGCGGGGGTCCCGGCGCACAAAATAGCGGGCCACGGGCACGGGCACCACCCCCAGATCCCAGACGTTGATGCCGGCCCCAGGCAGGCCGCTGATCATGGCCCGTTTCAACATGCGGGAACTGCGGTGGGCGTCCCGGTTGATGGCCACATAGCTGCCCCGGGGCAGTTTGGCCCCCAGGGCGGCCCCCAATTTGGCCGCATATTCCGGCGTCAGATCCACGTTGACCAGACCGGTAACGCCGAATTGGCTGAACAGAGCCCGGCGGCCCTGGCTGCCCCAGATGATGCTTTCCCGCACCGTGGCCCCTGGCTCCACCATCTTGCCCGGCCACAGCTTCACATTGGGATGGATCACACAGCCCTCGTCCAAGACGCACTGATCCCCGACCACCACCCCTTCATAGACCGACACCTTGGACTTGATGCTGCATTGGCGGCAGAAGATGGCCCCCCGCAGCTCGCAGGATTCGCCCACATAGGTGTTGCGCCACATCACCACCCGCTCGATATGGGTGAAGTTGTCCACAATGGTGTAGTCCCGGATCACCGCGGGGCCGTGGATGACCACATCCCCCTTGATCTTGACCTCGTTGCCCAGATAGATGGGGCCATAGAGTTGGGCGCTGGGGGCGATCTCCACATCCGTGCCCACCCAGATGTTGCCGCCGATGTGGGTGCCCAGGGGCTGAGAGAGCTTCACCTTGCCCATCAGCATGTCGGCATTGGCCCGCATATATTCGCTGAACGTGCCCACATCGCACCAATAGCCCTCGGCCACATGGCCGTACAGGGCCATTTTATCGGCCAACATGCGGGGAAAGAGCTCGGTGGAAAAATCATACGGACGGTCATCGGGGATCATGTCCAGCACATCCGGCTCCAAGACATAGATACCCGTGTTGACCGTGTCCGAGAAGACCTCGCTCCAACTGGGTTTTTCCAAAAAATTGGTGACCCGGTTTTGGTCGTCGATCACAATCACCCCAAATTCCAGGGGGTCCGCCACCCGATAGAGGGTGAGGGTGGCCTGGGCCTGGCGTTCTTTGTGGGCGTCGATGATGGCCTGGAGATCAAAGTCGGTCACGGCGTCGCCGCTGATCACCAAAAAGGTGTCGTCCAGCAGCGCGGCGGCATGTTTGATGCTGCCCGCTGTGCCCAAAGGCACTTCTTCCACAGAATATTCGATATGCATGCCCAGATTGGCGCCGTCGCCAAAAAAGTCCTGAATGGCCGAGGCCCGATAGCGCAAGGTCACGATCACCTCGGTGATGCCGTGATGTTTCAGGAGATCAAAGATATGGGCCAAGGCGTTCTTGTTGACAATGGGCACCATGGGCTTGGGCCGCCCAATCGTCAACGGGCGCAGTCTCGACCCTTCGCCACCAGCCATCACGACAGCTTTCATAGAGAGTCCTTTACGTAATGAGTAATGAGTAATGGGTAATGTGTGGTGGGGGCGATATGTTGTCTCAAAGACGATCCATTGTCCCCACCACGTATTACTCGTTACTCATTACTCGTTTCTCACTACTCGTT
>CAZKEX010000028.1:14160-15244 GCA_964551895.1 uncultured Caldilineaceae bacterium | reverse complement strand
TACTCGTTACTCATTACTCGTTACTCATTACTCGTTTCTCAGATCGGCGGCCAGGGGAAGTTGCGCCGGTGGGAGAGGGGGGCGGGGAAGGTCCCGGCATCCACCAAGGCGTTGAGCCGGTCGACCAGGGCATCGTACTCTCTGACGCCCAGCAGATGGTGCAGTTCCTGGGCCTCGGCGCGATCCGTGTCGGCCAGCATTGCCTGAAAATCGGTCAAGTCCGCCATGAGGTCTGGGGGGATGGGTTGCCCGGCAAACTCCCAGATCACCGTGCGCAGCTTGTGTTCTTCGTGAAAACAGATGCCATGATCGATGGCCCACAGCCGGGCCTGGCGATCGATCAGGCAGTGGCCGCTCTTGCGGTCTGCGTTGTTGATCACCACATCAAAAAGCGCCATGCGGCGCAACGTCTCGGCGTGGCGAGCATCCTCCCGCACGGTGAAATAGTGATCCTCCGGCAGGACATCCACATAAAACTGGACACTGCCCAGACCCTGGGGACCGTCTCGCAGCACGGTGGGGGGAACCAGATCCCAGCCCAGCAGATCGCTGATCACAAAGGCCGCCCGCTCGCGCAGGCAGAGGGTGCCCTGGGCAAAGTCCCACAGGGGCGACTCCCCGCGCCGGGGTTTGTAGACCGCCGGCACCTGCATGTCGCCATCCGCCACGGTGACCAAAAAGTTGTAATTTGAGCTATAGGGCAGCAGACCGCGGGTGTCCATCTCGCCCTGGGCCAGGGCAACCAGCAATTGGGCCGGTGTCACGCGAATCACAGGGCTGCCCCCAGCATCGGGAGCAGTCTGCTTGGCAGACGAGGTGGTCATGAGGAGGTAAGAACCGTCATATTGAACCCCACTATTCAGATCAATATGGGGAAGGCGTGGCCATCTGTGCGGGGGCAGAAATGGCCGTGGGCATCAATGGGCCGACCACAGAGGGGGCAATCCGGGCGTCCGGCTTGGACCACCTGAAGGGCATGTTCGCCCAGGGCGCGCATCTGGCTGCGGGTGGCGTAGAATCGGGCCAGGACAACCTTGGTTGCCCCAGCGCGCGCTTCTTCATCCTCGTCATCGTCGTACCCGTC
>CAZKEX010000028.1:2203-14060 GCA_964551895.1 uncultured Caldilineaceae bacterium | reverse complement strand
GCAAAGGCCAGGGGAAGATCCTCGTCATCCGGTTCCACTTCCCGGCCCGTCTCCCTTTCTGCATCGGACAGGGCCAGAGACTGGGCTACGATCACCACCAGATCCGCCTCTTCGTCATACCCCAGCCCCAATTGACCGACTCGAAAGGCCGGGTTCAGAGGCATATCCAAGGAGAGCCGTTTGACCTGGCTGCGGGCCCGGGGCAACTTGGGGTTCCGTTCTTCCAACTCTTCCAGAAGCTGAAGGGTGCTGGCTGCCAGGGCGGCCACCTGCTGTTTTTCCATGATCAAGCTGACCAGGCGGGCGCCTTGGCGGGCTTGCAGAAAAAAGGTGCGGTTGCCCGGTTGGCCCACGGCATCGGCGATGATGCGCTGGACGGGTTTCAGATCATAGGTAAAATCGGTCATGGCTGGCCGCCTCCTTCCTGTATACTGGGGGTCTCTGTGGCAGTAGACTCTTCTGGCTGCTTGAAAATGGGCAAGGTCCCAGCATCGTTGATGCGGATGATATGGGGACCGGCGGGGTGAAAGCCGATCACACTGATGGACGCCGTGTCGATCATGATGCGTTGAAAGAGATCCAGGGGTGTGCCCAGAAAATGGGCCACGGCGGTTTTGATCACGTCGCTGTGGCAAAAGACCGCCACCACCTGTTTGGGGTGATCCTCGACGATCTGGGCCAATGCCCCCACCATGCGGCTCTGCACCTCTCGCAGGGTCTCACCGCCGGGGAAGCGAAAGCCGCTGGGATAGTGTTGGACCAACTGCCATTCGGGCAGTTTGGCCAGATCCTTCAGGTTGGCCCCCTGCCACTCGCCAAAATCGGCCTCGATCACCCCGTCGTGGGGGATCACCGTCAGCCCCAGGGCATCGGCCAGGGGCCGGGCGGTCTCCATGCAGCGCTCCATTGGGCTGGAATAGACGGCGGTGATGGGCTGTCCCCCCAGACGGTCGGCCACCTCTTGGGCCTGCTGGCGGCCCCTGTCGTTGAGATGAACGCCAGGGGTGCGTCCCGCCAGGCGGTGGCTGCCCACCCAATCATTTTCGCCGTGGCGGATCAAAAGCAAGATGGTCATGGATGTCCTGTTCGGTGTGGCGTTGACAAGGTCCGAATAGAACGCGGATGACGCGGATTTGGCGGATCAAAACGGATTTTTTCAAAAAATCAGCGAAAATCCGCCAAATCCGCGTCATCCGCGTTCTATTCCCCATAGTCTAGCACGATCTGCGCCGGGCAGACTGTAGGATTGGCGACGGTCTATGCGTGTTGCCTAGCTATAGGTCTCTCGGGCCAGGGCGGCGACGCCGATGATGGCCGCATTGTCGCTGAGGTGGGCGGCCACGATCTCCACCTTGCCCTCTTTTTGCAGATAGTTGGCCTCGGCCACCGTGCGGATGGGATCGAGCATGGCATCGCCCAGCTTTTCCACCACGCCGCCGCCAAAGACCACCATCTCCGGGTCCAAGATATTGACGATGGAGGCGGTGAACAGTCCCAAATAACGATTGCTGCGGCCCATCAGTTCCGTCATCAGGGGATCGCCGGCTTCCAGGGCGGCGGAGATCACGCCGCTGGTCATGCGGCCGTCCTTGCCGTTCATCAACTCGGTGATGATGCTCTCTCGGCCGGCGTCCAAGGCCAGGCGCAGATCCCGTTCCAGGGCCGTGCGGCTGGCCAGGGATTCGATGCAGCCCCGATTGCCGCAACCGCACACAGGGCCATCGGCCATGATGATGGCGTGGCCCAGCTCTCCCGCGCCCCAGCGGGCCCCCCGGCGCAGTTCGCCATCCAAGACCAGCCCGCCGCCGATGCCTGTGCCCACAAAGATGCCCACCACATCCTGCTTGCCCTTGGCCACCCCAGCCACCACCGAGCCATAGACCCCGGCGTTGACATCGTTTTCCACAACGACCGGCGTGCCGCCCAGGGCCTTGCTGAGCAGGTCGCCCAGGGCCACCGGCTCGGTCCAGCCCAGGTTGACCGCTCGGCTGACCATGCCCGTGGCCGGGTTGACAGGGCCAGGCGCACAGGCCCCCACGGCCACCAGATCCTCGGCGTTGATCTTGGCCTTCTTGGCCGCCTTGACCACCCCGGCGGCCATCTGGGCGATCACGCTTTCGGGACCGCCGCCCACGTCTGTCTTGATCTTGGCTGTGGCCAGAATGGTGTGGTTTTCATCGACGATGGCGGCCAGCACCTTGGTGCCGCCCAGATCGATAGCTGCGGCGTATTGGGGTTTGGACGAGTCCTTGGTGGCGTTGTTCTGCCCGGCGGCGTTTTTCTTGCTGGATTTGGCCATTGGAATCCTCATTTTTGAGTTCATGTGCTTGTCATATGATGGAAGATAGGGAGTGTCGTGCAGTGGGGGCGAGTTGGGACGAAACCACAAAGGAGTGTATCACAGGAAGGGGCAAAACCAAAGAGATTGAGGGGAAACAGGGTCCCTTTGACCGGACCCACCAAATCCAGGCTGTTGACATAGTCTTTTTTATTTCCGTTACGATTGCGGCACGATCACCAGTGTGGTACAATCTGCGTACCGGACTACCGCTCCCCACTCAGGAGGTACGACCTTGCGACCGTTCAATGTTTTGGCACTGGCGTTCTCCCCAGCACGGCTGATTTCTCAGCGTCTGCTGCTGGGGTGCATCTTGATTCTGACCGTGCTTCTGGGCGGCGCTTCGGGCAGTTTGGCGTTGCCGGTTGCCGCTCCTCCTGTGGTGGCACAATCCCAGGCCTATTGCGAAGAGCTGCTGATCAACCCCGGCTTTGAAACTCGAACCGGCTGGGAGTTGGTGGGCGTGGAAAGCCCGCCCCAATACACCACGGATCGAGCGTATCGTGGCGATTGGTCCATGCGCCTGGGCATTGTCGGCCCGACCAATGTGGCCAGCATCAGCGCCGCGCAACAGACTATCCAGATCCCTACCTTTGCCTCCTCCCTCACCTTGTCCATGCGCTATTGGCCCATCAGCGGCGGCAACCCGGGCAACGATCTGCAATATATCGACATTTACAACGGCTACAACAACCAGTTCATCAAGCGCATCTGGTCCGACTTAGCCTCTATCGCCATCATGGATGTGGATGGGGATGGGGACACGGACGAAGTAGACGCCGCGGCCCAGGAATGGCTGTTCGTGACCCGGGATCTGACCGACGTTAAAGCTCTGACGGATAAGATCCGCATCTTCTTTGCCGTGACCAACGATGGGGGCGGCGGCACCACGGCCCTCTATTTGGACGATGTGCAACTGCGGGCCTGCGACACCCAGCCCCCGGCCACGGCCACACGGACCCCCTCCCCATCTGCCACGGTGACCACATCGCCCTCACCGACGGCCAGCGGCACGGCGACGGCGACATCGACATCGACGCCCAGCGCCACCCCCACACCGGTCAACCAGACCCCCTCCCCCACCTTCACGCCCGGGCCGACGGCGGAGGTGTGTGTTGGGATCAACAACCTGGTCCGCAACGGGGGCTTTGAGGAGAACGGTGATTGGATCATCGGTCTAGATCCATATCCGCCCAGCTATGATACCGGGGAGCGATTTAGCGGTGGGCGGTCCATGCGCCTGGGTGTGCCGTCGAACGCCATCACCCCCAATGTGCCGACCTATTCGTCTGTGCGCCAGATGATCACCATCCCCTCCAATGCCATCAACTCGACGTTGTATTATCAGATAAAATCCCGTACGGACCAGGCCCCGGACCCACATCCCAGCAATGTGAGTGACCGCCAGGAGTTGATTCTGCTCAATCCGGATCTATCCACCCTGTCAGATCCCTATCCCGACCGTGTTTTGAGCAATGCGAACAGTTGGGAATTGCGCCAAAAAGATCTGACAGGGTATGTGGGCAAAACATTCTTCATCTATTTCAATGTCTACAACGACGGCAACGGGGCGCGGACTTGGGCCTATCTGGACGAGGTGCGCCTGTGCATCACCACGCCAGCCGTGCCCACGCCGACGATCACCCCCATGCCATCCGCCACATCAATGGCCACATCGACGGCCACATCGACAGCTACACCAACAGCCACACCAACAGCCATTCCAGAGATAGCAACGGCCACACCGACGGCCACAGGAGAGGTGGGTGCGGCAGCCGATCCGAACAAGGTTGTCCCGGACGCCACCCTTTTGGCCCAGGCCATTGCCCTGGCCACCCAGGCCGCCGGCACCCCGGTCTTTGATCCCAACGTGCAAGACGCGGGCCGAGAAGAGATCGGCAGCAACCGCCCCATTACCCCGGAAGGCCAGGCCCCGGTTTTGATGACGCCGGTTCCGAGACGCAGTGGCCTGAATTTCGACAACTGGGTCGGCGGGCTTATGGTGATCGGGCTTGTCATCCTGTTTGCTATCCTTGTTGTCATGCGCAGGATGGGCAACCAAGGGTCAGATCACCCAAGACCCGGAAGCTAGCCTACTTGGAAGAAGTCCTTGCGGGCTTTATAATCAACCAAAACCATCAGCGCCGTTTGGGGAACGCACCACTTGCCCAAACGGCGCATTTCTTGTCAATCAGTTCAAGATCGGACCCACTATGACTTGTCAACCACCCGCCCCAGATCGCCTGCGACCTGCGACGCCATCGGACGACCATGGGGTAACGCCCTCGCCGAGATCCCTGGCCGTCACCACCTACGCACCGGATGGGCAGTCTACCGGCTTCCAGGCATTGGCCGCCGAATGGAATGGCTTGGTCTCGCGCAGCCGCTCGGACACCTTTTTTCTCACCTACGAGTGGCAGACTCTGTGGTGGGAAGAGCTGGGCGAAGGGGATCTCTGGATCGTCGCCTTCCGCTGCCCAGAGACGGCCACCCTGGTCGGCATTGCCCCCCTCTATCTTGTGGAGACCGGAGACGGCGAGAAAAAACTCAACATTGTGGGCTGTGTGGAGGTCAGCGACTACCTGGACCTGATCGCAGCCGCCGGGTGGGAAAGCGAAGTCTACGCCGCCCTGGCCCAATGGCTTCGCAGCCCTGCCGCTCCAGCCTGGGATGTGCTGGATCTGTGCAACCTGCCCGATGTCTCTATGACCTATCGCCTGCTGCCGGACATCTTCAACGCCGCCGGGTACACGGCCCAGCTCTTCCAAGAAGATGTGGCCCCCAGCATCCATCTCCCGGCCACGTACGATGGCTATTTGATGGAACAGGTGGAGAAAAAGCACCGTCACGAGATCCGCCGCAAACAGCGCCGGGCCGAGCGAGAGGCCGAGGTGGGCTTCTACATGGTGGGGCCCAAACACGATCTGGACGCCGAGGTGGATGATTTTATCCGCCTGCAGATGCTCAGCGATCCCAACAAAGCCATCTTTATGACCCTGGAAATGAAGCGCTTCTTCCGTGCCGTCGCCCACAGGATGTTGGAAATTGGCCAACTACGGCTCTTTTTCCTGACCTTGGATGGCTACAAAGCCGCCACCCTCTTCGCCTTCGAGTACAATCAGCGACTTCTGTTGTATAATTCGGGCTACGATCCCGAACAATACGCCCAACTCAGTCCCGGCTGGGTACTCCTGTCCTATGCGATCCAATATTCCATCGCCCTTGGCAACGAGCAGTTCGATTTTATGCAGGGGGACGAAGAGTACAAGTTCCGCTTTGGCGCCCGTGCCCATCCGGTCATGCGGGTGATTGTGGAGCGGTAGGGGATCCGGGATCGGGGATTGGGGATTGGGAAGTTGATAGCGGAATAGCGGAATAGCGGATTGTTGTGACAAACTGGGCAAGGGGAGAAGAGCAGTGGCTGAGGAAAAACGCTCATCAAACGGCAAATCAACATCCACCCCCTCTGACAACGGCGCTGCGGATGGCTTTGACTTTGGCGTTGGCGGCACAAAACCCGGCGCAAAAGCTGATGCCGGGACGGCCAAGCCCAAACCGGCGGAGCGCGCACAACGCCGTTCACGCAAGAGTGGGGCCGCCGCCTACGAGCCGACCTACGAGGATCCGCCCCGGCAGCCCAAGAGCGAGCGCCCGGACGCCTTCAACGCCACCCTCTGGCTGATCGAAGGGGTGGGGGGCATCCTCGACGAGATCCAGCACAACGACCTGGGGCTGCCCGAAGAGTTTTGGACCCACGCCTACGCCGCCCGTAAAGAAGGGCTGCTGGCCGCCCGGGCCCTGATCGACCACGCCATCCAACGCAGCGACGAAGAGTTGGCCAAGGCCGCCCAGCAAGAAGAGAAAAAGGCCCGCCGGGGCGGGGTGGATATAGATTTTGGGTCGTAGGGATGTAGAAAAATAGGCCGCGGATGACGCTGATTTGGCGGATTAGCGCGGATTTTTTAAAAAGAACAAAAAGGTGGGCAAATCTCGAATCGAGATTCGCCCACCTTTTTTGTGTTGAACAACTATTTGGCCTCGTGTGCTTGCCACCATTCGAGGAAAATGCGTGGTGTGACGATCAACAGATCAGCGACGTGATTGCTGACCTTCTGGGTCAATCCGCGGCGGCGCGTACTTCGTGTACCGCGTCATTCACGAAGGCCATTAGTTCGTCCTCGTCCATACCCACGTCCGTATTGCGTTCTTGGATTTGCTCGATCAAAGCGAAAAGCTGAGCGCGGTCTTGTTGCCATTGCTCCAAAAGCATGTACGGGACGATGGCGGCGGCGGGCTTGCCGCTTTTCATCAACACGGTGGTTTCGCCCAAATAGCGAGCGCGATCGACGATCTCGCTAAACTTGCTGCGGGCTTCGGTGACGCCGAGACTTTGCTGATCCATGATCTGTGGCTCCAGTTCAAATGAACATTCTGTACAGTTTGTCAGGTGTGTACAGCATAACACAGATAACGCAGATTCCCATCTACGGCAGATCGTCATAGGTGCGAGATGTGCGTTTGGCAACCCGGAACAATTCAACCACAACGATCTCATCGTCCACGGTGTAGATAATCCGGTAGTTTTCCAGCCGCAGACGATAGTACCCTGACAGATCACCGGTCATTAACTTAGCGTCCGGTGGACGGGGATCCCGGGTCAATCCGGCGATGGCTTGGCGGATTCGTTGGCGGACGTTGCCGGGCAAGCGGTCGATGGTGCGGTTGACCTCCCGGCTGATCTTAAGCCGGTACACCTTCGCCCAACCAGTCTGCTATCTGTTCCGGCGAGATTTCCTCCATCTCATCCTGGCCCGTGGCAAGTTCCCACTTTTTTTTGTAGATGGCCGCCACATCCTCCAAGTATTCCATTCGTTCGGCCAGGGCATTCCATTGTTCCGGAGAAATTGCCACCAAAGCCGGATGGCTGCCGCGCTCCACCAGAATAATGGGGCCGCGCCGCGCCCTTTCGATGATTTGGGCTTGACGCACTCGCATGTCGCTGATGGGGGCAATTTGGGGCAACGGGTTCATTTCGCTCTCCTTTGGCGTAAAATTAGCAGATATGGCTAATTATACGCCAAAATTTTGTCATGTCAATTTGGGATCTTCCCCCGGCACGGTGATGGTTTGGCTGGTGCGGACGTGGACGAGACCGGGGCGGCCGCCGGGGGCACGGCTGACGTGGCGGCGCTCCGTGACCATGACGGCCACGGCCCGCTCGTCCCGGGCCCGGGAGTGGAAGGCGGCGAGTTGGGCCGCGGCGCGCAATGTCTCGTCGCTGACCGGGCGGCCCCCGCTGCGGATGACCACGTGGGCGCCGGGCATGTCCCGGACGTGGAGCCAGAGGTCGTCGGCCTTGGCCTCGCCAAAGGTGACGATCTCGTTTTGGCGGGCGTTGCGGCCCACGAGGATGGGAAAGCCGTCGTCGCTGAGGAAGCGCAGGAAGAGGGCGGTGGCCTTGCCGGCCCTGGGCGTGTTGTCGTGCTTGCGGCGGCGGCGCACAAAACCGGCGTCCCGCAGCTCCTCTTGGACGGCGGCGATCTCCGGCTGGGCTTGGGCCAGGGCCAGGTCCGTGCGCAGTTGGTCGAGGAAGGCCAGGTCGCTTTCCAAGATGGCTCGGCGGCCGGGGATGAAGCGGGCGGCCCGGTCCAGTTTGCCCGCCCGTTTGAACATACGTTGGGCCTGTTCGACCGGGGTGTAGCGGGGGTCGAGGTCGATGCGTAAGGGATCACCGTCGCCCACGGGCACATCGAGAAAGGGCTGGTTTGGGGTGATCTGGCCGCTGAGGGCCAGGAGCCATTCGGCCTGGAGGCGCAGGGATTCGGGCTCGCCGGGCGCGGGGGCGTCCCCGGCCAGGGCGGTGAGTTGGCGTTGGACGCGCTTCTCGGACTGGCGGATCAGGCCGTTGACGGATCCCCGCAGCCCGGCGTAGGGGTCGGATTCTTTGATGACCTTGGGCTGGGCGGCCTCGGTCTTGGGGGAATAAAACTGTTCCAAGGCGGCGCTGATGGTGGGGGTACCCACCCACTCCCCGCGGAAATGAACAGGATAGGGCGAGAAGCCCACGACCGCCCCCTCTTCCAACACCAGGCCACTCTCCCAGCGGGCTGATGCGACGGTTGACCAGAGCAGGTCCAACTCGCTTTTCAAAGAGTTTGGATCGACGCTGGCCGCGGAGGCGTTGGCGTCGCCGGTGGTGCGGTGGGCGATCTCCCGGGCCTGGGTGGGGCTGATGCCGTTGCCGTGGGCGATGAGGGCCTTCCAGAGGCGGCCTTGGCTGTGGGCGGCGGCGTGGGCCAGTTCCCCCGCCTGGGTGAGGGGGGAGAGGCCGGTCTGGGCCGGGGGCGGGGCATATTGGCGGGCGGGAAGGACGACCCGCTGGGTGAATTGGCCAGGGGGGACGCGGACGGTGCAGTCGAGAATGCGGTTGCCGGGGTTGGTGAAGATCAGGTTGGCGTGGCGGCCTTGGGGTTCGACGATCAGATGGGTGACGCCGTGTTCCGGGTGGTCGAAGTCGATGATCAGGACCCGCTCCGTGGGGTCGGGCTGGCGGGCCGCGGCCAGGAGACCGCCCCGGGCATATTTGCGCAGGAGGAGGAGCATGGGGGGCGTGGCGTCGGTACCTCGGCGCAGCTTGTGGTCCACCAGGTGGACGCGGGCAGCCTCGGGCGCGGTGGTGATGAGGAGATAGCGGCGCTCCCGCTGGGCGTAGATCTCGAAGCCCACAGTGCGGTCATCGGGCAGGAGGACGTTTTGGACACGTCCGCCGACGATGGCGGTGTTGAGTTCGGCGGTCACGGCGGCTAGGGTTAGGGCGTCAAAGTGCATGGTGGATTTTGGATTTCTGATTTTGGATTTTGGATTGGGGACATAGTGATGGGATAACCCGCTACGGTTTTACTTCGATACGCTTCGCACTCAGCACAAGCGATACGCCGCCAGTGAGTGAATGGTTTGCGGAAATTTTGGCGGCGGCTACTCAACCTGCGCTGGCTTCTGTGCAGTGAAACCCCGTTGCAAACGACGGATACTCGATACACAATACTCGATACTCGATATTCCTCTATTCCGGCATCAGCCCCTGCTGTTCCCAGGCCCGGCGCATGACTGTTTCCCGTTTGTGCATGGTGCCGTTGGTGGTGAAGTAGCGGCTGATGCTGGCGTACCAGTCTCGCAGGGGACTCATGGCCGTGTAGGCTCGGTCCAGGTCGGCGGGGGCGAAGGCGGCGGGATAGGCGTTGTCGAAGAAGCAGAGGTCGCCGGGGACGCGCTCTTTGAGCCGGGGCAGCTTTTCTTGGTCGATGACGCCGATGCAGAGGCCGTAGAGGGGGAGGACCCCGGCGGGCAGGTGGAGCAGACGGGCGATGACGTCCGTGTTGTTTTGGACCCCGCCGATGTAGCAGGTGCCATAGCCCAGGAGCTCGGCGGCGATCTGCATGTTTTGGGCCACCATTGTGGTGTCGCTGGCGCCGTAGAGCAGGGAGATGCGGGCCTCCATGCCAAACTCTCCGCCCCGGTGTTCGATGAGTTGGCGCAGACGGTACACATCCAGACAGCAGACAAAGAACTCGGCGCAGTCGCGGATGTGCTGTTGATCCGCGCACAGGGTGGCGATCTCGTCCCGCAGGCCAGGGTCGGTGATGCGGATGAAGCTGTACATGTGGCCCTGGGCATCCGTGGGCGCGCGGCGGCCGGCCTCGATGATCAACTGGGTGTGGCCGGGGGCCAGGGGCTCCGGTTTGAAGAAGCGGATGGAGCGATGGGTGGCAAAGACGGCCAATTCGGGCGGGAAGTCGGGCATGTCGGGCTGCGGTGGGTGAGGCATGAGTGGTCCTTTCGGGTGGATCGGGAAGTCAGTTTGGAGTATGTCCAAAACTCACCAGGGACTCGACTGCGAAAACTAAGAATTCACCGCAAAGTCGCAAAGGGCGCAAAGGGCGCAAAGAAAAACAGGTTTTCTCTTCTCAACTTTTCTTGAAACCTTTGCGCCCTTTGCGACTTTGCGGTGAAAACCAGCTTTTACAGTACAGTCATCAGGAATTCTGCAACATTCTCATGGTATAATACGTTTATAGATCAGCGCCACTTTTCATCCCGGATCATTCCATGGCAGAGACCAGAGCTTGGTCCGTGGGGGCGCTGCCCAAGATTCTTGCCGATGCAATTCTGGGCTGGTACCAACCATTGACGGTGCGCATAGGAGGTGCACGATGACCCGAACTTCGAGAATACTCTATTTTGTGCTGGTACTGACCTTGCTCTTGCAAGGGCTGACGATTCCGGCCCTTGCGCTGGATCCGGCCAAAACCAGGACGACCGACCCTTCTTGGCAGGCGGCCTATTGGAACAACAAGACCCTGTCCGGCGGGCCGGTACTCAACCGCTTCGAGCCAAATCTGAACAACGACTGGGGGCTGGGATCCCCGGACCCGGCCATTCCGGCGGATGGTTTCTCTGCCCGCTGGACCCGGTTTGTGGATTTCGAGGCGGCCACCTATCGCTTCACCGCGGTCACAGATGACGGCATGCGGGTCTGGGTGGACGATCGGCTGATCATCGACCAGTGGCGGGAGCAGCCGGCCACCACCTTCACGGCGGATGTGGCCTTGACCGCCGGTCCCCACTATTTGAAGGTGGAGTATTACGAGAACGCGGAATTTGCCGTGGCCAAGTTGAGCTGGCAAAAGCTGTCCGGCTCCACGCCGCCCCCGGCCCCTGCGCCCAGCGCCACATGGCGGGGCGAATACTTCAACAACATGACCCTGACCGGTGCGCCGGTGTTGGTGCGGGATGATGCCGCCATCGACTTCGATTGGGGCGACGGTTCTCCGGCTGCGGGGGTGAGAGCCAGCGAATTCTCTGTGCGCTGGACCCGCAATGTCAACTTTGCCTCGGCAGGCCGATATCGCTTCACCACCACCACGGATGACGGGGTGCGGCTCTTTGTGGACGGAAATCTGATCATCGATCAGTGGCAGGATATGTCAAAGACGAGTTTCAGCCGGGAGATCTCCCTGAGCGCCGGTGTGCATACGGTGCGCATGGAATATTACGAGCATATGGGAACAGCCTCGGCCCAGTTGAGTTGGATCCTCCTGGATGTCGGGCCAATGGTGGGCAACCTGATCACCTGTGTGCCGCCCCAACCCCAGAACTATGCCTGGATCCGGGTCTATACCCGGAACGGCGATGGCACATGGATCCGGGCCATCCCCAAGGGCGTGGGATCTGTCGTCCCCTCGGGCTATCTCAAGATCGACGGTCTGCCCGTGGACCCCTACCGTTATGGTGGCGCGGGCCAGCCCTACTGGATCGAGCAGTGGGTCAACAACGTCGTGGTCCACTCCACAGGCAACATAGATCGGGGCGAAGCAGAGTTCCGCATCTACCCCTTCCAGGATAATTATACCCCCTGGCAATGTGGGCAGTAGTGGGTTGGGTGGGTGGTTGGGTGGTTGGTTGGCTGGTTGGATGGTTGGCGTATCGTAAACTAACTAACCACTCAACAAACAAACCAAC
>CAZKEX010000028.1:0-2103 GCA_964551895.1 uncultured Caldilineaceae bacterium | reverse complement strand
TGGTTGGATGGTTGGCGTATCGTAAACTAACTAACCACTCAACAAACAAACCAACTAACCACCCAACAAATTAACCAACTAACCAACTAACCAACCAACAAACTAACCACCCACCCAACCAACTACCGCAAGACAACCGTGTCCAACTGGACACGGTTGTCTTTTGTTGGGCGGTCGCTGGCGGTGATGGGCAGGCGATCTAGCGTCGGGCTGGCGGGGTCGTAGAGACCGGCCCATAGTTCATAGCTGCCGGGGGCAAGGTCGGTCGGCAGGGCGATGACGAAGTCGCTCAGGCTGGCGTCACCGGTCTGCCACAGGCTGGTGGGGAAGCGGCCCTCGGCTGGGGGTTGATCGTAGCCAGCCACATAGTTTCCAGCGCTGTCGATCAGGTGGACAAATGCGATGTAGTCGGCCCCGGGGGGCGCCGATGCCTGCCAGCGGAGCGAAAGGCTCAACCGCTCCTCACCGGCCATGGCCGATTGGACCGGGGACCCATAGCCGACGAGCTGGATCACATCCACGCCGCCGTGGCCAAAGCGGGTGTCGATCTGTTTGAGATCGGGCCATTGCGGCGCCGACTGAATGGGCGGAACCAACTGCACTGTGCCCACGGTACGGCTGGCCGGCGATCCCTCGTCCCCCTGCACAGGCAGCAGCGTCTCGGTTTCTGGCTCGACAAAGCCCACATAGACCTTGGCCAAGAGGGGCGAGCGGTGGCTGATATTGTCCCAGGCCGTGACCAGATAGGTGTCGGCATAGATGGCGCCCGGCTGCCACAGGGTGGTGGGGTTGCGTCCCCAACCGGGCTGGGTGGTGATGTTGCCGACCACGAGATTTTCCTGGTTGAGCAACTGCACAAAGAGTTCCCGATCTTGGGTCTGGGGGGCCAGGGCACGTAGATAGAGGGTGATGGGCACATCGTCCCCGGTCTGAAAGCGTTGGGTGGGCAGATCCACGGCCACCAATTCCAGGGAATCCCCATAGATCTTGCCCACGGGCTGGGCGGTGGACGGCACGACGGCCACGGGGACGGAAGCGGCATAGCTGGCGGGCAGCAGCACGGTCAACGCGTAGACCGAACTGGCCAGCAGGATGAGGGGCAGCCCGATCAGGGCAAGGGTGGGCCGGGGGAATTTGAGCCTGCGCAACAGGTGATAGATCCCGCCCACAAGAATCACACCGTAGGCGCTGATGCCGGGGAAGAGCAGTCGGCCCTGGCTGCTGATGGCAAAGGTCAGCCAGTAGAGCATCAGCCCGATCAGCATGGCGGCAAAGATCAGCAGGCAGAGCCAAACCCGCGCTTGGGGATTGCGCAGCCAGTTGGCTGGCCTGTCGTGGCGCACAGACTCCCCGATCCACAGGGCCAGGCCAGCCACGGCCAACACCGTCACAGCGTCCAGCACTCTGTAGATCCAGACCGGCAGCAGAATGCTGAACCAGCCGAACAATCCCCAGAACGAATAGCGCAAGCCCCGCAGTTCACCCCAAAAGGCCGCCCACGTCTGGGCTTCTGTGCGCAACCCCTCGATCTCCAACAGTTGGCCAATGGCAAAAATGTCTTGGTAGAGCCGATAGTTGCGCCAATACCACCACCCGGCAACCACCCCAAAACTGATCCCCAGAATCAACCCGGCCCGGACAAAAAGCCGCCAATCTCGCCGTTGCCAGCACAGAAGGGGCACCACAACCGCCGCCAGCACATAGAGACTCAGCCCCTGGAGTTTGCTGATGGCCGCCAGGGAGAGCAACAGCCCCAAAATGGACCAATCCCCAAAGGAGATGGGGGCGGTGATCTCCCGGCGAAGCAGCACAAGCATCCAATAGAGGGTGGCGGTGGAGACAAGGATGATCAGGGCGTCGTTGCTGACGCTGGCGCTGATAAAGCCAAACTGGGGAATGGCGGCGGCGGTGGCCATGACCAGCAGGGCCAGGGCGGGAGAGCGGGGAAAGGCCAAGCGGGCGATACCAAAGGTGAACCAGAGGGTACCCAAGGAGAGCAAAAGGGAAAACCAGCGGCCAATGTGGACGGCCAGATTGGTGCCGGTCAGGGGCCGGGGGACGGCGCTGTAGAGCATGAAGTTCTTGTTGCCGGGATAGGTCGGC
>CAZKEX010000027.1:0-24102 GCA_964551895.1 uncultured Caldilineaceae bacterium | reverse complement strand
ATCGTCTACCTCAGCCAGCAACTGGGCAAGCCCCTGCTGACCGAAGGCCCCGCTGGCGTGGGCAAGACCGAGCTTGCCAAGGCCATCGCCGCGGCCACAGGCCGGGAGCTGATCCGCCTGCAATGTTACGAAGGGCTGGACGAGACCAAGGCCCTCTACGAATGGGAATACGCCAAGCAACTCCTCTACACCCAACTCCTGCGGGATCGGCTGAGCGAGACCCTGGCCGGTTCCGCCAGCCTGTCCGAGGCCGCGGACCGCATCGCCAACGAGGAGGATGTCTTCTTTTCCCTGCGCTTCTTGCTCCAACGTCCTTTGCTCCGGGCCATCCTCAGCGAGAAGCCCACGGTCCTGCTCATCGACGAGATCGACCGGGCCGATGCCGAGTTCGAGGCCTTTCTGTTGGAGGTCCTGAGCGATTTCCAGGTCAGCGTGCCGGAGTTGGGCACCCTGGCCGCGGTGCATCGACCCCTGGTCTTCCTCACCAGCAACAACACTCGGGAACTGAGCGAGGCCCTCAAACGCCGCTGTCTCTACCTCTTCATCGGCTATCCCTCTTTGGAGCAAGAGTTGGCCGTGGTCAAGCTGAAGGTGCCGGAGCTGGCCCCCAGGCTGGCCGAACAGGCCGTTGCCCTGGTCCAACGCCTGCGGGATCTGGACCTGCGCAAGTCCCCCAGCATCAGCGAGACCTTGGACTGGGCCAAGGCCCTGGTCGCCCTCAACGCCAAGGGGCTGGACGCCACCACCCTGGAAACCACCCTCAGCGTCCTCCTCAAACACGAGACCGACCTGCAAAAGGTGCGTCGACAGTTGGCCCAGGGCGGCAGTGTTGTTGAGCGGAGAAAATGAGTAAGGAGTAACGAGTAATTTATTGGGTTGACCAACGGGTTCCTTCGATGCCGATCCTGGGTCAACCCAACAAATTACTCGTCACTCCTTACTCCTTGCTTCCCCAAAGGAGCCAGCCATGCAAGACCGAATCGTGCAATTCATCTCCGCCCTGCGCGCCGGCGGCGTGCGGGTGAGCCTGGCCGAGAGCGCCGACGCCTTCCGGGCCGTGGCGGATCTGGGCATCCAGGATCGGGCCACCTTCAAGCTGGGGCTGCGGGCCACCTTGGTCAAGGATGCCGCCGCCCTGCCCACCTTTGACGAGCTTTTCCCCCTCTTTTTCGACACGACCGACGCCCCGCCCCTCATGGACCTGACCCAGGACATGAGCGAGGAAGAGGCCAACATGCTGGCCGAGGCCCTGGGTCAGTTTAGTGAGAAGCTGCGGAAAATGTTGGAAAAGCTCCTCCGTGGCGCGCAACTCACTCCGGAGGAATTGGAACAGTTGGGCCAGTTGGTGGGGCTGAACAGCATGGACGATCTGCGTTACCGGCCGTGGATGGCCCGGCGTATGCAGCAGGCCATGAACTTCAAACAGGTGCGCAAGGCCATCGACGAACTTTCGGACCTCATGGCCCAAATGGGCATGAACCGGCAACGCATGGAGCAGATGCGCCAGCTTTTGCAGGCCAACATGCAGGGGCTGGCCGAGCAGATGGACCAGTTTGCCGGCCAGCGCATCGCCCAAAGGATGAGCGAAACCCGGCCCGAAGAGAAGCTGGACGGGTTGATGAACCGCCCCTTCACCGCCCTCTCGGACGGGGACATGCAGACCCTGCGCCACGAGGTGCGCCGCCTGGCCGCGCTCCTGCGCAGCCGCATCGCCCTGCGCCAAAAGCGGGCCAAGAGCGGCCAGCTGGACGCCAAGGCCACCATCCGCGCCAACATGAAGCATGGCAGCGTCCCCATCGAACTCAAACACCGCAACCGCCGCCTCAAACCCAAGCTGGTGGTGATCTGCGACATCAGCACCTCCATGCGCTACTGTTCCGAACTCATGCTCAGCCTGATCTACGCCCTGCAAGATCTGGTCACCAAGACCCACGCCTTTGTCTTCATCGACCATCTGGAATACATCACCCCGGACTTTGTGGGTCGGGAGGCCAACGAGGCCGTGGACCAGGTCCTGGTGCGTATGCCCCCGGGCTACTACAGCACGGATCTGGGCTATGCCCTGGACGGCTTTGACCGGGGCTTTATGGACACCATCGACACCCGCACCACGCTGATCCTGGTGGGGGATGGGCGCAACAACCACAACGACCCCCGGCTGGAGATCTTCACCCGCATGGCCCGCCGGGCCAACCGCACCCTCTGGCTCAACCCGGAGCCGCCGGTCATGTGGGGCAGCGGAGACAGCGACATGCTCAAGTACGCGCCGATCTGCGACACGATTCTCCAGGTCAGCACCCTGGCCGAGTTGACCGCGGCGGTGGATAAGATGTTGGTGGTATAAGCGCCATCGACAGGAGGATAAACAACATGCCAAGTAAAAGCTATGACGAATTTCTCGACAATCAACTCAGCGATCCGGAGTTGGCCGCAGAATATCTGACCGCCGCCGAAGATGGATCCACTGAACAATTGTTGATCGCCTTGCGTAACGTGGCCAAGATTCACGGCGATCGGAGCATGGCCGTCCAACTTTTACCAATCGGGGGCAAAATGAGCGAACTCACAACACCATACCTGGATGGGCTCCACGCGGATCTGCACGACCCCGCCGAGGCGGTTGCCTACTTGAACGCCGCGCTGGCAGACGGTGATGCGCAGGTTCTCCGTCTCGCACTTCAAGATGTGACCGAAGCATGGAAGAGCAACCAAGTTAACCAAGGCGATCCTGACCAAACGCCTTGACGCATTTCATGGCCAAAACGCAAAGAGCCGAGACATCCACAGATGTCTCGGCTCTTTGCGTTTCCGTCACTTTGCCAGGCCAAAACCGTCCTGATCTGCACAGCCAAAGTAATCCGTCAGCCGCCCAACTCACCCACCTACCCACCTACCCATTCCCGACCATGCGCAAAATTCTGTTTTTCCTCTCCCTCCTCACCCTGCTCCTCCTCGTCCCCGGCGGACCGTCCAGCGCCGCGTCAATCAACCAATCAATAGATCAACCCCTCATCGCCCGCGTCTATTTCACCGACACCCCAGCCCTGCAACACCTGGTCGATCTGGGCATCGACATCTGGGAAGTGGACCGCGCCGACGGCCAAATTGGGGGCTACGCCCTGGCCCAAGTCACCCAGCCCCAGATCGACGCCCTCACCGTGGCCGGGTATTGGGTACTCATCGACCATGCCAAGACCGCCGAGATCAACGCGCCCCGCCCCCACCTCCCGGATCAGGTCAGCGGCATTCCCGGCTACGCCTGTTATCGCACGGTGGACGAGACCTACGCCGATCTCTCCGCCCTGGCCGCCGCCCACCCGGACATGGCCCAGTGGATCGACATCGGCGACAGTTGGGACAAGGCCACCCCCAGCGGCCCGCCCGGCTTCGATCTGAACGTGCTTGTCCTCACCAACCGGGCAATCCCCGGCCCCAAGCCCGCCCTCTTCGTCATGGGCGCGGTCCACGCCCGGGAATATGCCGCCGGGGAGACCGCCACCCGCTTCGCCGAAGAGCTGGTCAACGGCTACGGCACGGACCCGGAGATCACCGCCATCCTCGATTTCAGCCAGGTCCACATCCTGGCCCAGGCCAACCCGGATGGCCGGGTGTGGGCCGAGCAGGGGGTCTCCTGGCGCAAGAACACGGACCGGGCCAGCGCCTGCGCCTTCCCCACCTATGGCGTGGACCTCAACCGCAACAGCAGCTTCAAATGGAACAGTTGCACCGGCTCCGGCTGCTCGTCCACGGACCCGTGCAGCATCTTCTATCGAGGCGCCGCCCCGGCCTCCGAGCCGGAGACCGCGGCCCTGCAAAATTACCTGCGCGCCATTTTCCCCGACCAGCGCGGCCCCGCGGACACGGACCCCGCCCCCGCGGATGCCACGGGCATTCTCGTCTCCCTGCACAGCTATGGCGGCCTGGTCCTCTACCCCTGGGATTGGACCGCGGGGGCCGCGCCCAACGACACCCAACTGCGCACCCTGGGCCGCAAATTTGGCTTTTACACCGGCCACCAGGTCTGCCGCAGCGCCGCCTGTCTCTACGCCTTTGACGGCTCCAACACCGACTGGGCCTACGGCGATCTGGGCGTGGCCGCCTTCACCTTCGAGATGGGCGCCACCTTCTTCCAGTCCTGCGCCAGCTTCGAGAGCAGCATCGTTCAGCCCAATCTGGCTGCCCTGGGCTATGCGGCCAAAGCCAGCTATCAACCCTATCTCGCCCCAGCCGGGCCGGAGATCACCGGACTTTCCCTGGGGTCTGCAGCGGTTTTTCAGGGGGAAAAGGTGAACGTGGCAGGGATCGGCGATGCCACGCGTTTTAACAGCAATGGCTGGGGTTCGGAAGCGGTGGTTGGGATCGCCGCGGCCCGATGGTCCGCAGACGCGCCAACCGCGGCTGGCGGCAGCCCCACGCCTCTTGTCCCCGCGGACGGCAGCTTTAACGGTGCCACCGAAACCCTCACCGGCCAGATCGATACCACCGGATGGCCCCCAGGCCGCCATACGATCTTCGTCCAAGCCCAAAGCGCCACAGGAAGCTGGGGCGTGCCCAGCGCCCTCTTTCTGGACGTGCTGCCCCGCCACGATCTGGCCGTCACCACCGCCGGCCCCACCCTCTTCGCCCCTGCCGCCGGGCGGATCACCCACACCATCACCCTCACCAACACCGGCGGCATCACCGACAGCTATGACGTGAGTTGGGTCCAAAGCGGTTGGCTCATCACCGCGGCCGAGACCGTGGGCCCAGTTGCCCCCGGCCACGCCGCCAGTCTGACCGTGGCCGTCCAGGTCCCCCCCACCGCCACCGTCGGCCAGATGGACTACACCGTCCTCGCCCTCACCGCCCAGGCCAGCCCCCAGACCAGCCGGGTGATCACCCTGCAAACCCTGATCGACGCCGCCTGGGTGCGGGCCAGGGAGATGCGGGGGCATTGGCTTTACCTCCCCACGCTTCTCCGCTGATCTTGCTTCAAATTTTCGGCATGGTTCACCACAGCTACCCAATTTCGGTGAATCGTAGGTGCGGTTTTCAACCGCACGACTCCCATGATCATGGTTGGTGAATGGAACCTGTGCGGTTGAAAACCGCACCTACGATTTGGGTGGGACCCGTTCCTCGACGGATGAACCAAGCCCAAAAAAGCGACCGGGCGACGAAGTGAGATTCCACTTCGCCACCCGGTCGCCCGGTCAACTCTTCAGATCATGCGTGTCGTACAGGCCGATGTGCCAACCTCATTTGATCACAAAGGGCAGGAAGAGGGGCGGCGCCACGCTGATGCCCATGCGGCTGTAGCTGCGGTTCGGCTCCCGGTTGGAACCGCTGTCCACCACCTCCAGGATGATGGACTGTTGGACCGCGCTGTTGTCGCCCTTGACGATGCCGTTGGGAACGGGCACGGCAAAGGTGGCTGTGCGCCCAACGCCCACCCGGTTCTCCGGGGCGACGGCATCCACATACCAATTGTACAGATAGTCGCCGCTGCCGGGGCTGAAGGTGAGGGCGGCGTCATAGCCGGCCTCCGCCAGGGTCTTGGTGGCATCCACCGCGGTCAGGGTCAAGGTCATGCCCATTGTCACTTGGGCGGGAATCTGGCCGCCCGTCCCCGTGGTGGCGGACTCGATCTTGGCCAGGGGCGGCATGTAGATCGGGTTGGCCGGCACAAACGCGGTGTAGGTCACCACGGTGGTGTCGGTCAACACGTTGCGCACGTCAATGGCATGGACCGGGATCAACTGATCCTGGCTGGCCCCCATTGGCCCTTCCCAATAGGCCAGGGTGTTGCTGGTGATCGTGCGGCTGTCGATATTGCCCAGGGGTACATAGCTGAGGGTAAACATGGATTCCAGTTCCTGCTGCTTGGCCGCATTCAGATCCAGAATCTTTACCATCGTGTCGAAGGGCAGGATGGGCACGGTCATTGGGCTGTTGGTCGAGCGGTTGGCCGGTTGTTGCACGGCCCGATAGCCGCCCAAGGCGCCGACCACGGTCTCTGCGCTCAAAGCCGCCCCGCTCAGTCCTGCCGGCGCGGTGGTGTCCACATAGACTTTTAGTTTTGACCCCGGCCCCATCACCGAGAACTCGACGGTTTCGGCCACGCCCTTGCCCGGCGTGTTCACCGTGGCGGTGACGATGCGGGAGTAGATGACCTGGTTGACCATGGTCTCCTCGCTCAACACCTGGGCCGTGCCGGACGCCTGCACCCCGCCCTGGCCCACGGCCTGAGAGAGGGTATCCGCCGCCACCTCGTAGAACTGGGCGTCGGTGGGTAGGAAGCCGTTGTCGCTGAGGAATTTGTTGGCGATGGTGATGGCATCTGTGGCTGAGATGGACTGGACCGCTTCCGTGCTGGCGGGGGTGGCACCGGGGGCTAGCCACAGTTCGCTCAAGTTGTTATAGGCGAAGAGACCGTTGCCCTCGTCCATCTCCAACTGGCCATCTTGGCTAAAGCGAATGCTCGACGCGTCCACATCCGGGCGCAGAGGGCTCAGGGAGGCCATGCGGGTGCCCGTGATGTAGTCTGTGACGGTGACGCCAGTGGCTGTGCCCAGGGTCTCCCAACGGTTATTGGCTTCCGCCAGACCCAGGGGAGCGACCATGTAGACCGGCATTTCGGTGATGGCGTTGGCGTCCACAAAGCGGGCCGGTTCGCTGCCCACCGTGTGGGTCCAGTACCAATAGGTGTTGTCATAGTAGTCGGTTGAGTTGTGGTTGTACCAGCGGTCGTTGAACATCCACGACTCTTCGGCCAGCACCCGGGCGATCTTGTTTTGGGGCTGGAGCTTGTCCGCGGCCTTGAACCAGGCCTGGCCCATGCTATTGCCCTCCCGCAGATATTGGCCGAACCATTCGCCGTGGGGAACATCGGCCATGGTGGTCTTGAAGCCCAGAATGGCCCGCAGGCCATCCATGGTGTTGGCCCAATCGCCCAGGTGGGAATCGTCCAGCACATTGCAGGCGGCCAGGGCCACCCAGTCCAGATCCCCGTTGCCCCAGGAGTGGGCCGCATCCTGATAGGTCAACCAGGCGTCGTCATGGGTGTTGCCGCCCACGCCAAAGAGCAGACCGTTCGACGAGCCATGCCCGGCATAGTAGGCCAGATCGATGGTGTCGATGTAGATATGCTCTTTGCCGCCAGCCGCAGCCCGTTTCCAATCTTCCTCCCAGGCGCTGCCATTGCCATAGACAAAGCGAGCTGTCCAGGCCGGTGTGGGCCAACTCCAGAAGCAATGGCCGAAGAGCCTAAAGCGGCAGGTAGAGGTCAACTTGCTGCGCAGGCCCAGAGCATCGGGCCGGGTGGCGGGCAGGTCAGATCCCCCCGCCCCGGCCGGCGGATAGTCCTCGACCCACCAGACGCCGAATTCCAGCACGCCGTCGTCCGCCGTGGGCTTGACCGCGGTGGCGGGCGCGTCGAACTGTTTGTCGGTCTGGCTGGCCTGGGCCAGCCCAGGGGTGATCAACAGGGTGCAGATCAACAACATATTGAAAAACAGAGAGCGCAGTCGTTTTTGTGTGTTCATTTGGGTCATAGCCTCCATTTTTTTGTCCCCCGCAGTGGGGGGATATCCATAGAATGCACGAAAAGCGAGTACAGGTCGGCGGAAGGCAGTCTGGAAAATAATGCTCCAGCCTGATCTGTGACCGGGCGGGTCTGGCGCAGAAGACCGTGTAAACCCGCCCGGTCACGGACCGGGCTAGAGCGCAGGTTTCCCTGGAGCTGTTTACGCCGACCTGTAACTAGAGCAACCGGCCAACCAAGGGCAGGATCCTTGGCTGGCCGATTGCTTTCCGGGTTACTTCACAGCAAAGGGCAGGAAGACCTTGGAATTGACCAAGATCGACGCTGCCGCGGTGCCGACGGATCGGTTCGGGCCGTCCAGATCTGTGACCACCAGATTGACTGCCACTACCGTATCGTGTCCGGCGGGCACGGCGGGTAGATTGAAGGTCACGTTCCTTGCACCGTCACCAGTGTTCAAGTCGGTGATCTTGTTTTCCGGCGTCACCTCGCCCAAGTACCACTCATAGGCGTAGGTGCCACTCGCGCCAGCATAGCCCATGACAAAGTCGAAGTTGTCGGTGGCTTCGCCGATGCCCAGGGCTTTCAGGGTTTGGTTGGCGTCGGCTGCGGTCAGGGTGATGGGGGTGCCTTCGTCGCGCCCGGTGGTTGGGGCGTTGGTGATGCGGGCCAGGGGGCGCATGTAGGCCGGGCTGGCAGGGATGTAGGCGAAGTCTTCGCTGACTGCATCCGTTTCCTTCTCCACCAAGCTCACTTTCAGCTCATAGACTGGGATCAGCTCACCCTGGCTGTTGCCCGGCGCGCTCTCCCAATAGGCCAAGGTGTGGCTGAGGATCGTGCGGCTCTTGACATCCAGGGGAACGCTGTTCATGGTCACTTCTTTGTCCAAGACCAGATAGAGCCGCTTGATGGTCTCTACATCCAGGATGTCGGCCATGATCTGCTCGCCGGACGCGGCGCTGATGGCCGGGGAGACGCCCCGCCAGCCGCCTTGCAGACCGACTGGATCAGTGGCCAGTACGCTGGCCGCGCCCACAGGGGCCGCAACCGGCACATAGACCTTCTGCTTGGCCCCAGGGCCGACCACGGTGAAGGTCTGTTCGGCGCTGCCACCGGCAGCCGTCACCACAGGGGCGGTCAGCACACGGGTGTAGATCACCTGCCAGACCGCGTTGACCTCTGCGTTGGCCACATCTTCGGCGCTGGCAGATGCACTGGTCACCCCATCCGTTTTAGGCAGGTTGCCCACTTTGTCGGCCACCACTTCGTAGAAGACGGAGCCATCACCCATCAACCCGTTGCTGTTCAAGAAGCGTTCGGCGATGGTTTGGGCGTCGTCTGCGCTGATGGCGTTGACCGCGGCCGCGTTGAGCGAAAGGGCCTGCATGGCCTGGGTGTCGTTCCACAGTTGGTTCAGATCCGTGTATTGGTAGATACCGCTATCCTTGTCCAGTTCCAGGGTCTTTTTCTGGTCCATGGCGACCAAGAAGTTGTCCTCGCTAGGGCCGGGGGGCGGATCGACATCCTCGTTGGGAGAGCGCAACGTCACTGTGCGGGTCACCGGCACGGAGAAGACGCCGCCCAACCGGGCGAAGTCCTGATTGGCCTCGTCCAGCCCATAGGGGTTGACCCGGAAGACCGGCATCTGCAGGGTCATGGCCGAAGTATCCACGTAGGCGGCGGTCTCGGTGCCGCAGGCGTGGGTATACCAGTAGTAATAGCCGCTCTCCGGCGCGTTGTCGGAGCAGACGTTGCTGTAGTAGGGATTGTCGTTGAAACAGGCGCTCTCGTCGGCAATCACCCGGGTGGTGCGTCCTCGCTGGGCGACGTCACAGGCCTTGAACCAGGACTGGGTCATGTTGTAGCCGTAGCGCATGTAGCGGCCAAACTGATAGGCCTGGGTGTCCCAGTAGTTGTTGTGGGCGCTGGCGTTGGTGACAAAACCCAGGATCAGATGCTGCCTATTCATGCACTGCTTCATCTTGCTGACCGCCGAGTCGGCCAACACCTGGCACGAGGTCAGGGCCAGCCACTCGTTGTCCCCGTCACCCCAACTGTTGCTACAGTCTGTGGGGGCGACCAGGGTGCTGTCGTCGTGGGAGGCGTTGTCAAAGGTGAAGCGGCCCGGGGATCCGTGGCCCACATAGAACTGGAGATCCACCGTGTCGATATAGTTATGTTCCTTGCCGCCCAGAGAAGCCTTCTTGAAATCCTCCTCCCAGGCGCTGTTTTCGTTGAAGTTGTATCGGGTCACAAACCAACCGTTGAGCCAATACTTCATCCCGGCGCGCTCGGCCGCCGTGGCCTGGGTCAGGTTGCCGGCGGAGCCGTGCAGACCCAATTCCCACTTGCCGCCATCGTCTCCGCTGACCGCGGCCGGGGCTACCCCATCCGCCCCCAGGATCACCTGGGGCATGGGTTCCTGGCCGGGGCTGTCCAGGACGGCTGTCGGTTCAACCTGGGCTGTCATGGCGATGGACGCCGCCAGCATAGCCAGGATCAGCGCAGCCACCAGCCCAATGCCGATGCGTCGCGCCCTGCCTGTGGGGTCTATTCCTCGATTTTGCATCTCTTTTCCTCCTCTACAGGGATCTCCTGCAAGTCGATCTGGAAAGTTGTTGCTGCTTCCTCTTCGGTTGGCCTCTTTGCGATTTCCCTTGCCTTCCGCTTTGCGCAGACTTGGCGGGATCGGATAGAGACCAGAGTACACTGGGGTTCATATAAATGGGCGGGCTCAGTTCCTCCTTTCTTGAACCAAGAACGAATCACTGACGGTGGGGATAGGAGACGCTTCGAAGTCGATGCAATGGGATGAACTGCCGGAGGGCAGGGCAGATCGCGCATGGGGTTGTGGCGAGGCGTCGTGGGAACTAGCCGGACCTGGTCGGGATTCAAGTCCAGATCGATCACTCAACGCTGGAACGGGTCGAAAGCCGATGCACCAAAAAATTATGGGGCCGGCGGGAGGATGGGTCTGTTTTCTCGGATCAGCGCAAGAGCAGGGGCAGGAAGATCTGGCGTTGGGGAAGGGGACTGCCCGGGGCCAGGGGCAGGGGGGGCAGCAAGGGATAGTAGCGGCCCTTGTTGTCCCCGGTGGTGACATTGCCCGCGCCATCCACCACCTGCACAAAATAGCGGGTCGTGGCCGTGCCGGTGATCACCCCGGTCCACTTTTGGGTGGCGGCATCGTAGGCCAGGGGCGCGCTGAACCATGTGCCCTGTCCGCTGAGTGGATTGTCGGTGAAGGCGATCGACACTTGGGCCACCCCAGAGTCGTCCTCGGCTTCCACTTTGATCATCCCCTTGGCCGTGGCGGGATTTAGCACCCCATCCACAAAATGCACCGTGGGCGGGGTCTGGTCGCTGCTGTTGGAATAGAGGGTGCCAAAGGCCATCTGTTCGTAGACCCGTTCTGTGGCCCCATCGCTGTTGAACTGGCCCAAAGAGAGAACCACCGTATCGCCCGTGCTGGCAGAGCTGCCCCCGCCTTGCAGGCTGAAGGGGACCTGGGGCGACCAGCCGTCGCTGTGGAAGGCGGGTTCGCTCGTGTCCGTGACATATTCGTTGTGGGGCCGGGCCACCACCGGGTCATAGCCCACCGTGTCCGAATAGTTTCCGCCCAGGAAGAGAACGCCCCGCAGGCTGCCGGCGGCCGGCGCGGTCACATCGGCGTAGAAGCGGGGCTGGATCGGCTGTCCGGCGCTAAAGCTGATGCTGTCGTGGAGATCCAGAAACGAGCCATCCCCGGAACTGTTGTCGCCAAAGGCGCCAAAGGAGTTGGGCAGCCCATAGGCCAGGGACCCCATGTTGAGTTCGCCGAAGGCGGTGGGGGGCTGCACAGAGGTGTCCACACCGGGGAAGTCGTCGTCCCCGGTCAGGGTGCCGCCGCTGGTCACCGCGGCCATGGGCAGCCCGTAGAGGGTACTCTGCATCAGGCTCTTGGCGTCATAGGCGTTGAAGACAAAGGCCCGATCCACATATTTCTGCTTGGCCTTGACCAAGGCCGGGCCGATCTCGGCGCGGGTGTCCTGGAGCAGCTCCCGGGTGAAGTTGCGCATCAGCCCTTCGCTGTAGACAATGCCGCCGCCCCCCCATCCATAGCCTGTGTTGCCCACATAGTTGGCCCGTTTCTGCAGAAAGGCCTGGGGTAGGTCTATCATGCCCGGATCGTTCAACCCGGCATGACAGCCCACGGCATAGATCAGCGCGCCGGAGAGATCCGCCGTGCCGCTGACGATCTCCGCCGCCTGGATGTCCGTGCCCGACGGCACCCCCGTACTCACATGGGAGGAATGGCCGTTGATGGATTGCAGATCAAAGCGGGGGCTGGCGTCGAGCTGTTTGGTCCGCAAGGCGTCCCCAGGCCAGAGGGGGCCGATCAGGGTGGTGTCCGTGGCCAGGTTGTCGTATTGGGTCAGGGTGCTGATGCTGCTGCCGCTGTCCTGCACAAAGTCATAGCCTGTCACCAGCACATTGCTCACGGTGTTGACCGGCGAGGCCAGGAAGGCGTCGATAAACGCGCCCATCTCCCCTGGGCTCTCCACCAGTCGTCCGGTTGCCAGATCCGGGATGTAGAACTCGTGGCCCTTCCAGTCGCTGGGTTCCCGATCCACGATATAGTCGTCGGTCAGCACCATGTTGGCGTTCAACGCCGCGGCCACGGTGGACCCGGCGCTGACACTGGGCGCGTAGTCCTGCTCCTGTTGGACCAGCGCCCCCTCCGGTCCCTCCGGCACCCGACGGAAGGGGATCATGCGGTCATCCCCCACCAGCACCACATATTTGACGTTGGGCGCGTTGACCAGGAAGTCCAGGATCAGGTTGCGGATGGCCGAGGTGACGTTGTTGGCCAGGTCGCTGTCCTCCAAAGAGCCCAGGTTGGCCGTCCAGGCCCCATAGGCGGCGGCCACAGCTGGGTCATTTTCCAAGGGGATCACCACCCCCGCCACCTGTTCGTGGTCGGCCAAAGTGAAGAGTTTTGTCACCAGATCGTTGACTGCCGTGTCGGTATAGACTGAACGCAGACGCTCCCGGTTGACCAGGATCAGGGTCTGCACGTTCGACGGCTCTGGGGTGGGGGTGGGCGTGGGGGTGAGGGTTGGGCTGGGGGTGGCCGTGGGCGTGGGGGTGGGCGTGGGCGGAATGTCGGCCAGGATCTGGGTCTGATAGTCCGTGTCCGCGCCGGCGATGTTGGAATTGTATTGGGTGGTGCGCACAAAATAGTCGCCGGGGACCGTGGCCGTGAAGACCAGGGAGGCGGATCGGCCCGCGCCGGCATCGTCGTTGCGCTGGATCAGGGTCGTGCCATCCCGATCATAGAGTTCCAGGATCGTGTCGCTGTTTGGCCCCAACTGCTTGGTCTCGATATAGTAGACGCCCCCGCTCACCGCGGAAAAGCGCAGCCAATCCTGGTCGCCCAGGCCGGTGGAGAGGGGATCGGCGCAGAAGTTGAAGGGTTGCGGCGTGCCGTCCAGGGTGATGCTCCCGGCGTCCCCCGGCCCGTTGTCCCCGGTGGCCCCTTCCTGGTCATCCGGGCGACACACCCCCTCCTCCACCCGCAGATCAAAGCCCGTGTCCGGCCCGCTGGCCGTGCTGTCCTGGTGCCGGGCCATGATGAAATAGTCGCCTGTGGTGGTCGGCTCGAAGACGATGCGGGAGGCTTTGGTATAGCCATAGTCGTCGTTGGAGGCGATCAACGTGCCGCTGCCATCCCGCAGGAAGATCACCGTGTCCGCCGCGCTGCCCAGGTTGGCCGTGGAGATCACATAGATCTTGCCGCTTTGCAGGGCAACCTTGGCCCAATCCTCGTCCCCGGCCGGGCAGACGTTGTGGGTCGTGCCGACACCGCCCAAACTGAGGGCCTTGGCCTGGCCAAAGCTGTCGTCCTCTTCCCGGCCATCGGGCACGCAGGTGGAGGCCAGCACCCGCAGATCGTAGTGGGCATCCGTGCCAAAATTTGCCGGGTTTTGGTTGACCGCCTTGGCGTAATAGACCTGATTCGTGGCGCTGCTGGCATCCAGCCGGGCGGCCGCGGCCTGCACGGCCGAGGTGGCCAAGGGCGTCCCCGCGCAGTCGGTGAAGAGGCTCAGGATCGGGTTGACCCCGGTGGCGGTGTTGTCGGCGATCAGGGCAAAGCTCTCCCCGGCGTGGATCACAAACTTGATCCAATCCTCGTCGTTGGGGGCCTGGAAGAGATGGGTCTGGCGCGCCCCAACCGTGGTGATGTCCCTGGCTTGGGCGCAGCGATTGTCCGGCTCGTACTTGTCCGTCACCCCGGTGGTGGCGGAGAGGGTGAGGTCGTACTGGGCTTGGGGACCATAGGGCGGGTTGCGGTGTTCGATCTGGGCAAAGTAGACCCCGCTGGCCGGGGCGCGCCAGGTCAACCCCGTGCCCTGGCCGGGGATGGCCGCGCCGCCACAACTGGCATAGAGGGTCAGCTTGGGGTCGGCGTGGGCCCCCAGATTGGCCGTGGAAAGGGTATAGGTGACGCCGGTGAAGGCGGTGAACTTGACCCAATCCACATCCGCCAACTGCTTGTCCACCGGGTGGCAGAAGGTGCGGGCCTGGGCCACATCCTCGCTGATCCAGCCGGCCGCGGTGCAGACGTTGTCCGTCTCGAAGCTGTCCGCCTGGCACTCCACCCCCACGCACACAGGCAGGGCGATCAGGTTGTTCTGTTCGTTGGATTCGGAAATCAGCCCGTCCCGGTCCACCCAGACATAGATCACATGGTCACAGCCTTGGGTGGTGAAGGTGTGCTGGTGATTGAAGCCGAAGGAGGCCCCGCCGCCCAGAGAGGTGGGGCCGCTGATACGCCGTGCCCCGGCGGTGGCGGCGGTGGGGGGACGGTCCACCGGGTCGATGTAGAGATAGGCCGCCAAATTGCTGCCCGTGCCGTTGGCCCCCAGGTTGGAGACGACGATGTCAATGCTCACCGTCTCCCCCACGCCCGGCGAGGTCGGGCTGATGCTGATCTCTGCGGTCAGATCCACCGCTGCGGGCATGGCCGGCGCGCCCACGGTGAACGCGGACAGCCCGCCGATCAATCCCCAAGCCAGGGCCGCGGCGAGGACGGTCAAGATAAGCAAATAGAATGGGCGAATCGAGCGTCTGTTCATGTTATTTAACGACCATTGGCAGATAGATGGTGTGCGGTCCGCCGCCCCCGCCGGGCTGCATGGGCTGGGCATTGATGCCCAGGCGGTCCTGGGCATAGAAGATGATGCGATAGTCGCCCGCCTCGGTGAAGCCGTTGGGGTAGTTGACCGTGAACCGGCCCGGGGCGCTGGGGTCTGCCTCAAGCCGCACCACCGGGGTGTTGAGGTTGATGGTGACATCGCTGGGTTCCTGGAAGGAGGGCGGGTAGACCGCGGCCCACACCACATCCAGGGCCTCGGCTCCCTCGTCCACCGTGGCGGTCAGGGTGCCGTTGACCCCCTGCTTGTCCACCACCGCGCTCTGGAAGACCGGGCGCACGGAGCTGAAGAAGCGGGTGACCCGGCGCAGCTCGGCGATGCTGCCATCCCCGGCATTGGAGACGCCGTCGCCGTTGTCGTCCATCCACGGGGTCTGCAAAGTGCCAGCGGCCTGCACGGCCTGGGTGGCCTCGGTGTAGCACTGTTTCAGGTTGTTGCTGTCCACAATGCACGAGAAGAAGGCATCGGAGAAGTAGGCCCCCTGGGCCGAGGCATAGGCGTTGGTGCTGGCCCCGGCCGAGGTGATCACCACCCGGCCCAGCTTGGTGATGCTGTCCTTGGTGGCCTCCCGGCTGATGAAGCTGCCGCTGCGGCAGGCCTCGATCACGATGTTGACCTCGTCCGCGCCAGTGGCCGTCTCCATGGTGCGCAGCCACTCATCCATCTGCTCCGGCGAGAAGGCCCCACCGCCGTTGCAGCCGTTGACGCAGAACTTCTCCTCCAGGCCGTGGTCCATCATGTAGATGAAGAGGGGCTTGCCCGGCCCGATGCGGTTGGCCTCCGTGGCCCAGGTGGCGATGGCATATTGTACATCCGCGGGGGTGGCCCCGGCGGTGTCCACCTCGCTCACCCCATCCCCGTCCGGGTCCTGGGCAACCGGGGCGATGTAGTAGATGTCCTCGTCGGTGTAGCCGGCGCTCTGGAAGATGCGATAGGCCCGGTTGGTGGAGTTGTAGATGTTGGTCTGCAGGCCAAAGGTCTCGTTGTGGCCGGCCACGATGATCACCGCGCCAGGGCTGTCGCCCAATCGCCGCACCAGCATAGACTTCTGGCTGAAATTGCCCGCGTCATCGTAGACCGTGATCTGGATGGTGTTGTCCCCGATATTCAGGGCCAGATCCGCCACCCGGAAGTCGTCGCTGTTGCCGGTCAGGGTATAGTCCCAGCCCTCCACCCCCTTGGTCATGTTGCGCACCTGCACCCGGCTCAGGTTGTCGCCGCTGTCTGTGGCCGCGCCGGTGAAGGTGGCCAGGCTGGCCGTGGTGGTATAGATGGCCGTGTTGGCCGGCTGGGCGATGGTGACGATCGGCTGGGTGGCATCCGATGGGGCGGTGGCCCGACAGGTGGCCTCCCCGGACCAGGGGCTGTTGTTCTGGGAGAAATCCAGAGACCGTACTTTCAGGGTGTAGAGTTCGTTGGGGGTCAGCCCGCCCAGTTCATAATAGGTGGTGGTGGCCCCAGGCACGTCAGCCGTGCCCCCGTTGCTGCCGCTCTGGTTGATAAAGTTGACCTGATAGGTGCGCACATCCCGCTCTGGGCTGCGGTCCCACTGCAGGGCCAGGGTGTTCTGGTTGATGGTGACACAGCGGGGGTTGGTGGGCTTGCTGGGGGGTGTGCCGTCCACAATCACCGAAACCCGATAGTTGGCGTCGCTGCCGAAAAAGGCGGGGTCAAACTGCTGGATCTCCAGATAGTAGGTGCCGTTCTTGGTGGCGTCCCATTCCACCACCACTGTGCTGCCAAAGGCGTTGTCCCCAAAGGCCCCCGGCGGCGACGCGCAGGTGTCGTAGAGCAAGACGATGGCGTCGGCCTTCACCCCTACATTTTCCACCTGGATCACATAGGTCTTGTTGGCCTGGGCCTCGAACTTGACCCAGTCCACATCCCCGTTGGTGTGGAAGGTGTGGGATTGGGCGCCCCCATCCGTGTTGATGGCGTTGGCGGCGGCGCAGTTGCCGTCGGACTCGTAGGCGTCCCCAGCCAGGGCGGTGGGCGTGGGGGTGCTTGTGGATGGCGGGCTGGTCGGGGTTCTTGTCGGCGTATTCGTCGGCGTGTTTGTCGGCGGCGGCCCCGTGGGTGTTTTTGTTGGCGTATTTGTCGGTGTATTCGTGGGCGGGACACCCGTGGGCGTGGGGGTCGGTGTGCCGATGGCGCCGGCCCAGAAACCAGCCTCCACCCGGTTGTTGGCGCTGCTGGCATTGCCAACCGCCATCTGGCCCAGGCTGTCCTGGACCTGATAGGTGGTCGATTGGCGCGTGCCGCCGCCGCCGGTTAGGGCGTGCCAACTCAGGTCAAAGGCGCCGGAGACCTGGGCAAGGGCTGTTCCAGCGAAAAGAAGGCCGCAAAGAGCACCCAGAACGATCAATTTGGAGCGCATAGCTTCACCTCTTCTGGCCTTAGGGCGCTTCAGAAATTGTGTACGTAACTAGAACACCCATCAATTTGAGGCTACTGTTCCAGGAACTTGAATATGCGTAGGCCAAGTACCCCCCGCCAACGTTGTTGATCACCGAACTGCCAATGGTTGTATCATTTCCATTCTGATAGCCAGCGGAACCGCTGGAGGTGACCGACGCCAATATCGTATACCCGCCGTTTGTAAACGATAGACGATTGAGATTGAGTGTTATGTCACTGGATGAGCTGTCGTTGAAGTAGACCGTCAGCCTTGTGACCGTAGCTCCATCGGGCAAATACACCGGCGCCACCATTGCACCTGATCCTGAAGAGATATATGCCCCCCCATTGCCATAGGAGTTGACATAGGCAACGTCGCTGCCAGGATGAAACGCCTCTCCTGGTATGGAGAGATAGTGGGTACGAGGTGTATTGTACTGAAATGAATCGGCCTCAATATACCCGGAGGCATGAACCGCAGCCTTGTTCTGGCTGTACGCATTGATCCCGTAGCCATCGATACTCTGTCCAGTCACCCCGGTCCCCGATGTGCTGAAGCCGATGACGCCGTCATTGCTGTCGCTGACGCCCGCTACGCCCCGGCCCAGTTTGGAATCACCAAAGACACCACTATGACTGTTCATGACTGTGCCAGATGCCCCGGCCACACCATAGACGCCAGCCTTGCCCACCTGGGTGGATGCCGTGCTAACGGTCAAGCCATTCCCCGTGCCGGACTGGGTGACTTGCAGAATGGGCGAGGCGTTGGAGCCGGTCATGGCGTCCGGTCCGACGCTGTTGATGTAGGCGGCATCGTGGTTGTGGACCGCAGCGGCAAAGGAGCTGCTGTTCAGCCCATCCAACAGATCCGCGTCCAGCCCGGATCCGGCGCCATCCAGCCCGGTGACGATGGAGAAGACCTCGTTGTCCCGGGCGATGGTGGGGGCCACCCGGCCATCGGCCACGGTGCCGCTGGTGATGTCCCCGCCGCTGTGGGCGTGGGCGGCGGTGGCAAAGGCCGTAGATGGCTGGCCGTTGAGCAGGGCGGTGTTCTCGGCAAAGAGGGCATAGGCCACATGGGCCAGATGCTGGCGGGGCGTGGCTTCCGCGTCCGCACCCACTTTGATGGCCAGCCACAGCTCTTGGCCGTTGAAATGAGTGGTATTCAGCCCTGTGACTTCACCCAAAAGCACGCTGAATACGCCGTTGCTCACCTGGACATCCCGGGTCTCTGTCCACAGAGCCGCGCCGCCGCTGGCCACAGTGTAGAGGCGGAAAGACATTTCATAGATGCCGTCCGCCTTGGGCGCGCCCGTAGCAGGATCGACCAGCCGCCCCTGGTAGCTCAACAGGGGGACCACCCCAGGCACATGGGGAGCAATGGCCGTGGTACTGACCATGGATCCCCCCACGGCGATGCTGGACCCGGCGATCAGCATCACCAAAAGCAGACCCACTGGGATCAACATACGGCGGAAATTGAGGAATGAGGAAAGTGTCATGTGGCTACCTCCAACACTTGGTTACTTGAAAGGCAAATGTAGCGACTATTTATGGCGATAGTTTTGACCAACATCTCTGCAAGCATATTCCAGGCCTATGCAGAGGAGGGTGGCGCGCCATGAATTCAGATCTGAGGATGATGCGGGCAGCGATGTATGGGAGTGTGGTTCAGGGAGGGTGCGGCATCGAGTATATTGATCCTGTCTATTCCCGAAACCAGACCGTCAACGTAGGAGAAGAACGAGCCGACCCGGACAGACCAATACTGCCTTTACTCTACTCTTGAAACAGAAGTTTGTCAACCGATTTTTCGGAACCTTACCCTACCCCAGGTCTGTTTGTCGAATCGGGAAACCTCCCTTTGGGAAATCGAGTAAGTGGCCTTTCTGGTTGTTCCCTTGTATAATACGCCCATTCTCTTGACCTATCATGACTCAACGTTGGCCTTTGCCGGTTTGCGACGATTGCGGGCCAAGATCCCATCAACTCTACAAACCAAGCTGGATTGAACACAAGGAGCATTCCCATGGCCATGCGAGCTGATTATATTTGGATGAACGGCGAGATCATTCCTTGGGACGAGGCCAAGGTGCATGTTTTTACCCACGCTCTCCACTATGGCAGCAGCGTCTTCGAGGGCATCCGGGCCTATGAAACCGTGGACGGGCCGGGCATCTTCCGGGGCCGGGAGCATTTCGAGCGGCTGCTCTTTAGCTGCAAAGTGGCCCGCATCCCCTCCCCGTTGACCGTGGACGAGTGGATGGATGTCGCCGCCCAGGTGTTGAAGGCCAACCAGTTGCGCAGCGCGTACATCCGCCCTTTGGTCTTCCGGGGCTATGAGAGTCTGGGTATCGATGGCCGCAAATGCCCGGTGGACGCCATCCTGGCCACGGTGCCCTGGGGCCGCTATCTGGGCAACGATGCCATCGAGAACGGCATCGACGTGCAGGTGAGCAGTTGGCGGCGCATGGCCCCCAACATGCTCAGCCCCATGGCCAAGATCGGTGGCCAATACATCAGCAGCCAGAACATCGCCATGGAGGCCCACGACAACGGCTTTACCGAAGGCATCGCCCTGGACGGCAACGGCCAGATCAGCGAGGGCAGCGGCGAGAACATCTTTATCATCAAGGGCAGCGCCATCTATACCCCGCCCATGTCCAGCAGCATCTTGGGCGGCATCACCCGGGACAGCGCCATTGTGATCGCCAGGAGCCTGGGCTACACCGTGGTGGAGGCCTCCATGAGCCGGGAGATGCTCTACATGGCCGACGAGATCTTCTTCACCGGCACCGCGGCCGAGATCACCCCTGTACGCTCCGTGGACCGCATGCCCGTGGGCGACGGCAAGCGCGGTCCCATCACCAAGGCCGTCCAGGACGTCTTCTTCGGCATCGTCGAGGACGGCGAGACGGATCAGTGGAATTGGCTGACAAAAGTGGCGTTGTAGGGGTTGTTGGGAGAAGATTGCCGGGAGAAAGAGGTGAACCGCATGAGCAGGATAATCACTGTTTCAGACGATGTTGTGCGTCGGCTGGATGATCTTGCCATGGCCCAGACAGGGGATGTCGAGGCAACTTTACAGCGATTGCTGGTCGGCGAGTATCAACGACGGCTGGCGCGCTACCGCTTGACGGATCGCCTTCTTTCGGAGAAGTACAGGGTTTCTTTTGCCGAGTTTGAAGATCGCCAAATGACCAAAGCGTTGGGCTACTCGTGGGAGGTGGAATCAGATGCCATCGCCTGGGAGACGGCGGTTGATGGCATCGTCACCGTGCAGGGCCAATTGGCAAGCATGGGCATAGGCGAACCACCTCATGGACATTGAAAGTCTGCGGATTGAAGCGCAGGACGTTTTGCACCGAGCGTGGTTCGTAAAAAGTTTGATTGTCGTCGAACAGACCAATGAAACTATAACCATGCACCTGAGGTTGACCTCCGATCTTTTTGTGCAGGTCTTCTTTAGCGAAAGAAGCGGACGATTTAGCTTGGCCCTGGTCAGCCCAGCAGGACGGATCTACGGACGTGATCGAGAACATGGCATGTGGCATCGACACCCCTTTGGGCAACCGGACGCACACGAACCGACACCCCAGGGTATGTCCAGCCGACCGATCGAACAATTCTTGGCCGAAGTTGAACAGATTCTTTTGGAAAATGAGTTGATCTAGCCTTGGCACCAAAACGGCGTTGTAACGATTGCTGGGAGGAACGGACATGCCACACATACAGATCGAAATAGTCGGCGGGGAACCCTATCGCTATTTCCCCTTGGGCGAATATGTGGTGCGGGCGCCCGGCGTTTGTGGCAGACGGCCCACGTTCAAATATACGCGCATCGAAATCACCGGTACGTTAGAACGATTGGCCGCCGGCGAGTCGGTTGAATCACTTGTGGCCGGATATCGAGATCGGGTGCCGCTCAAGGCCATTGCGGAAGCGGCGGAATTGAGTTGCTGAATGGACGAACATATACCTTTTGAGATTTCCAAAGCGCAGACTATTGAAGAAGCTGGCGCATTTTGGGACCAACACGACTTCACCGAATTCGACACGGATCTGCCGGATGTGGAGTTTGATTTTTCCTGTGTGGTACGCATCGAATCCGACCCGCCGCAAAAATTCACTCCCACTTGACAACCTGTGCTATAATTCTCTCACTATGAACCACACCGCGACCGTCTTCACCACCGAATTCAACACCGCCCCCGTCGGTATCCCCGTCGGCATCTCCGTCGGCGGCGTGGTCGCGCTTAGATAGCCCGCGTTCCGCAGGGGGCACCACACCTCCTGCGCCGGACAAGGCGGGCCGACAACCAAACGTGAAACGTGAAATGTGTTGCGTGAAACGTGAAACGTGAAATGTGAATGCTTAAAGCATCCGCCTTCCACCTTCCACACTTCACCAGTCACCCTCTCACGTTTCACGTTTTACGTTTCACCAGATAATCAACCAATCAACAAATCAACACTTTCCTCCGCCAAGGAGTCACCATCATGTCCGACAAATACACCCCCCAAGAGATTGAACCCAAGTGGCAGCGGGCTTGGGAAGCGGCCGGCCAGCACGACACCGTCGAGAAGCCCGGCCACCCCAAGTGGTACGCCCTGACCATGCTGCCCTATCCCTCGGGCGACCTGCACACGGGCCACTGGTACGCCATGACCCCCAGCGATGCCGGGGCCCGCTATCGGCGTATGCAGGGCTACAACGTCTTCTTCCCCATCGGCTTCGACGCCTTTGGCCTGCCGGCGGAAAACGCGGCCATCCAGAACAACATCCACCCCAAGCCGTGGACCTATGGCAACATCGAGCGCATGCGGGGCCAACTGCGCCAGATGGGGGCCATGTGGGCCTGGGATCGGGAGGCGGTGAGCTGCGACCCGGACTATTACAAGTGGAACCAGTGGTTCTTCATCAAGATGTTCAACATGGACCTGGCCTATCGAGAGTTCTCGCCTGTGGACTTTTGCCCCAACTGCAACACCACCCTGGCCCGGGAACAGGTGTGGGGCGACGACCGCCACTGCGAGCGCTGCGGCACCCCGGTGATCAAAAAAGACCTGGACCAGTGGAAGTTCCGCATCACCAACTACGCGGACGAACTGCTGGACAAGCTGGAGGAGATCGACTGGCCCGAACCGGTCAAGGTGATGCAGACCAACTGGATCGGGCGCAGCACAGGCAGCCAGGTCATCTTCCGCACAGAAAACGGCGATGCCCTGGAGATCTTCACCACCCGGCCCGATACCCTGTGGGGGGCCACCTTCATGGTCCTGGCCCCGGAGCATCCCCTGGTGGAGAGCGTGACCACGGACGCCCAGCGGACCGCGGTGACCGCCTATCGGGAGCAGGCCGAGCGCATGGACGAGATCGCCCGCACGGCCAAGGACAAGGAGAAGAGCGGTGTCTTCACCGGCGGCTACGCGGTCAACCCGGTCAACGACGAGCGCATCCCCATCTGGATCGCCGACTATGTGATGATGGGCTACGGCACTGGGGCCATCATGGCCGTGCCCGCCCACGACGAGCGGGACTTTGCCTTTGCCAAAAAGTATGGCCTGGAGATCCGCCGGGTCATCACCGGGCCGGACGGGGCCACGGGGGAGATGGAAGAGGCCTACGCCTCCAAGAGCGAGGGGGAGATGATCAACAGCGGCGCGTTCACCGGCACCCCGGTGGACGGCGCGGTGGAGAAGGTGGTGGCCTGGCTGGAAGAAGCCGGAAAGGGCACGGCCTCGGTCAACTACCGCATGAGAGACTGGCTGATCAGCCGCCAGCGCATGTGGGGCACGCCCATCCCCATGATCCACTGCCCCGACTGCGGCATCGTGCCCGTGCCCTACGCCGAACTGCCGGTGATCCTGCCCGACGATGCCCAGTTCAAGCCCACGGGCGAGAGTCCGCTGAAGTATCACGAAGGCTTCCGCTATGTCAAATGTCCCAAGTGCGGCGGCGACGCCGAGCGGGACACGGACACCATGGACACCTTCATGGATTCCAGTTGGTACCAGTACGCCTACGTCACCCCTTACTTCAAAAAGGGCGAGGCGCTGACCGAGATCGAGATGCCCTGGGACGAGGCCGCGGGCAACTACTGGCTGCCCGTGGATCAGTACACCGGGGGCATCGAACACGCCACCATGCACCTGCTGTACACCCGCTTCTTCACCAAGGCCCTGCGGGACATGGAAATCGTGGACTTCGACGAGCCCATGCTGCGTCTCTTCAACCAGGGCATGATCCTGGGGCCGGACGGGGAGAAGATGTCCAAGAGCCGGGGCAACGTGGTCAACCCGGACGAATATGTGGCCAGCTACGGTGCGGACACTGTGCGGGGCTACCTGATGTTCATCGGCCCCTGGGACCAGGGCGGACCCTGGGATCCCAGCGCCATCGAGGGGGTGAGCCGCTTTCTGCACCGGGTGTGGAGCGTGATGGTGGACGAGGCCAAGCCCGAAAAGTTGGCCGCCACCCCTTCCGCGGACCAGGTGCGGGGGCTGGAGCGCAAGCTGCACCAGACCATCCTGAAAGTGACCGACGATGTGGAGAACTTCCGCTTCAACACGGCCATCTCGGCCATGATGGAGCTGAACAACCTGCTGGTCAGGAGCCGGGACAGCGCCCTGGTCGGCTCCCCCATCTGGGACGAAACCCTGGACAGCCTGTGTCTGCTGTTGGCCCCCATCTTCCCCCACATCAGCGAAGAGCTGTGGCATCGGCGAGGGCACGGGGGAGAAGATGGCCGCAGCGTTCATCTGCAATCCTGGCCCGTGGGCGACGCCGAGAAGGCCAAGGAGGACGAGGTGGAGATCGCGGTCCAGGTCAACGGCAAGATCCGGAGCAAGCTGACCGCCTCGCCGGAGACCCCCAAAGAGGACCTGGAACGCCAAGCCCTGGCCCTGACCGACATCCAGCCCTGGACGGACGGCAAAACCGTGCGCAAGGTGATCGTGGTGCCTGGGCGGTTGGTCAATATCGTG
>CAZKEX010000026.1:0-24399 GCA_964551895.1 uncultured Caldilineaceae bacterium | reverse complement strand
AGGTTGAACTGCTGGAAGACCATGCCGGTCTCCGAGCGGATCTTCTCGATGTTGCGCACGTCGTGGGTCAGGGGCACCCCGTCCACGATGATGTCTCCGCCCTGGTGTTCCTCCAGGCGGTTGATGCAGCGGATGAAGGTAGATTTGCCCGAGCCGGACGGCCCGATGATCACCACCACTTCCTTCTGCTTGACGGTCAAGTTCACATCCTTCAGGGCGTGAAACTCGCCATACCACTTGTTGACATCTCTACATACGATGATGTTTTCGTTTTCAGCATGTCCGGACACGTGAATGCTCCTTGTTTTTCAGATCGCAGAATGCGGCATAAATGCAACGTGATTGATAGAAGAGGGGGGGGCGCTTTATCGCCGTCCCACACCCAACTGGGTCTCCAACTGGCGGCTGGCCCAACTCATGCCGTAGCTAAAGATGAAGTAGATGACCGCAATAAAGACGTAGACCTCACGGGTGACGCCACCGGCTACCTTAATCCACTCCGGCTGTTGGATCACCGACTTGGCGATGCCCAGCAGATCCGTCAGGCCGACCAGGGTCACCAATGAGGTGTCCTTGAACAGACCGATGAAGAGACCGACGATGGCCGGGATCACAGCCCGGAGGGCTTGGGGCAGGATGATCATGGTCAACTTCTGGTAGTTGTTCAGCCCCAGGGCATCGGCGGCCTCCCACTGGCCCTTGGCAATTGATTGTAGCCCACCTCGCACGTTTTCCGCCAAATACGCGGAGCTGAACATGGTAACGGCCACCATGACCCGGGTCACACCCGGGGGATTTTCCATGTTTGCGGGCAGAAAGAGGGGCAGCATGATCATGCCCATGAAGAGCAGGGTGATCAGGGGCACGCCGCGGATGGTCTCGATGTAGGCGATGGAGAACCACTTCACCACGGGCAGGCTGCTGCGCCGCCCCAGGGCCAGGAGTACCCCCAGGGGGAAGCTAAAGGTGATGCCCACCACGGTCAGCAGCACGGTGAGCATAAAACCGCCGTAGACATTGGAGGAGATACATTCCCCCACAAAGCAGAGGTCCGTGTCGCCAAAAGTGAGGCCACCCTTAAGCATGACCAGGGTAAAGGGGATGCTCAGAAACCAGGCCGCGGCCAGAACCATATCGTTGATATTGATGCGCAGGGTGAAGATATAGCCCAGGATCAACAGGACCAGAGAACCGGCCAGGGTGAGCTGGGCGTTCAGCCCCAAGGGCAGGATGGCCAGAACCAGCAACAGAGCCGCCAACCCAACCGCCACAGTGCGCATGATGCTGCCCCACTGGCCGGCGCTCAACCCAAAGAGCAGGCTGATCACCGCCAGCACAATGGCTGGCTGGAAAAGGTTGGCCGTAGGATAGACCCCCGTGGCAAAAAGCTTGGCGTTGACCCAAACCGGTGTCCAGAAGGCCTCAAAGAAGATCCAACGCCCCAATCCGACGACCAAAAAGTAGATGGTCGCCAGGGAGATCAGGGTAAGAATGGTGTTGCCGACAGTGCTGAAAAGGTTGGTGCGCAACCAGCCCACCATCCCCACTTCAGTGATCGGCGCCTTGCGGGGTGGGCTGGGATGGTTGGGGTTGACCCATGCACCTGCTTCGGGATTTGTCTGTGCCATAAGGTTTCTCCTATCGCTCAACCAGAGCGACGCGACTGTTGTACACGTTCATGAAGCCCGATGTGAGCAGACTGAGGGTCAGATAGGTGGCCATGACCAGAATGAACATCTGCACCTCTGCCCCGGACTGGTTCAACACCGTCAAGGAGACTTGGAAGAGATCTGGATAGCCGATGGCAATGGCCAAACTAGAGTTCTTGGTCAGGTTGAGAAATTGGCTGGTCAGGGGAGGGATGATCACCCGCAAGGCCTGGGGCAGCACGATCATGCGCAGGGTTTCGCCGGTCTTCAACCCCAAGGCCCGGGCCGCTTCCGTCTGGCCCTTGGACACAGAGTTGATGCCCGCCCGCACAATCTCGGCAATAAAAGCCGCGGTATAGAGTACCAATCCCAACAGCAGCCCGGCAAACTCAGGCGAGAACTCCAGGCCGCCCCGCAGGTTGAAGCCCTGCAACGCCGGCTGGCTGAGATAGAGCGGCCCCGGTGTATTCCACGAAATGGCCTCACCCTTCTGATCCAGATTGTAGAAACGGAACTCACCGGACCCATCTGTGCTGACCGTGCCCAGATCTGTGCCGTCCGCCAACTCCAGGTTGACCGGCACGTAGCGGATCGGGGCGTCTATCCCCCGGTCAAACTCGCCGTTGCCGTTGTTGTCCACAAAAAGGATGCCCCGGTCACCCATGCGCAGTTCATAGGCCATGTTGGATGGCAGGGATGCGGTCATGCCGGTAACAGCCAAGCCCAGAATGGCCACGACCATGAAGGCGGCGATGCCGTGGGGAAAGGACATGCCCACCCGATCCTGGGCGACCAGAGAGCGTCGGCGCAGATAGACGGCGATCCCTCCCACCACAACGCCGGCCAGCAACCAATAGAGCCAGGGACGTCCAGATTCGGTCACATACAACCAACTAAAGGCGATGCCCCGGTTGCTGAGGATACCGACACCGGGCAAGGTGATCCGATTGCTCAGATCTGGCAGCTTCAGGATCACCGCAAAATAGAGGAAGAACAGTTGCACGAGCAAAGGCGTACTGCGGATCAACTCCACGTAGGCCCCGGCGATGTTGCGCAGCAACCAGTTGTTGGAAAGCCGGGCAATACCGGTCAGGATCCCCAAAATGGTCGCCAGCACAATGCCGATAACAGCCACCCGCAGGGTGTTGTATATGCCGGTGATGAAAGCCCGACCATAGCTCTCCTCGGGCGAAAAGGCCGGGCCCTCGGAAATGGCAAAGCCCGCCGTCTGTTTCAGGAAGTTGAAGTTGAAAGGCACCGCGCTGGTTCCGCCGCTAGAGGCGGCCAGACGGGTGGACATGTTGTTGTACAGAAACGCAGTAAACGCCACAACGACGATCACAAAGATCACCTGGGCGATAATCGCCAAGATACGAGAATCTCGATAAAAGGGAATGCGCTCGGATGAGACGGCCGGGCCAGATGGTGTCATAGAATTCTAACCTGTGTGAATGGGTCGGCGGCTGTCCGACAACAGGCAGTGTGCCTAACCTGGGCACATGCGCCATCCTGGGGAGGAAACCAATTGGATTTGAGACACAAGGGATGAACTGCGGAGAGTTCCACTTCTTCAGAGGTCGAAGCGGTTTGCTGGCTTTCCACTGACGAAGGAGACCGGCCGTGATGCAAGATGCCGATTTCCTTCGTCAGTGGAATAGATAGAGTTGGGGCCAAAGATCCTGACCCCAACTCTACGGTGGTGCGGGTTTAGCGAATGGGGGGCGCGTACATCAGGCCACCCTGGGTGTACAGGCTGTTCTGTCCACGGGGCAGGGCAAAGGGAGTCGACGGTCCCAGATTGCGGTCGTAGATCTCGCCATAGTTGCCCACGGCCTTGATCACCTTGACCATGAAGTCGTTGGGCAAGCCCACCTTAGCGCCCATGTCGCCCTCAACGCCCAGAATGCGCCGGATATTGGGGTCTTCGCTGTTCATCATCTCATCCACGTTGGCCGAGGTGATGCCGTACTCTTCGGCATTGACCAGGCCATAGACGGTCCAACGCACGGCGTCGGCCCAGGTGGGATCGCCCTGGAAGACGGCGCCGGCCAGAGGCTCCTTGGACATGGAAATATCCAGAATCATGTGATCGTCAGGAGACGCCAACTTGGTGCGGCTGCTGACCAGACCGGACTTGTCCGTGGTGTACCCATCACAGCGTTCTTCGTCATAGGCGGCCAAGGTCTTGTCATTGTCCTCGAACACCACAGGGGTGAAGTCGATGCCCCGGGCCCGGAAGTTGTCGGCCAGGTTCAGCTCGGTGGTGGTGCCGCTCTGCACACAGATCGTGGCGCCATCCATCTCTTCCAGCGTCGTAATGTTCATGGCCTTGCGCACCATCATGCCCTGGCCGTCATAGAAGTTGACGGGCATGAATTCCATGCCGACCTCGGCGCTGTCCCGGGTCAGGGTCCAGGTGGAGTTGCGGAAGAGGACGTCAACCTCGCCAGACTTGACGACGGTGAAGCGGTCGCTGCCACTGGCATAGCGGAACTGGACCTTGGTGGCGTCGCCCAACACAGCCGCGGCCACGGCTCGACAGAAGTCTGTGTCGAAGCCGGTGAAGTTGCCGTCACTGTCCAAGTTGCCGAAACCGGGCAACTGGTTGTTGACGCCACAGACCAGCTCACCCCGGGCCTGCACAGCCTGGAGCAGACCACCGGCGCTGGCGGCTGGGGCATCGCCCTGGGCCGGTACTTCAACCACCACGGTGACTTCTCGGGTGACCTCAACAACCTGGCCGGTGGCCGGCGCCGCAGCGCCACAGGCCGCCATCACAAGGACCACCACCAACAGGAAGGCGGTCAACATCATTGTTCGTTTGTTCATGGACAAAGCTCCTTTTGGAAAGATGTAATGCATCGAAAAGAGTATATCAACGGTTAAACAAGGATAATATCTGGTGACTCTCTTCTTGACTAGGCTTGCTGGGCCACACGGACAGCGTGATGGCTCCGCTGCGAAAACTAAAAATTCACCGCAAAGGCGCAAAGGACGCAAAGAAAAAATAAGATTTCCTCTTCTCAACTTTTCTTAAAACTCTGCGTCCTTTGCGCCTTTGCGGTGAAAATCAACTTTTTGCAGTGCAGTGATGGTTTCTGGATAGGCCAGACAAGCCGCAAACGCGCGGCAACAGCAGGTTGTCTACAAGCGAATCCTCTGTCGAATATAGCCAATGGCATGACAGTCAAGAAAGAAGGATCTCTATACGTTTGTATCAACAACAGTTTTGGGCGGGTGGTTCAATTGAAACAACAGATTGCGTGGACGGAACCGGAGCAGTCTTTCCTGTCAGAGCTGTATTCTGTCAAGGGGCAGCAGAACAAACAACGACCAGCAACGACTGAGTATGGGACCGTGTGGCAGGGCAGACTATAGCACGATGGGTTTACTTCTGTCAAGCTACGTTTTCGATTTTGGCAAAAGCGCGCCAAAACGGCCCAAAAGAGGGTGATTGAAGGATATTTGAAGGGATGACAAAGGGATACTCGATGGATCAGGCCAACTCAGCCAGCACTTGGCTGCCGGTTCGGCCCGGCTGCAGGACGGTTTCCTTGACAATCTGCCCGTCCCGCAAAGTCAACACCCGGTCCGCCTGGCTGGCCGTGCGCAGATCGTGGGTGGCCAGCAGCACGCCGTGGCGGCCCGTGTCGGCCAAGGCGCGCAGCCGGGCGGTGATCTGCCGGGCTGTGGCGCTGTCCAGGTTGGCCGTGGGTTCGTCGGCCAGGATCAAGGGCGGGTTGGCGGCCAGGGATCGGGCGATGGCCACCAACTGCTGCTGTCCGCCGGAAAGCTCGGCAGGGAAACGCTCGGCCATGCCCATCAGCCCCAGCTCGACCAGGATCTCCCCGCTGCGGGCGTGGGCGTCAAAGGGCGGACGCAACATCAGGCGCAAGGGCAGCCCCACATTCTGGCGCACGGTGAAGCCGGGGAAGAGGTTGTAGCTCTGATAGATCGTGCCCACGGCCCGGCCCCGCAGATCCGCCAGCTCGTTGACGGTCAGCTCGGCCAAATCCTGGCCCAACAGATCGATGGCGCCCTGGTCCGGCGCTTCCAGCCCGGCCAGCAGACCCAACAGGGTCGTCTTGCCGCTGCCCGTCGGCCCCACCAAGGCCACCATCTCCCCGGCGTGGACGGTCAAGCTGACCCCGTTCACCGCCTGCACCGGGCCAGCTTCCGTGGCGTGCTGCTTGAACAGATCCACAGCCTGCACCAGTTTTCGATTCTTGCCCGTGGCAGCTTGAGGGGGAGGGAGCATGACAGGTTGGATTGCAATTTTCTGATTCATAGATCGATTTCCTTATCCGGGCATCCGGGTCTGTTCTGGACATCTTCCGCCGTAGAAACTATACTTTGACGATTGTTTGCTGACGACCCCTGCCCTACCGTCCTACCATACAGACGGCTGGGGTCGCTTCAAGATATGGCCGGTCTGAATACTAACTGTTTAACCGCAGAGGGCGCAGAGGGGGCGCAGAGATTCGCAGAGGAAAAGCCTTCCACGTCTTTGCAGTTCTCTGCGTCCTCTGCGTAAGCAGTTCTCTGCGCCCTCTGCGGTTGAGTTGTCGAAAGGTCTTTCCCATGCAGCCCAATTCCCACAACGTCGCCATCCTCTTCTTCACCCTGGTGGTGGTGATGATGGGCTTTGGGATGATCATCCCCATCTTCCCCTACTACATCGTAGAATTTGGGGCCGGGGGCAGCGAGTTGGGGCTGCTTATGGCCATCTTTGCCATCATGCAGTTCATCTTCGCCCCTATCTGGGGCCAGATCTCGGACCGGGTGGGCCGCAAGCCTCTGCTTTTGTTGGGCGTGACCGGCAACGCCATCTCCCTGCTGCTCTTTGGCCTCTCCACCCAACTGTGGATGCTCTTTGCGGCCCGGGCCCTGGGCGGCATCCTCTCGTCGGCCACCATGCCCACGGCCATGGCCTTCATCGGCGACAGCACCTCCGAAGAGAACCGGGGCGGCGGCATGGGGGTGATGGGGGCCGCAATGGGCGTCGGTATGGTGATCGGGCCAGGGCTGGGCGGCTGGCTGGCCGAGACCTCCCTCTCCTTGCCCTTCTTCGTGGCCTCCGGGCTCTCCGTGCTGGCCCTGATCCTGATCTATCTGATCCTGCCCGAATCACTGCCCGCAGAGCATCGAGAGATCACGACCGGTCAGGTCAAAGGGCCTCAGTTCAGCCAACTGTGGCAAGCCCTGTTGGGACCTTTGGGCTTCTTGCTCTTCATGGCCTTTTTGGTCAGTTTCGCCCTCACCAATTTCGAGGGCATCTTTGGCCTCTATGCGTTGGAACGTTTCGATTACGGCGCCAGACAGGTGGGCACTATTTTAATGATGGTGGGGCTGGTCTCCGCCATTGTCCAGGGCGGGCTGACCGGTCCCCTGACCCGGCGCTTTGGCGAGGCCGCGGTGATCAAGGTCTCCCTCTTCGGCAGCGCCATCGGCTTTGCCCTCATGCTCACCGCCACCACCTATGCCACCGTCCTGCTCACCGTGGGCTTCTTCGTCCTCTGCAACACCATGCTGCGCCCGGCGGTCTCCTCCCTCACCTCCCGCCAAGCCACCACGGGCCAGGGCGTGGCCATGGGCCTCAACAACTCCTTCATGAGCCTGGGCCGCATCATCGGCCCCATCTGGGCCGGAACCATCTTCGACATCAACCTCCACTACCCCTACATCACCGGCGCCATCATCATGCTCATCGGCTTCCTCGTCGCCATGCGCTGGCTTGCACCTGTGGTGGTGGATTAGTTGATTGGCGGTGTGTCCCACGCCCAATCAACCAATCAACAAATCAACTAATCAACTAATCAACCAACCCGCATCTCCCCCCGTCCGCCCTGAAACTGGCCCCAGTGCAGCAGCCAGATTGTCAACGAAAGGGCGAAGGTGGCCAGGGCGGTGGCCGCATTGGCCGCGCTGACCGTCGTCCCCGGTCCCACGCCCAGGGCGATGTTCATCAGCCGGGTGACGGCCACGCTGCCGCTGATCAACAGAGCCAGGGCGCTGATGCAGACGATGGTGAAGAGATAAAAGCGGTGAAAGGCCACATCCCCCGGCTTGGCCCGCTGGAACTGCTCCCGCAGCCAGCGCCAATGCACGTACCACAGGGGCAGCGCCGCCACCACAATCCCCAACCCCGTCGCAATCGCATTGCGCACCTGGGTATCCGCATCCACCCCCAAAGCAAAGCGCAACACCCCGCTCACGAGATAGACCGATGCAAAATAAAACGCCGCCAACGAGATAGATGTGACCGAATAAAGATAGAAATTCAACATAGTCCCCTCCCAATCAACAAACAAACCAACAAACAAACCAACCAACCAATCAACCAATCAACAAATCAACGCTTCCCCCGCCCTACCCGCCACCAAACCGGCCCCGCCCCCACCCAGGCAGATAGCAGTGCGCCCAGCAGATCGGCCAGGATGATGCCCACGGCCAGCCAGCCGTTGCCCCGTCCGCTGGACCCGGCCCAGTTGACCAGGGCCATGATCCCGCCCAGGCTGCCCGCGCTCAGGGCGACGATGGCATATTCCAGCAAAATCAGCCGTCGCACCCGGCCCGGTCGGGCGCCCAGGGCCACCAACAGGGCGTATTCCTGTCGCCGCTCCCAGGCCGCCAGGGCCGCCGCGGTCAGGACCAGTCCGGCCCCGGCGGTCAACACGCCCCCGGCCACCCAAAAGGCGAACGCCGCATGGCCGCCATCGGTCTGCCAACTGTCCAGCCAGGCCAGGGCCGCCAGCCCCACGCTGTACGCCCCGGTGGTCAGGGCCAAGCTCATCCCCGCGGTGTGCCGGGGGTGACGGGCCAACCCCTGCACGGCCAGGCTCCACAGGGGCGCGTGGCCCGGTGTGGGCAGTCGAACCGTGAGCCGGGTCACGGTCCAGCCTGCTGCGGTGAGAAGCACACTCAGCCCCAAGGCGATGGCCGTGAGGGCCAGAGCCGCTCGTCCCCCCAACAGGGCCAGGGCCGGGACCAACGTCAGCACGGCGGCGAAGATCGTGCCGTAGATGCTGGTGCGCAGGGCCTGCATCCCGGCCAAAATGGGCCGAGGCGTGGAGCGCAAGGTCTGGGCCGCCGAAAAGCCGGTGGCGGCCAGCACAGAGATGCCCATGAACATGCCCCCCGCCAACAGCCCGGTCAATCCGGCCACCCCCACGGCCAGGGGCGAGAGGGCATAGGCCCCGGCCAGCCCAAAATAGTCCACGGCGGCCGGCCAACTCGTGCGGCTGATGCCCACGCCCAACACCAGACCGACCCCGCTCCCCAACAGCCCGGCGGCCAAGCTCTCCAAGAGCAGGATGACCGCCAATTCCCAGCGGTTCAGCCCCAGGGCCAGGAAGAGGGCCAACTCCCCCTGCCGCCGCTCCACGCTGGCCAGATAGGCGTTGGCCAGTCCCAGCCCGCCGATCAGCACGGTCACCACCCCGGCCCCCACCAACACCCCGGCGGGTCCGATGGCATCCAAAAGCAGAGGCGGCAACAGCCAGCCCTGGGCAAAGGCTGGGCTTGGCTCGGCCCCCACCCACACAGCCAGGTTGAGCCACGCCATCAACACCCCCACGCCCGGGGCCAGCCCCACCAAGGCCAGCAAGATCAACTGTCGCTCCCGCCGAGCCACGGAGCGCAGATAGGCCGGGACCGTGCGCCAAAACCGCCGCCAGCGCATCATGATCCGCCCCCGCCGGTGGCCCCGGCCGGCGTCAACAGCCGATCCTCAATCCGGTCCAGCCAAGCCAGATCCGCCTCGGCGTGCAAAATCGCCCCGTCCAACAGGCTGGCGGTGACCGGGTCGCCGTCCGCCTCGGCCTCCACCAACGCCCGCTCCAGATCCCGCAGATTTTGCAGATGCACCGTGCGCTGCTGCCACAGCAGATCCGCCAACCGATCCGGCTGGTCCATCACCCCGGCCAGCACGGTCAGCTTCAAATAGAAGTCATCCTTTAACTGGCGGCTGGACCGCACCGGGCTGCTCGTCCATTCATCCAACGCCGCCCCGCCGGCCTCGGTCACGTCAAAGATCTTGCGGTCCGGCAACCCATCCTGGGCCACCTGCTCCTCCAGCCGGATCAACCCCTCTCGCTCCAAAATGCGCAGGTTGTTGTAGACCTGGGCCTCCCGCAGGCTCCACAGAGGGCCAAGCTGCTCGTCCACCCGCTTTTTCAGTTCGTAACCGTGGGCCGGTTCATCCGCCAGCAAGGCCAGCAGGGCATGTTTGATGGACATTGATTTCCCGTGTACGTCGTATACATACTGTAGTTAGTAACTATGGTTAGTATATGCGCGAAAAGTGAGTTTGTCAAGGGGGAGATTGGGAGATTGGGAGATTGTTCCCAATCTCCCAATCTCCCAATCCCCTTCAACGCGCGGCCATCATGCCCAGTTCGCTCAAACTGGGGTAGGCGGGGAAGAGGGCGGCCAGGTGATGTGCGGGCAGGTCGGCTTGGATGGCCAGGGCGATGGGGGCGAGGATCTCCGCGGCGTGGTAGCCGAAGGCCAGGCCGCCCAGGACTTGGCCAGAATTCGGGGCGGTGACCAGGGTGACGAAGCCGGGACCGTCCAGGCCGTCCGCGGTGAGGTAGGGCTTGAGGGCTTGGGCGAAGGGGACCGTGCGGGTGCGGACGGGGATGCCCTGGGTCGCGGCTCGATCCGGGGTGAGGCCGACTTGGGCCACCTGGGGATGGCTGAAGGCGGCTTCGATCCAGGCCGCGGGCTTGGGCGGCTGGGCGACGACCCCGGCCGCGGTGAGGGCGGCGATGCGGGCCTGGGCCTGGGCTTTGTTGGCGATCAGGGGCGGGCCGGTGATGTCCCCGGCGGCGAAGAGGTGGGGGACGGCCGTGCGGCCAAATTCGTCCACGGCCAGCCCGGCCGGGGAGACGTCCAACCCGACCGCGGCCAAGTTCAGATCCCCGGTGTCCGGGCGGCGACCGATGGCGAGGAAGGCCCGCTCGGCCCGGAAGGTGCGGCCATCGGTCAGGGTGGCGACCACTTCGTTCTCCGTGGATTGGAGGGAGGCGGTGGCTGTGCCCTCGACCAGGGTGACACCTTGGGCCACCAAGCTGTCGGCCAAAGCTGCGGCCAGGGTGCGGTCAAAGTCGGGCAGCACGCCGGGCCCGTTCACCAGCCAGGTCACCCCCACGCCCAGGGCGTTGAAGGCGTAGGCAAACTCGGTCCCGGTCACCCCGCCGCCGATGACGAGGATGGTCTTGGGCAGGTCGGCCAGGTGGCGCACGAAGCGGGGGGCGATGATGGTACTGCCGTTGGGCTTCAGGTCCGGCGGGAAGACAGGGACAGATCCCCCGGCGAGGATGGCGCGGTCAAAGGTCAGTTCCGTGCTGCCGTCCGGGGTGGCGATGGTGAGGCTGTGGGGGCTGCTGAACTGGGCCTTGCCGGCGATCACCGTCACCCCGGCGGCGGCCAGATGGTCCGCGTCCTGGCCGTTGAAGGCGGCGGCCACCTCTTCCATGCGGGCGGTCATGGCCTGGACCGCTTCGGCAGGGTCGGCGTGAAGCAGAACTTTGCTGGGCAAGAGACTGTGCCAGCCAGCTCGCCCGCCTATGGGTCCGTCGCTGATCAGGGTGACGTGCGCGCCAGCGTTGGCGGCTTCCATGGCCGCGGTGATCCCGGCCGGTCCGCCACCGATGATGGCGATATTGAGGGTACGCATTGGAAAGCTCCTTCGATTGGAGTGAAGTTAGGCGGCCACCATCTCCAGCCGCACGGTGAAGCCCAATTGTTGCAACATCTCTTCGCACTCCTGCCAGCTCAGGCCAAAGGCGCGCACATCGGCCACGCCCAGCCGACCCACAATAGCTTGGAGTGCGCGCTGGTCGGCAGGATCGAAATCAGCATCCATCATGGCGTTTTCGGCCCAGTCGACCAGTTCGGACAAGGTCATTCCATGTTGTAGGTGGGCGAATAATTTCTCGGCGACCAATTCACGAGTGATAATCATCTCAAAATTCCTTCCTGATACGTCGGTGACCTTTATCGACCGGATATTTCTCATGAATCTCTACCAATCGGTTCTGGTCATCAAAGATCTCTTGATAGAATCTGATTGTGGTTTCCTGCGCATCCACTTCTTTCACATAATGCGCTTTCCATCCTGTGCGACCGGGCACATCGTACCAATACAGACGTCCACCGCTTGGAAGGGCGGTCCATTCCTCAAACTTGCGTTCGTTTTGTAGACGCTTGCTGCCTCTTGCATTCATGGTTATAGAGGATAGGGAGAATAATATAATGGTGACATTGTACAGGATAGGACGAGTTGAATCAATCCCGATCAGGGGATATCTTTGTTTCGATGCAGCCGAGGGCTGATCGGTCACAGAGATTCGACGTTCATTATATCGTACTGCTATAATGCAGGTAGAACTCTGCCCATAAGACTCGAAAGGAACCCACATGTCCGACCACGCCCACACCAACCGCCTGATCCACGAAACGTCGCCCTATCTGCGCCAGCACGCCCACAACCCGGTGGACTGGTTCCCCTGGGGCGAGGAGGCGCTGGCCAAGGCCAAGGCCGAGGACAAGCCCATCTTCCTCAGCATCGGCTACAGCGCCTGCCATTGGTGCCATGTGATGGAGCGGGAGAGCTTCGAGAACGAGACCATCGCCGCCCTCATGAACGCCAACTTTGTCTGCATCAAGGTGGACCGGGAGGAGCGGCCGGATCTGGACGCCATCTACATGGACGCGGTGCAGGTGATGACCGGCCAGGGCGGCTGGCCCATGAGCGTCTTTTTGACCCCGGAGGGACAGCCCTTTTATGGCGGTACCTACTATCCGCCGGAGCCTCGCTATGGCATGCCCAGCTTTGTCCAGGTGCTGCACTCGGTCTCCGACGCCTATGAGAAGCGCAAGGACGAGGTGACCGGCCAGGCCCAGCGGCTGACCGAGGCCCTGAGCAAACTCAGTCTGCGCCAGGTGGAGGCGGGATCGGATCTGAGTACGGCGACCCTGGACAGCGCGGCGGAGCAACTGCGCCAATATTTCGACGAATACCACGGCGGCTTTGGCAGCCAGCCCAAGTTCCCCCAACCCATGACCCAGGATTTTCTGCTCAGCCAGTACGCCCGCACAGGCAGCTTGGACATGCTGATGATGGTGGAGCTGACCCTGGACAAGATGGCCGAGGGGGGCATTTACGACCATTTGGGCGGGGGCTTTCACCGCTACAGCGTGGACAACAAGTGGCTGGTCCCCCATTTTGAGAAGATGCTCTACGACAATGCCCAACTCCTGCGCACCTATCTTCACGCCTGGCAGGTGACCGGGCGGCCCCGCTATCGCCAGGTGGTGGAAGAGACCATCGACTATGTGCTGCGGGAGATGACCGCGCCCGACGGCGGTTTCTACAGCACCCAGGACGCGGACAGCGAGGGCGAGGAGGGCAAGTTCTTTGTGTGGACCCCGGCAGAGGTGGAGGCCGTGCTGGGGCCGGATCTGGCCAAACCCTTCAACGCCGCCTATGGGGTGACGGCCACGGGCAACTTCGAGGGCAGCAACATTCTGCACACGGCCCGCACGGTGGAAGAGGTGGCCCACCGGTTTGGTCAACCCGCGGAGCAGGTGGAGGCCGAACTGATCGCCGCCCGCCGTCAGCTCTTTTTGGAGCGGGAAAAGCGCATCAAACCGGGCCGAGACGAGAAGATTTTGGCCGAGTGGAACGGGCTGATGATCCACGCCCTGGCCGAGTGCGGGGTGACCTTGGACCGGCCCGACGCCCTGGAGGCCGCGGCCAACGCGGCCAACTTCCTGCTCGCCAAGATGAGCCAAAGCGACGGTCGGCTCTATCGCAGCCACAAGGATGGGCAGGCCCGCTTCAACGCCTATTTGGAGGACTACGCCGCCTTTATCCGTGGGCTGATTGCTCTCTACGAATCCACCTTTGACCTGCGCTGGCTGGGCGAGGCCAGTCGGTTGGCCCGGCTGATGATCGAGCAGTTTGTGGACGCCGACTTCGGCGGCTTCTTCCAAACCGGCGCGGACCATGAGACCCTGGTGATCCGGCGCAAGGATGTGATGGACAACGCCATCCCCAGCGGCAACAGCATGGCCGCTGAGGTTCTGCTGCGCCTGGCCGTGCTGACCGGGAACATCGAATATCGCAACGAGGCCGCCCGCATTTTGCTCTTGACCCAAGAGGCCATGAGCAGCCAGCCCAGCGGCTTTGGGCGCATGTTGGGCGCGCTGGACACCTTCCTGGCCCCCAGCCAGGAGATCGCCATTGTGGGCGACCCGGGGATGGTGGGCACCCAGGCCCTGTTGACCGTGGTGCGCCGCCACTACCTGCCCAACACGGTCGTGGGCCTCAAACACCCGGACCACGAAAACCCCCTGCCCCTCTTCGAAAACCGCACCCTGGTCAACGACAAACCGGCAGCCTACGTCTGCGAAAACTTCGCATGTAAGCTGCCGGTGACGGAGGCGGGGGCGTTGGCGAGAATGTTGACAGGCAATGAGTAAGGGAGTAATGAGTAAAAGCGTGGTTTAGTTGGTGTCGTGGCTTTCGACAGACCACGAAAATCCGCCACCACGCTCTTACTCATTACTCCTCACTCATTGCCATCTCACCCCAACGCCGCCACCGGGTCCGTAAAGGTCATGCCAAAGCTCTCGGCCACGGCTTCGTAGGTGAGGTGGCCCCGGTAGGTGTTGAGGCCACCGAGCAGGGCGTCGTTGCCACGGATGGCGTCCAGGCCGTTGCCGGCGAGACGCAGGGTGTAGGGCAGGGTCTGGTTGGTGAGGGCGAAGGTGCTGGTGTGGGGGACGGCGCCGGGCATGTTGGCAACGCAATAGTGGATCACGTCGTCGATCACGAAGACCGGGTCGCTGTGGGTGGTGGGGCGGCTGGTCTCGACACAGCCGCCTTGGTCCACGGCCACATCCACGATCACCGACCCTTTTTTCATGTTGGGCAACATGCGCCGGGTGACCAGCCAGGGGGCGCGGCTGCCGGGAATCAACACAGCGCCGATCACCAGGTCCGCGGCGTAGACGGCCTCTTCGATGTTGTGTTCGTTGCTGGTGCGGGTCTGGATGCGTCCGCCGAAGACGTCGTCCAGGTATTGCAGGCGGTCATGGTGGATATCCAGGATGATCACCTCCGCGCCCAGGCCGATGGCCATTTTGGCCGCGTTGGTGCCAACCGTGCCGCCACCCAGGACGGCCACCTTGCCAGGGGCCACACCGGGCACACCGCCCAACAGCACCCCCCGTCCGCCGTGATGACGCTCCAAATAGGAGGCCCCGACCTGGGTGGCCATGCGCCCGGCCACCTCGCTCATGGGCATGAGCAGGGGCAGCTTGCCATCCTTGGTCTGCACGGTCTCGTAGGCCACCGCGGTGGTACCGGATTCGATCAACCGCTCGGTCAACGCTTGGTCCGCGGCCAGGTGCAGATAGGTGAAGAGCAGCAGATCCGAGCGCAGGAAACCATATTCCGAGGCTATCGGCTCCTTGACCTTGACCACCATCTCGGCGGCCCAGGCATCCTCGGCCCCGGCTACAATTTCGGCCCCGGCGTCAATGTATTCGGCATCGGACAGAGAACTGCCCTCACCGGCCCCGGCCTGCACCAACACCCGGTGCCCCCGGCGGGTGAGGGTAGCCACCGCCCCGGGTGTCATGCCCACCCGATTCTCACTGTTTTTGATCTCTTTTGGCAGCCCAATAATCATGCTTGTCTCCTTTTGTGGCGATTTATCGTCATTGATAAAAATCGATTGAGGGCTAAACAAACACCCCCGGGATCAAAGTTTATCAGGTGGCCGTGGCTAAAGCAAGAACAAAAGATACCTCCTCTGCAAAAAGCCAGTTTTCACCGCAAAGACGCCAAGGGCGCAAAGAGTTTAAGAAGGATTGAGAAGAGATATCTTATTTTTCTTTGCGCTCTTTGCGCCTTTGCGGTGAATTTCTAGTTTTCCCAATGCAACCATCACCAAGAATGCCAAGAAAAGGAACCCGTATGCGTATGCGAACACAACTCTACATCAACAACCAGTGGATTGCCGGGGAAAGCGGCGAAACCTTCCCCGTGGACAACCCGGCCACGGAGGAGATCCTGGCCCACGTGCAGCGGGGCGGCCCGGCGGATGTGAACCGGGCCGTGGCCGCGGCCAAAGTTGCCTTTGACGAGTGGCGCTGGATCCCAGCCGGGGATCGGGCCTCCATGCTGCACGAGGTCTTTGACAAGGTGGCGGCCCACTCGGAAGAACTGGTGGCCCTGCTCACCCAGGAGGAGGGCAAGCCCCTGGACGAGAATGCTGAGGAGATCCTGTGGACCGGCACGACCTTCCGCTACTACGCCGAGATGGCCCGCAACCTGCGAGGCAAGGTGATCCCCAGCGGGGAGCGCAGCCAGCTCAACATGGTACTCAAAGAGCCTTTTGGCGTGGTGGGCTGCATTGTGCCCTGGAACTATCCCCTGCTCCTGCTGTCGTGGAAGATGGCCCCGGCCCTGGCCGCCGGCAACACCGTGGTGATCAAACCCAGCGAGATGACCCCCCTCGCCACCCTGCGCTTTGTGGAGCTGTGCTGCGATCACCTGCCCCCGGGCGTGGTCAACGTGGTGCCCGGCTTTGGGGATGCGGGCCAAGCCCTGGTCGAACATCGGGATGTGCCCGTGATCGCCTTCACCGGTTCCGTGGCCACGGGGCAGAAGATCGCCAGCATCGCCGCGCCCATGATGAAGCACACCCATTTGGAGCTGGGCGGCAAGGACGCTTTCGTCGTCGCCCCGGACGCGGACATGGAGAGCGCCATCGAGGCCCTGGCCTATTCGGCCCTGATCAACGCCGGGCAGGTCTGCACCAGCTCTGAGCGCATCTACGTCCCCAACGCCATGCGGGACGCCTTTGCGTCGGGCATGGCCGACTTTGTGGGCGGCCTCAAAGTGGGCAACGGCCTGGACGCCGGCACGGACATGGGGCCGATGATCGGCGCCCGCTATCGGCAGAAGGTGATGGATCAGGTGGAGGCGGCCCGGTCCCAGGGCGCGCGCATCCTGACCGGCGGAGTTGTTCCCGAAGGCAAGGGCTATTTTTATCGCCCCACGGTGCTGGTCGATGTGGATCACAGCATGAAAATCATGGCTGAGGAAACCTTCGGCCCCACCATCCCCATCATGGGCTACCACGATTTCGACGAGGCAATCCGCCTGGTCAACGACAGCCCCTATGGCCTGGGATCGACTTTGCGCAGCAACGATCCCAAGCTGATCAAGCGCTACTACGAAGAGGTCAAGGCCGGGACGATCTGGATCAACGACCCCCTGACCGACAACTACGCCGGCCCCTTTGGCGGCATGAAATACACCGGCGGCGGGCGGGAGTTGGGCGAGGAAGGGCTCCTCACCTTCATGGAAACAAAGCACGTCCACTGGGATTTTGACGACACGCCAAAATCCTGGTGGTTGCCGTACGCGTAAGAAGCCAAACGTCCCCGGCGCTTTACGTTGTCAGCGGGCAGGCTAAGTCAATTTCGCCTCGCTTGGTGCGTGAAGTGCCGGGGACGTTTGGCGGCCATATTGCCCAATCAGAAACACATATGCATCCCCATTTTTTCAAACCAAGGAGACACCCATGGCAGACTCGCAGACGGTTCAACTCAACAATCTTTCCCCCGTTTGGACGCACTTGTCCGATCTAGTGATCGATCACGCTTCCGGCTCGTGGATGTATACCGCCGACGGCCGCAAGGTCCTCGACTTCACCTCGGGCATCGGGGTGACCAACACCGGGCATTGCCATCCCCGGGTGGTGGCGGCGGCCCAGGAACAGGTGGGCAAGCTGATCCACGGCCAGATCAACATCGTCTACCATCCCCCGGCGTTGAAATTGGCCGAGAAGCTGCGGGAGGTCGTCCCCGCGGGGCTGGACACCTTCTTCTTCTCCAACAGCGGCGCGGAGGCGGTGGAGGCGTCCATCAAGCTGGCCCGCCAGGCCACGGGACGCACCAACATCATCGTCTTCCAGGGCGGCTTCCACGGGCGCACCGTCGGGGCCATGAGCCTGACCACCAGCAAGACCATCTATCGGGTGGGCTATCAGCCGCTGATGGCCGGTGTTTTTGTGGCCCCGTATGCGTACTGCCATCGCTGCCCGGTCAAGCGGGCGGCCAACCTGCACCCCTTTGAACCCGGCGGCGAGTGCTGCAACAATCCCCTGGACCAGGTGCGCCTGTTGCTCAAACAGCAGACCGCGCCCCAGGAGACCGCGGCCATTTTGGTGGAGCCGGTGCTGGGCGAGGGGGGCTATGTCATGCCCCCGGCCAGCTTTATGCAGGGGTTGCGGGAGATCTGCGACGAGCATGGCATTCTGCTGATCGCCGACGAGGTGCAGAGCGGCTTTGGACGCACGGGCACCTTCTTCGCCGTGGAGCATTTTGGGGTGACGCCGGACATCCTGATCATGGCCAAGGGGTTGGCCAGCGGCTTCCCCCTCAGCGCCATCGCCGCCCGGCGGGAGCTGATGGACAGATGGATCCCCGGCAGCCACGGCGGCACCTACGGCGGCAACGCGGTCAGTTGCGCCGCGGCCGCCGAGACTATCGACGTGATCCGGGACGAGGGGCTGCTGCAAAATGCCGTGGAGCGGGGCGAACAACTCACCGATGGGCTGACCGAGCTGCAAGGCCGCTTCCCCATCGCCGATGTGCGGGGCGCGGGGCTGATGGTGGGGGTGGAGTTCGCCGACGACGTGGCCTACGGCGCCTCGGGCAAGGTGAGCAAGGCCTGCCTGGACCAAGACATGCTGCTCCTCACCACCAGCATCTACGAGACCATCCGCTTCATCCCGCCCCTCACCGTCAGCGCCGAGGAGATCGAGACCGGTCTGCGCATCTTCGAGCGGGCGTTAGAGCAGGTGTTTGGGGGGTAAAAGCTGCCGAAATAGAACGGAGATGACGCTGATCTGACGGATGAAAAGGGATTTTTTCTTGCAAAGAGAAGATTCGTGTCGATTCGTGAAGATTCGTGGATAAAATCTTTCAATCCGCCCAAATCCGTCAAATCAGCGTCATCCCCGTTCTATTCCAAAATTTCCAAACGACCTATTTTTGGTTTGACCGCAATCATTTCGTGGGTTATGATATGTTAATCCTCAACGATTCCGCATCACCCATCACCAACCGCTTGAACAACCCAACCTTTTCCTCTCCACGAGAACTACCAAGATGTCTCGATACGCGATTCGACGCGTCCTACAGGCGATTCCGTTGCTGATTGTACTCAGCGTGCTGCTCTTTTTGCTGGTACGCATTGCACCCGGCGGCCCTTTGGCCCAGGCAGAGCGCAACCCCAACATAACCGCCGAACAGGTGGAAAAGATCCGAGAACGGCTGGGGCTGGACAAACCCCTCTATGTCCAATACGGACAATGGATGCGCAAGATCGTCCTGGAAGGGGATCTGGGCAACTCCATCAAGAGCAACCGGCCCGTGGCCACCATGATCGGTGAGCGCATCCCCAACACCCTGCTGTTGGTGGGAGCGGCCTTTCTGCTTACCCTGATCGTGGCTATCCCGGTTGGGGCCTTCAGCGCTCGCTACCAATACTCCCTTTTTGACTACATCGCCACCACCTTTACCTTTGCCGGTCAGTCTGTGCCCATCTATTGGCTGGGGTTGATGGGCATCCTGCTCTTTTACGTCACCCTGGACAATCCCTTCACCGGGAAGCCCCTGCTGCCCGCCGGAGGGATGTATGCCATCGGCGGCCCCAAGACCTTGGGGGATCTGATTTGGCACATGATCATGCCCGTGGCAACCTTGAGCCTGGCCTGGACCGCCTGGTATTCCCGCTTCTTTCGGGCCAGCATGTTAGAGGTGCTTCACGCCGACTATGTGCGCACGGCCCGCTCCAAGGGGCTGACCGAGCGTCGGGTGATCTACGGCCACGCCATGCGCAACGCCATCATGCCCCTGATCACCATGATCGCCCTGGATCTGCCCTCCCTCTTTGCCGGCGCGCTCTTTGTGGAGACCATCTTTTCGTGGCCGGGGATGGGGCGGCTCTTTTGGGAGGCGGCCAGGGGGCGAGACTATCCGGTGCTGTTGGGGGTGATCCTGATCAACGCTGGCGTCATTGTGATGGCCAATATCGTGGCCGATCTCCTTTACAGTATCATCGATCCGCGAGTGCGCTATGAGTGAGTCATCCGTCGATGTGGTCGCCGCGGCCAAGGCTGCCGCCGCGACTGCCGAACAGTGGGACACCAAGCAGATCACCAGCCTCTCCCAGTTGGTGGTGCGGCGCTTTCTGCGTCACCGGCTGGCCATCTTTTCCATGGTGGTGCTTTTTCTGATCATCTTGAGCGCGGCCCTGGCCCCCCTCAGCCCCTATACGCCCACGGAGCAGTATCCCAAGGCGGGGCTGCTGCCCCCCACGGCCCAACACTGGTTCGGCACGGATGATCTGGGCCGGGATGTCTTTACACGGGTTCTCTACGGCGGACGCATCTCCCTGGTGGTGGGGCTGACGGCCACGGCCTTGTCCCTCTTTGTTGGGGTGAGCATAGGGGCCCTGGCCGGTTATTTTGGCGGCTGGGTGGACAACATCCTCATGCGCATCACCGATGTCTTTCTGAGCCTGCCCAGCCTCTTTGTGTTGATTTTGATCAGCACCATGCTCCGGGACATGCCCAGCCTCAACCTGCGCAACAGCGCCCTGATCGTGATTCTGGTGATCGCGGTCCTGTCGTGGATGTGGCCGGCCCGCCTGGTGCGGGGGGAGTTCCTCAGCCTGAAAGAACAGGAATATGTGGTGGCGGCCCGCTCTGTGGGCGTGGGCGATTGGCGGATCATGCTGCGCCATGTCCTCCCCGGCACCCTGGGGCTGATCATCGTCCAGGGCACCCTCTCTGTGGCCTACGCCATCATCATCGAATCCGGGCTGAGCTATCTGGGCTTTGGCATCCAGCCCCCCACCCCCAGTTGGGGCAACCTGCTCTCCACCGCCCAGATCTATGCCCTGCGCGCCCCCTGGCTGATGGTCTTCCCCGGCCTGATGATCTTTATCACCACCCTTTCGGTCAACCATATCGGCGACGGGCTTCGAGACGCTTTCGATCCCCGGGCCATCCGCTAGATCCGACTGTTCGAGCCTATTGTTTTCCCTATCCAAAGGAGGAGTACCCATGTCTCACCGTAGAAAGAGTATGCTGATCATTGGCTTGCTTGTGCTGATCTTGGCGCTGGCCGGCTGTGTTGCGCCAGCCCCGACGGGCACAACCACCCCCGCCGACGCCCCTGCGGCTGAACAACCGGCTGCGTCCGACAGCGGCGGGCAGGTCGTGTTGATCATCCCCGAAGAACCGGCCACCCTCAACCAATACCTGGCCGTGGCCGCCATCGTGCGCCAGGTGGCGGACGCCACCACCGCCGGGCTGACCACCGTGGACGAGAACGGCGACTTCCAGCCTGTACTGGCGGCGGAGCTGCCCACCCTGGCCAACGGCGGCGTCTCCGAGGACTTCCTGACCATCACCTGGAAGCTGCGCCCGGATCTGAAATGGTCCGACGGCACGCCGTTGACCTCGGATGACATCAAGTTCACCTGGGAAGCCGTCTCCAACCCGGAGAGCGGCGCGGTACTCTCTGTGGGCTTCGAGACCATCGATTCCATCGACACCCCAGATGCCCAGACCGCGGTCGTCCACTACAACACGGTCAACCAGGCCTATCTGATGCAGTTCGCCTTTGGCATCATGCCCCGGCACGCCACGGGCGATCCGGCCGCCATGTCCACCTGGGAGTGGAACCGAGCCCCGGTCACGGCCGGCCCCTTCGTGGTCAGCAACTGGGAGTCGGGCAGCAGCATCACCATGGACCGCAACCCCCACTACTATTTGGAAGGTCAGCCCTACCTGGATCGGCTGATCTTCCAGGTCGTGCCGGATGCCAGCGCCCAGATGGCCATGATGATCCAAGGCGAAGGCCAGGTTCAGTTGTGGCCCGGCTCCGACACCAAGGAGATCTACGACGCCCAGGTGGCAGGTCAGGCCTCCCTGCAGGAGATCCCCGGCCCGTGGAACATGGCCATCTTCTTCAACCTGAGCAAGCCCTTTGACAACGACGACGGCCCCACCCCCGCCCACCCCATCCTGGGTGATCTGCGGGTGCGCCAGGCCATCGCCCACGCCATCGACTACGACACCATCATCAACGATGTCAACCCCGGCGTCTCCCCGGCCACCAGCCCCTTTGCCTATGGCTGGTATCGCTGTGATCTGCCCCGGGTCTACGACTTTGATATCGACGCCGCCAACCAGCTTCTGGACGAGGCCGGCTGGGTGATGGGCGACGACGGCATCCGCGTGGCCCAGGGGGCCATGTACGCCGAAGATGGCACCCGCCTCAGCTTGCAGATGGATGGCTATACCAGCTTCCAGCCCCTGCAGAAGCTGGAAGAGGCCATCGTCGAGATGATGAAGGTGGTGGGCATCGAGTTCACCATCCAGAACGATGACTTCTCCATCATCTTTGGCTCCTATGCCGATGGGTCCCCCCGCAAGGTGGGCAACTTCGACATGCTGATCTACGATTCCCGCCTGGACGTGGAACCCCACGCCACCATCGCCAACTCCTTCCTCTCCACGGCCTATCCCTCCGCCGAGAACCCGGCCGGGGCCAACGCCTCCCGCTGGGTGAACGCCGAGGCCGATGCGGCCATCGAAGCCGCCGGCAGCACCGTGGATGTGGCCACCCGCAAGGCCGCCTACTGCGAGTTGGGCAAGCTGATCGCCACAGACCTGCCCCGTATCCACCTCTACCTGTTCACCGAGGGCTACGGCGCGGCGGACAAGTTGAGCGGCTACACTGTCAACATGTGGGGCAGCCTCTCCTGGGACGTGCAACACTGGAAAATGAGCAAATAACCGAATGGCGAATGGCGAATGGCGAGAATGAGTCAAATTCTGCGCCATTCGCCATTCGCCATTTGCTATTCGAGGAAACCATGACCCAACCAGCAACCCTTCTGATCACGAACGCCAAAGTCTATACGGTGGATAAAGCACAACCTTGGGCCGAAGCTGTGGCTGTTCGGGACAATCGGATCGTTTTTGTGGGCAGCCTGGGGGGCGCAGAGGCCTTCCGTGGCCCCAAAACCCAGGTCATCGACGGGGCCGGGCGCACCCTGCTCCCCGGCATCATCGACAGCCACTATCACCTGCTCTGGGGATCCCTGGGCATGCGGGCCATCCGCCTGGGCCAGGCCCACACCACCGAGGCCGTGGCCGACGCCATCCTGACCTTCGCCGCCGCCCACCCGGATCGGGAATGGCTGGTGGGCCGGGGCTTTTTGTACACGGTCAAACCTGGGGGGAAACCCATGGACCGTCACTTTCTGGACAGCCTGGTCCCGGATCGTCCCCTCTACATCGTCGCCTTTGACGGCCACACGGCCTGGGGCAACACGGAAGCCCTGCGCCGGGCCAACCTGCTCCACGGCGGCGAGACCGGCCCCAACAGCGAGATCGTCATGGACCCAGAGACCGGGCTGGCCACGGGCGAACTCCGGGAACCCCCGGCCTTCCAGTCCATCCGAGATCTGCTCCCGGTCCCCACCACCGCGGACAAACGGGCCGCCCTGCACCTGGGCATGGCCGAGGCCGCCAGCCTGGGCGTCACCAGCGTCCACAACATGGACGGGGACGAAGAGCAGATCCAACTCTACGCGGCCATGGAAGATATGGGCGAGATGACGTTGCGGGTCTACGTGCCCTACAGCGTCACACCGGAGACGCCCGTGGAGGCCCTGGCCGAGGCGGTAGATTGGCGCAACCGCTTTCAAAGCAACTATGTGCGCAGCAGTTGCATCAAATTGTTCATGGATGGGGTGGTGGAGTCCTACACCGCCCTGCTGGTGGACGACTTCGCCGGTTTGCCGGGGAACAAGGGCAGCGCCAATTTCACGGCGGAACACTTCAACCGTATCGCCGTCGAGGCGGACCGCCTGGGCTTGCAGATCACGGTCCACGCCGTGGGGGATGGGGCCGTGCGCCGCACCCTGGACGGCTTCGCCCTGGCCCAGGAAGTCAACGGTGTGCGGGACAGCCGCCACCGGGTGGAGCATATCGAACTCCTGCACCCGGACGACCTGCCCCGTTTCGCCGAGTTGGGGGTAATCGCCTCCATGCAGCCCCTACATTCGCCCCTGCAAGTGGACGAAACCGATGTCTGGCCCAGCCGGTTGACCCAAGATCGCTGGGCCCACAGCTTCCCCTGGCGCGCCCTGCGAGACGCCGGAGCCCGGCTGGCCTTTGGCAGCGACTGGCCCGTGGTCAGCCAGGACCCCATGCTGGGCATCCACGCCGCCCTCAACCGCCGCCCCTGGCTCCCCGGCCAGCCGGACGAATCCCAGACCCTGGAAGAGACCATCGCCGGCTACACCGTGGACGCCGCCTACACCGAGTTCCAAGAACACGAAAAGGGCATGATCCGCACCGGCTATCTGGCCGACCTCGTCCTGCTCTCCGACGACCTCTTCGCCGCCCCGGCAGAGACCATCCACGAAGTGCGTCCCGTCCTCACCGTGTGCGATGGGCGGGTTGTGTTCCGGGCGGACGGCGAATAAACCACAAAGATTTCAGGCAAACAAAAAGTCCGGGCACGAGTACTCGTGCCCGGACTTTTTGTTTGCCTTGCTCGCTCCCACGCGGAGCGTGGGAGCGTAAACGGGCGCTCTGCGCCCAGGGACGCCGGAGCGTCCCCCGTCATTCCCACGCGG
>CAZKEX010000025.1:1182-24527 GCA_964551895.1 uncultured Caldilineaceae bacterium | reverse complement strand
GCAACATCGAGAAGATCCGCTCGGAGACCGGCATGGTCTTCCAGCAGTTCAACCTCTTCCCCCACCTGACCGTGTTGGACAACATCACCCTGGCCCCCATCCATGTGCGCAAGATGCGCAAGAGCGAGGCCGAGGTGGCCGGCATGGCCCTGCTGGAGCGGGTGGGCATCCCGGAGCAGGCCAAGAAGTTCCCCGGCCAGCTTTCCGGCGGCCAGCAACAGCGGGTGGCCATTGCCCGCTCCTTGGCCATGCAGCCCAAGATCATGCTCTTCGACGAACCGACCAGCGCCCTGGATCCCGAGATGATCAAAGAGGTGCTGGATGTGATGAAAGAGCTGGCCCTCTCCGGCATGACCATGCTGGTGGTGACCCACGAGATGAACTTCGCCAAAGAAGTGGCGGATCGCTGCGTCTTCATGGACGCCGGTGAAGTGGTGGAGGTCGGCACCCCCGAACACTTCTTCACCAACCCAGAACACGACCGCACCAAGCTGTTCCTGAGCCAGATTTTGTAGGGATCGGGGATCGGGGATCGGGGATCAGAAAAACATAGAATCTAAAAGCCGCTGGGGGAATCGCTTCCCCCAGCGGCTTTTCTGATCCCCGATCCCCGATCCCTGATCCCCGATCCCCGATCCCCGATCCCCGATCCCCGCCTCACCCCTTCGGCCTCAACGGGACAAAGCCAAACCCCAAGGCCTGATGGGCGTCGCCGATGATCACAAAGGCCTGGCTGTCCACGTCGGCCACGATGCGCTTGACATCGTTGACCTGGGGCCGATAGATGGTGCAGAGCAGCATGGTGCGTTGCTGGCCTGTGTAGCCGCCGGTGATCTCCCAGTGGCTGACCCCTCGCCCCAGGCCATCGATCAGGGCGGCGGCCATCCTTTCCCGATGCTCGGTCTCGGTGATGATGGTGGCCGTGCGCACGGCGCTGGGCCCTTCCAGCACATAGTCCGTGGCCAGCCCGCCCAGGAAGAGGGTGAGCATGGCGTAGAGGGCCGTCTCCCAGCCGAAGACCAGCCCGGCCACCAACACAATCGTGCCGTCGGTCCACAGATAGACCTGGCTCAGGGGCATCCCCGTGCGCATCTGAAGCACCCGACCGATGATGCCCGTACCCCCCATGCTGGCCCCGGCCCGATAGATCAACCCGCCGCCGATGCCCCCCACAATCCCGCCATAGATGGCGCTGAGCAGGATGTTGTCGGTGATGGGCCATGCGTCAAGGTAGACTGGCAGATAGGCCAGAAAGACCTCGGTCATGGTGGAGAAGATCACCACGGCGATCACTGTGTTGATCAAAAAACGCCATCGCCCCAGTTGGAAAAAGCCCAGCGCCATCAAGGGAATGTTGACCACCAAATAGAAAACGCCAATCGGCCAGCCGGTGAAGTAGTTGACGATGATGCCGATGCCGCTGACACCCCCGGCGGCAATGTTGTACGGAACCTGAAAGATGGTGTAGGCCAGAGTCGAAATGGTCACACCGACGATAATGAGCAGGGTGCGAGAGATCTCCCGCCACACTTGCCGCCAGGTCGGTCGTTTCAGCTTTTTCATTTTATGTCTCCTCGAACAAATAGCAAATAGACTACCTGACATTTCAACACAAAGCCACAAAGAACACAAAGAACACAAAGATTTTTTTGTGTTCTTTATGTTCTTTGTGGCTTTGTGGTCAAGTTCTTCGTGGTTACAAGCAGATCCTACGTGCGATAGTCCGCGTTGGCCGAGACGTATTCGTGGCTCAGATCGCAGGTCCAGACCGTGGCCTGACCGGTCTTGTCCCCACCCGTGTCCAAATCCAGGATCACATGGATCTCCGCCTGGGCGAAGATGGCGGCGGCGTCGCCCTCGGCGTACTCCGTGGGCAGACCCCCGGCCACCAGTTTCAGGGGTTCGCCGTCCCCAGCAATGGCTAAACTGACCCGGCTGGGATCGATGACCACCCCAGCATAGCCGGCCGCGGCCAGGATACGGCCCCAGTTGGCATCCCCGCCGTAAAAAGCGGTCTTGACCAAGGGGCTGGTGGCAATGGCGTTGGCGATGCGGTGGGCGTCGGTATCGCTCTCGGCCCCGCCCACGTCCAGGGTGATGAACTTGGTCGCCCCCTCCCCGTCCCGCACGATGGCCTGGGCCAGTTCGGCGCACAGCTCCGTGAGGGCGGACTGGAAGACGGCGAAGGCCGGGTCGGTGGCATCATCCACGATCTCCTGGTTGCCCGCCAGCCCGTTGGCCAGGAGCAGTACCGTGTCGTTGGTGCTGGTGTCCCCGTCGATGCTGATGCAGTTGAAGCTGCCGTTGGCCGCGGCGGCCAGGGCGGTTTGGAGCAGGGGCTGGGCGATGTTGAGATCCGTGGCGATCACGCTCAACATGGTCGCCATGTTGGGGTGGATCATCCCCGCGCCCTTGGCCACGCCGGTGAGGGTGACCGTGGCATCCCCAAGCGTGAGGGAGCGGGAGGCCAGCTTGGGCTTTGTGTCCGTGGTCATGATGGCCGTGGCCGCGTCCAACCAGCCGTCCGGGCGCAGCTTTTGGCTGACCTCGGCGATGCCGTCGTTGATCTTGGGCATGGGCAACTGCACCCCGATCACCCCGGTGTTGAGGACGAAGACCGTGCTGTCCCCGGCCCCCAAATACTTTTCCGTCTGCTCGGCCATCAGCCGGGTGTTCACATTGCCCAACACCCCTGTGCAGGCATTGGCGCAGCCGGCATTGACCACCACCCCATAGATCATCTCCGGGTTGAAGGAGAGCAGTTGGCGATTGTAGATCACCGATGCCGCCGGAAATTGATTGGTGGTGAAGATGCCCGCGGCCCGACACGGCACCCGGCTGGCAATGATGGCCAGATCCGGCTTGCCATTCTTCTTGATCCCCGCGGCCACCCCCGCCGCATCAAAACCGAGAACTGAGTGATCGGTCGATTGAACTGTAGTCATGAATGCTCCCTATTTTTAGAACGAGTAAGGGAGTAACGAGTAATTTTTCGTGGTGAGACGAGGATCGCCTCACCACGAAATTACTCGTTACTCCTCACCCCTTACCTCAATCTCGCTTGAAATCGCTGAAATCCGGGCTGTCGTAGTCGCTGACACCGGGGCCTTCCAGTTCGAGCATGGCCGCCACCTTCATGGGCAGCCCGTAGAGCTTGATGAAGCCCTCGGCATCGGCTTGGTTGTAGACATCGTCCTCGTCAAAGGTGACATAGTCCTCCCGATAGAGGCTGTGGGGACTCTTGCGCCCGACCAGGATCACGTTGCCCTTGTAGAGTTTGAGCCGCACGGTGCCGGTCAGCTTCTGCTCCGTGGACTGCACAAAGGCGTCCAGGGCCGCCCGCAGAGGGGTGAACCACTGGCCGTTGTAGACCAGTTCAGCGTAGCGCAGCCCCACCCCCAGTTTGTAGTGCAGGGTATCCTTGTCCAGGCAGAGCTGCTCCAGGGCGGCGTGGCCCTTGACCAAGATAGTGCCGCCCGGGGTTTCGTAGACGCCCCGGCTCTTCATGCCCACCAGCCGGTTCTCCACAATATCCACCCGGCCCACACCGTGCTTCATGCCCAGCTCGTTGAGCTCCTGCAAAATACCCACGGGTCCCCGGGCCACGCCGTTGACCCGCTCTGGGATGCCGTGGCGGAAGTAGAGTTCCACATATTCCGGGGCGTCGGGCGCGTCCACCGGGTCTGTGGTCCACTCGAACATATCCTTGGGCGGCTCGTTCCATGGGTTTTCCAGGGGGCCGCCCTCGTTGCTCAGGTGCCAGATATTCTTGTCCTGGCTGTAGATGCGCTCCATGGTGGCCTTGATGGGCACGTTGTACTCCTCCGCATACTCGATGGCGTCCTTGCGCCCGCGGATGTCCCACTCTCGCCAGGGGGCGATGATGCGCAGCTTGGGGTTGAGGGCCATCACGGTCATCTCGAAGCGCACCTGATCGTTGCCCTTGCCCGTGGCGCCGTGGGCCACGGCATCGGCCCCTTCCAGCTCGGCGATCTCCACCATGCGCTTGGCGATCAGCGGGCGGGCGAAGGAGGTGCCCAGCAGATAGTCCCGCTCGTAGGTGGCCCCGGCCTGCATGGTGGGGAAGACATAGTCGGTGAGGAACTCGGCCCGCAGATCCTCCACATAGCACTTGGACGCGCCCGAGGCCAGGGCTTTCTCCTCCAGGCCCACCAGCTCATCCGCCTGGCCCAGGTTGGCGCAGAAACAGATCACCTCGCAATGATAGGTGTTGCGCAGCCAGGGCACGATCACACTGGTATCCAGACCGCCGGAATAGGCCAGCACGCACTTCTTGACAGGTGGTTTTGCAGCAGAAACGGTCATGATTTCCTCCGTGGTTCAAATGAAAGTGGATTGAGTTTACTAAAAAACCCACCGCAAAGACGCAAAGGGCGCAAAGGGTTTTAAGAAAAACTTTGCTGTTCTTTGCTCTTCTTGGCGTCCTTCGCGCCTTTGCGGTGAAAAAGATCTTCTCCCCTTGAACGGGAAATGGCAACAAAAAACGCCACCCGGTTTAACGGTGTGGCGTAGACGGAAGGGACTATCGAGACTCCAGCACAACCACCCAAGGTGGTGGGCCGTGACATCGGACAGGCAGGGCTGCACGGTCAAATAGGTGCAGTCAGCGCTATGGGTGCGCTAGCCCGCTTCCGGCGGGCATCCTCCTGATGTGGAACATGGGTTATTTTCCCTTGGGAAACGATAAATCGACAATAAACCAACGACAAATCAATGGTGCGAAGAATACCCCAGCTTTTTCACAAAGTCAAACTCAGCCGTGAACACGGAGGAGTTCGCACCCCCTTCTGCGTTGGCGTTCAGTCGGTGGGGCACGGGGTGTGGCGGATGGCAGACCCACCTTCAAAGGCGGGTCTGCCATCCGCCACACCCTGTGCCCCTACCCGTCTTCACCGGATCAGCAGGGGCAGATAGATGCGCTGTTCCGGTACCGCGTGGTGACTTAGGGGCAGGCTGACCGTGTTGCTGCTCACCGGCCCGGAGACCCCGGTCCCGCTGACTGTGGCTTGGTTGACGATGGCCGTGACTGTGGTCGGGGTCCCCGGGGCGACGATGACCCGCACCCGGATGGTGGCCGTGTCCCCCGGCAGGAGGGCCTGGGCGACAACGGTGAGGGTGTTGCCCACCACGCCGGCTGTGCCCCGATCCGTGGCCGCGCTGTTGGCCTCCGCCGAGGTGTGGCTGTCCAGAAGATCGGTCAGGGTCCAGCCGGTCAGCGTACCGTCCCCGCCATTGTGCAGGGTGAGGGTCCACACCACCGTGTCCCCTGGCGAGAGATCTCCGCTGGCGTCCGCGTCCACGGCCATCTGCCCGCTCTTGACCAGGGAAAGCAGGGCCGCCGGGTCCGAAACGGTCACCGTGCGGCTGGCGGTGGCGGTTCCGCCCACCCCCGTGGCCGTGAGCCTAAGGGTGTACGCCCGGGCCTGGGTGTAGCGGTGGGACGGCGCATCCCCAGTGTAGACCGTGCCGTCCCCCATCTCCCAGCGGTAGGTGACCGGGCCGCTGGCCGTGCTGGTGTTGACCGGGGTGAAGTCCGCGCCGGTCTTGAGGGTGGCCGGGGCGGTGAAAGCGGCCACGGGCATTGGGGCCGCTGTGACGAAGCTCACCGTCAAGCTGTCGCCCAGGGATTTGCCCGTGGCGCTGCGCACGCCGCCCAATCCGCCCGCCACGGTCAGGGTGTAGCTGCTGCCCGGCGTCAAGGGCGCGACCGGCGTACCGACCATACCCACCAGGCCCAGATCTCCGACCAGGGGTACGACGGTCAAGGCCAGGGATACGCCCGAGGCGTCCAGCAGGCGCAGGTTGCGGGCCACAGCGCTGTCGGGATTCAGGGGGGCGCTGAAGGTGACCGTGAAGGATCCGCCCACAGAGACGCCGCTTTCCCCTTGCCGGGGGGACAGGGATTGCACGGCAAAGGCCGCGGCCGTGGCCGTCACCGGACTGCTCCAGGGGCTATGGTTGCCCGAGGTGTCGAAGGCTCGCACGGCCACTTGGGCGCTCTCCCCTGGGGCCAGGGAGAGGGCGAAGCGGACCATGCCGGCCCCGTCCTCGCTCACCAGCCCCGGCGTGATGATGCGGGTGAAGTCCGGCGCGTAGCCGATCTCGTAGCCGCCCAGATCCCGGTCCAGGGGCGCGATCCAGGCGATCTCCATGCCCTGGGCCGTGGCCCGCGCCGTCACCCAGGCCGGCGTGGCCGGCGGTGCGCTGTTGACCACGGTCACCGTGCCCGTGGCGTAACGTCGATCCAGCCCGGCCAGCCCATCGTCCAGGACCAGATAGAGGTGATAGACTCCGGCAGGCAGCCAGGCCATGTCCAGTTCCTGGCTGCTGCCCGTGGCGTTGTCCGCCAGGAGTACCCCGTCGTAGCCCTCGGCGTCCGTGTCCGCCCACAAAGAGAGGATGGGATCGTTCTCCCCAGGGGTGAGGCTCCAGGTTGCCGTAGGGGTGGGGCCGTCGCTCACCGAGGCCGACGCCAGGGTGACTCTGGTCAGCATGGAGGTGATGGCCAGTTGATAGCCCTCGCCGCCGGCCAGGTTGCCCACCTCGAAGCGCCAGTCGCCGGGGGTGGTGCTGTCCAGCAGCCATGACTCGTAGCCCGCCCCCCGCTGGCTGGTGACGCCCGTGCCCGTGATCACCCGACTGCCGTCCGGGCGGAAGAGGGCCAGGCTGGGTTCGCCCCCGCTCCAGGTCAGTTCCACAAAGGTGGGGGTGGTGCGAGAGAGGGTGCGGGTATAGCTGTCCGTGGCCAGCACGCGCTCCCCGGCGGATGGGTCCGTGCGCCGGCTGTAGAGCAGCCCGTTGTCCAAGATCAGGGGCGCGTCCATGTCGGACGCGGCCAGGGCGGCGAGGCGGGGCGGCTGGGCCAGGACTGTGTCCCCCGCGCCCAGGCCGACCTGGGTTCCCCCGGTGGTGGCCTGGATGTAGGCCTGCAAGCTGCCCCACACCACGATCCCCTTGACCCCCCACAGGCTGTGGGTGCCGTTGTAGAACTCGCCCGCCTGCACCTGGGCCCCCAGGGTTTGGGGGATGAAGGGGATATTGGGGAAGCCGCTGATACGGTCCAGATGGACCGTCACCCCGGCGCTGCCGCTGGCGTGCACATAGCGGTCATACCAGATATTGAACAGGAGTTGGCCCTCGATGGCCCCGCCCATGGCCTGCATCTGCCCGGAGACGGAGAAGCGGAAGGGCACCACGTTGAGTACGCCGCTGGCGTCCACCGTGGCGATGCCGTTGAGCAGGCTGAGTTGGCCGCCGAAGAGGATCAGAGGATTGTTGTAGGGCCGCACGGTCACGCTGGCCTCCCCGGCCAGCAGGGAGACCCCCAACCCCTTCACCGGCGACGTCAAGTAGACGGTCAGGGTGAAGGAAACGTCGGTGGGCGTGAAGTCCCCGCACACGCCGAAGCCGTTGGCGTAGAGTACGGGGGAGACCACGGGCAGGCCAAGCCCCCCAGACCAGTAGTCGCCGCACAGTTGGCGCAGGATCACCCCGGACTGGCTGCCCACGATGGTGAAGGCCACGCCCACGGTGAACTGGGGGCGCAGGGTGAAGTCGCCTTGGGCCGAGATCTCGTAGGTGGGCTGGCCGTTGACCATGACCGTGTTGATGCTGCCCTGGACATTGCCGATGCGGAAGGCCCCGGTGTCGATGTCCGGCAGGCGCAGGCCACCCCCGGCAAAGCTGATCAGCCCGTCCAGGCCGATGCGCAGACCGGCCACGCTCATGGCCTGGCCGCCCAGGGAGGGGGGAAGTTGCAGCCGGGCCGTGGGGATGACCAGACCCGCGCTGTTCCCCCACTCGGCCCCGTCCCAGCTCAGGGTGATGGCCCCGGCCAGGGTAAGGTTGGCGCTGTTCACGCCGCCGCTGAGGCTGCCGTCGCTGTGTACGGTGATGACGCCCGTGGCCATCAGGCTGTTGCCGGGCAGGGACGCGGTGACCGTGCCCTCCACCTGCACGCTGTAGGCCCCGTCCGCCAACACCAGCCGCCCCACCCCGTTGCTCAGACCGAAGGCGCTACCCGCGCCGCCCAGGGCGATGGCGGGCAGGGGGAAGGTGGCCCCCGCGCCGCCCACGGCCAGGCTGCCGTCCACGCCGATAGCGACGGTGTTGACCGTCCAGTTGGCGATGCCCAGGGCGGGCAGGCTGAGTTTGGCCGACCCCACGGTCAGTCCGGTGTCGCTCAGGCCCAGGTTGGTCATGGTCAGGATGCCCCCGGCCAACGCCACGCTTAACGCGCCGACCGTGCCGGTGACGTGGGAGGCGCTGCCGTCCGTGCTGACCGTGAGGTTGACCGGGCCGTCGCTGCTGACGCCGGGCAGATCCACGTACAGACGGCCGCCCAGGGCAAGCCGATAGCGCTGGGGCGAGCCGGCCACCTGCAGGCGTCCGCTCAACCCGGTCATGCGCAACTGGTCGCTCAGGGCCAGGTCGGGCACGGGGAAGTCGGCGCTGCCCCCGGCGATGCTCAAGCCGTCCTTGGTGATGCCCACGTCGCTCAGGGCCACGTCCACCGTGGTGCGCAGGGCGATGTCCCGGGGCGGGGTGAACTTGGCCCCGGTGGCGTAGAGACCGTTGTTGTCCACCCGCAGGCCAGAGAGGGCCAGACGCCCGCCGGCCAGGGTCAGATCCAGGCTGGGGGTGTAGCCCGACAGCTTGGTGCCGCTGCCGTCCTTCTGAAAAGTGAAGGTCACAGGCACGTCCAGCACATTTTCCGGCAGGTCCACATGCAGCACGCCCTCGCCGGTGAGGGCGAAGTTGCCGCCGTTGGGCACAATGCGCACGTTGATCTGGCGTCCCGCCAGCGCGCCCGGGCCGCCAAAGACGATGTCCGGCAGGGAGACCAGGGCATCGCTGAAGCGCACACCGCTGCTCGTCACCCGCACCTCGCTCAGGCTGGCCGAGCCGCCGCCCATGCCCGCAGGCAGGGTGAGGGTGGCCGAGGGCGAGCGCAGCCCCATGCGATCCACAGTGCCCGGGGCCAGGGCCAACGTCATGCCCGCGGCCTGGAGGGCGAAGGCGGTGTACGCCCCGCTCACCCCATCGTTGCGGTCCAGGGTGAAGGCGGAGAGGGTCAGATCCAGCACATTTTCGGGCAGGGCCAAGTGTACGCTGCCCGCGCCGGAGACCACGCCGGTGAGGGCGTTGAGGGAGAGGGAGAGGCCGCTGCTCTTCAGATCCAGCCCGGCCAACTTGGCCAGTTTATAGACCACCGTGCCGGGTACGATCTGGCCCGTGCCGCCGTTGCCGGTGAAGGGGCCTTGCCACAGGGCGCGCCGGGTACCGTCGGCAAAGGCGATAACGCCGTTGCCCGTGACGTTGCCGGCGCTGATGGTGAGGTCACAGCTTCCGTTCAGGCGGGCGACCGAGAACCAGCGCACGCCGTTGGCCCCCACAAAGGTATTGCCGTCCGCGCAGGTGCCGCCGGTGATGCTGTCGGCCCACACGGTCAGGCTGCCCACGATGACCTGGGTGGGCGCGTCCTCGCCCATGCCGTATTCCAGGCTGACATAGCGCTCGCTGCCCGCCTCCAGCACGGCCCGGAAGAAGACATTTTCGGCGTCCGCGGGCACAGGCACGACCGCTTGGAAGGTACTCCCCACCTCACCCTTCAGGTTCAGAAGTTGATGGGCGTAGTCGTCCACGTTTTCGTGGGAGACCGTGTCCCAGACCAGGCGGTTGAGGTCCAGTTTCATGCCCAGGGTGCCGGTGACGCCCCAGGTGATCAGGGCATCAGCCCCGGGGGTGAGCTGGGCCGGATAGTCGCTGATCAGAGCCAGGAGGGGGAAGGGGGAGGGCGTACTGCCGCCGCCGCGCAGGATCTCCTCGCCGCTGTTGCTGTCCGCCATGACGCCCACGATCTCGTGGTCGCCGGGCGGGAAGACGGCGGGCAGGGTGACGGGCAGGGTGAAGCGGCTGGTGCGGGTGATGGTCACGCGGCCCAAAAGTTGCGCCGCGTCTGGGAACTCCCAATAGAGGTCCACGGTGCACACGCCCACGCAGTCGTAGTCCCGACCGGTCAGCAGCACCCCGTCTCCAGGCCGCACAAAGTCCCCCCCGGCTTCGGGCGCGATAAGCACCGTGGGCTGGAAGAGCTTGACCGGCCACAGCTTCCAGGGCTGGGTGTTGACCAGGCCGGCCACCGTGCCGGCGGGGCCGGCTTTGCTACCCCAATAGTTATTGCGGGCGTCCACCGTGCTGACCCCGTCGTTGCGCAGGTTGAGACCGCCGTTGTTGAAAAGGTTGCTCTGGGTCAAGTTGAGCGCGGATCCCCCCACCACCCGCACCCCGTCCTCACTGTTGTTGCGGGCCACCAAGGTGGTGACCGTGAGGGGAGAACTGGCCTCCATCCACAGACCGTGGCCGTCGGTCTCCTGGATCACCGTGCGGTTGAGGCTGCCGCTCCAGCGCATGGCCACAATGGCCGCGGCGGGGCTACGCCAATACCCCTCAAAATAGTCCAAAGTGCCGCGCCCGGCGAACTCCACGATGGCATAGTCCAGGTCCGAACGATTGCTGCGGCTGGGGTCCCCCAGCAATTGAATGCCCCGCCACCAGTCGGGCGCAGGCGCGCTGCTGTTGGCCGAGAAGCGAATGGGCGCGTCCGCGCGGCCCAGGGCGATCAAGCGACTGCCCGGCTCGGAGACCAGGGAGCCGTCCTGGTTGAAGAGCAGTCTGGCCCCGGCCTCCACGGTCAGGCTGATGCCTGTGCTGATGATGACCTGGCCCACAGCCCAGGCCGCGTCCAGGCTCTGCCACACGGTGTCCGTGACCACCCGACCACTGTCGATGGCGATGGTGGGATCCGTATTGTCGCCAGAGACAAAGTCAGCAAAGATCGGGCGACTGTTGGCGCTGATCCAGCCCGTGCGCCCGTTGTCCAGCACGGTCATGCGGTTGACCGTGGGCAGGGCGCCGTTGAGAAAGACGAAGCCACGCCCCTCAAACCCCCGCAGGGTGACGTCGTCCAAGGTTGGCCCCTGGCTGAGTTCCATCCACAGGCCGTCGCCCTGCCCCTGGCGGATGGTCACATGATCCAGGCCGCCGGACCAACGGAAGGCCACCATGCTGGCCTTGGGGCTGCGCCAATAGCCCTCAAAATAGTCCAGGGCGTTGCGCCCGGCATACTCGATGACGGCGTGGGTGAGGGTCGAGGGGTTGGGCCGGTTGCCGTCGCCCAGGATGCGCACCCCCCGCCACCACGCCGGGATCGGAGCATCCGTGTGGCCGGTGAGGCGCACAGGTGCCTCCGCCGTACCCTGGACATGGAGTACGCCGCCTGCCTCCACGGACAGGGAGGCGTCCGCGGTGAAACGCAGTTCCACGCCGGGGTCCACGATCAGGGTCGCCCCGTCCCGCACGGACCAGGCTCCCAGTGCATAGGCAAGGCCAGCGTTCACCCAGCGCTGGTCCACCGTTGTGCTGCCGTCCGTGAGCAGGATGGTGTTGTCGCCGTTGCCCGTGGCCGAGAGGCGCACTAACTGGGGCATGGCCCGGTCCGAGTCGTGGATGGCCAGGGCCTGCCCCGTATTGTCGGCCATGACCAGATCCGTAAGCCCGGCGCTGGCCGCCACATTCTCCAGCCAAACCGCGTCCCCGTCCGTATGGCGCACGCTGACCTGGGCCAGATGGCCGGTCCAGCGGAAGGCGACCAGGGCCGCAGTCGGGGTGCGCCAGTAGTTCTCAAAGAACTCCAGGCTGTTGTTGCCCGCGTATTCGATCACTGCATGTTCGATCACCGAGGGGTTGGGCCGGGCCGGATCGCCCAGAATGATCACGCCCCGCCACCAGTTCGGGGCCGGGTTCAGGCTGTTGGCCGAGAAGCGGATGGGCGCGTCCGCCGTGCCCAGGGCGGTCAGCCGGCTACCCGGATTGACCCGCAGAAAGCCGTCCTGGTCAAAGAGCAGGGCCGCGCCGGGTTCCACGGTCAGATGCACCCCGTCGTTCAGGGAGATCTGGCGGGGGGCCCAGGGCGCGTCCAGGGTCTGCCAGGTGGTGTCTGCGGTCAACGCGCCGCTCTCGATGGCGATGGTGGGGTCCTGGTTGCCGCCGGAGACAAAGTCCGTGAAGATCGGCTGGCTGTCCGGGGTGAGATAGCCCGTGCGCCCGCTGTACAGCACCTGGATGCGGGTGAGGGTGGGCAAGCTTGCGCCCAGGAAGACAAAGCCCCGGTCGGCGTGATAGGTCAGCCCCAGATCGGTCAGGGTGGGGTTCGACCGTTCCAGCCACAGGCCGTCGCCGCTGCCCACCTGCACGGCCACATGGTCCATGCTTCCGTTCCAGTGGAAAGCCACCATGCTGGCCTTGGGGCTGCGCCAATAGCTCTCAAAATAGTCCAGGGTGTTACGGCCGGTGTATTCAATCGTCAGATGGGAGAGGGTGGAGAGGTTGGGCCGGGCCGCGTCGCCCAGGATCATCAGCCCGCGCCACCAGCCCGGCCCGGGGTTGGCCGTGGTGGCGGCGAAGCGCACCGGCGCATCCTGGGTTCCGCCCACCATCAACCTGCCCCCGATCGCCACTTTCAGCATGCCGTCGGCCTGAAAACGCAGCACCGCACCCGCCCCGATGGTGACCGTAGCGCCGTCCTGGACGGTCCATTGACCCAGCTCGTAGGCCGGCCCGGCGTGGGGCCAACGCTGGTCGAGGAGGGTTTCGCCGCTGGTGAGGAGGATGTTGTCGTTGCCGTTGCCAGACGTGGCGATGCGGGTCAGATTCGGCATGGCCAGGCGGGTGTTGTTGAGGACAAGCCCCACCCCGCTGTTTTGGATCAGGCTGATGTCGCTGAGGTCAGCAGCAGCCGTGGGCAGTTCCAGCCAGATGCCGTCGCCGGCGGTCTGTTGCACGGTGACATGGGAGAAGCTGCCGCCCCAGCGAAAGGCCGCGATACCGGCCGATGGGCTGCGCCAATTGTTCTCAAAGAAATCCAGAGTGTTGCGGCCGGCGTACTCTACCATGGTGTAGGCCAGGCTGGAGGTACTGGGCTGGCCGTCCGCGCCAAGGAAGAGGATGCCCCGCCACCAATCCGCCGCGGGGGAGCCGCTGTCCGCGGTGAAGCGCACGGGCTGAGCGGCGCTGCCCTGGGCCAGGATGCAGGCACCCGCCAGGGAGCGCAGCTCCGCATCCTGGCCCGCCTGCACCACCACCCCGGCCTGGATGGTCAGGGTCGCCCCGTTCTCCACCCGGATTTGGCCGGAGAGCCGATAGGGGCTGCCAGCCAGGGTCCAGGTGGTGTCCGCGGTGATGGGGCCGGTGATGTCGGTGACCGGCGCGGTCCACGCATGGGGCGCGGTGGTCTGGGGCTGGGCCGTGCGCTGGGTGAGATAGAGGCGATCCGGCTGGACCGGCTGGGGCTGGGCCAGGGAAATCTCCGCCTCCTCGGTCTGCCCGGTGACAGGGGCGACGGCCGGCGCGACAACGGGGGCGGTATCCTGGCGGGCCGGGGCCGCCTGGGCCACGGAGAGGGTGAGTTGAGAGAACAGGATCACCAGGGTGACGAGCATGTGAAGACGACGACGAACGGATGACGTGGGCATGGTAGCTCCTTTCTAAAGGGATTGGCGCCCCTCGGCTTGGCCGGAAAAGGACGCTGAGATCAAGGGGTCTGCGGGCTGTCCAGGCGGGGCGGCGGCGTCAACAGCGCGACCCACAGATCGTCCACGGTCAGGCAGAGATGGGGCGGGGCCATGTGTTCCCTGTCCAACGCCTGTACCCACAGGCGAAAGGTGGACAGCTCTGCACCAGAGGGTCGATCCCCTGCTCGTTCCACCACCAAAAGCCAGCGTTGACGATCCATGTTGTCACTTTCTTGCAAGAAATAGAGCCGGACAAAGCAAACTAGACCAGCATACCAGCAGGCGCGTCATATGAACCAGGGGTTGGGCGGGAGGTTGGGTGACAGGATTGGGGGTTGGGGGTTGGGGATTGGGAGGTTGGGACCAATCAACCAATCAACCAATCAACCACTCCCGCCCTTCGCCTGTCGGCGGGTGGGGACGGGGTGGCCGGCCGCGGTGAGGGTGTGCAGATCCCGAAGGAGGGTGCGGGTGGAGACGGAGAGGAAGTCGGCCAGAGCTTCGACGGTGGCTAGACCGCCCTGGTCCACGGCGGAGGCGGAGAGGCGCAAGAGGCGTTGGCGGCGACCGGCCACGCTGGAGAGAGGGCTTTCGTCCGGGCCGTCCACGGCCCAGATCACCGGGGCCTGTTCGTCCGCATGCAGGGGGCGGCCCGTGGGCGCATGGGCCAGGGGCAGCAGGATCAGGCGGCGGGGCAGGGGCGCAACCCAGCGGGCGGCCGCGGCGTGGGCGGGCCGGGCCGCCAAATAGGCCTGGCGTCCAGCCACGGAGCTTAATGCGGCCAGATCTTCCACCAGCCGGGCGTGGGCCTGGTTGCGAACGGGGCGAGCCGCGGCCGATCCGTCGGTCTGGGCCAACACCTGCCCGGCCATCCACAGGATTTCCACCGCCTCGGCCGCGGTCAGGCCGGCCCGATCTACCGCGGCCACGGCCTGGCGGGCAGACTGCCGGGCCAGGGACCGATCCCCCTGGGCCAGGGCCACCTCAGCCGCCACATGGGCGACAATCACCGTGGGATGGGGCATGTCTGCCACCAGGGCCAGGGCCTGATCCACGGCGGATCGGGCCTGGTCCAGCCGGTTCAACTTCAAATAAGTAACGGCCAATCGGGTCAGGCTGGCGGCCACAGGCTCGGGCAGGGCCAACGCCTGGGCCTGGACCAGGGCATCCTGGGCCACGGGCAGAGCGGCCTCCAATTCGCCCCGATAGTAGTGAATGTTGGCCAAGGTCTGGGTCACTATGGCCTGCTGGGTGCGGGCGTGCAGTCGGCGGGCCAGATCCTGGGTGCTGGGCACCAAGCCCAAACTTTCGCCAAAATGGCCGAAGCGGGCCAATTCATAGAGCAGGGAGGTCTGGCAGATCAGCCGGGCCTGGACATCCCCAGCGCTGCGGGCCTGGGCCACACTGCGGCGCAGCCAGGCCAACCCCTCGTCCCAAGCCCGGTCCGCCATGAGCAGGATACCGTTCTGGCGCATGATACGGGCGGCCAGGCTGGGCTGTTGGGCCAGCCTGGGATCTGCCAGGATCGGGGCCAAGAGGCGGATGGCGGCGCCAGTCTCTCCCGCCCGCATCTGCATGTAGGCCAGGACCGCCACACAGCGCAGGGTGAGCGCCCAATCGTCCAGCGCGTCGGCCAGGGCATGGGACTGTTGGGCATGGGCCAGGGCCAAAGCCACCCGGCCAGCGTCGTCCAAGACCGAGGCAAGCTGCAAGCGAATCTCCGCCTCGCGCTGGGGCAGGGCCAGGGAGCGGGCCAGGGCGAGGGCCCGGTGCAGCCAGCCGGCAGCCTCGGCCACCTCGCCCCGTTCCCGCTCGGCCCGGCCCCAGCGCATGCACACCTCCAACGTCCACGCCTCCTGCCCCGAGTTGCGGGCCAGATCCGCCAGGGCCGTCAGATCCGCCAACCGGGCATCCGCCTCCCCGTGCAGGGCGTGGAACTGTTCCCGCAGGCTGAGGTACTGCCAGCGTTCGGCTTGGGTGACATGGCCGGCCCGCTGGGGGAGGACGGCCTGGATCACGGCCAGGGCCTGCTCCAACAGGGGCAAATTGTGGGCGGTGAAGGCGTGCTGGGCCACGGCCAGACCGTCGGATAGGGCATCGGCCCAGGCCAGGGCACCGGCCGCATGGTCCATGCGCTCGGCCTGGATCGTCGAATCGCCGCCGGACAGCGCGTCCATCAACCGGCGGTGCAGGCCAGGGCGCTGGGATGGGGCCAGGGCGCGGCCCAGGGTATCGGCCAACCAATCATGGGCAAACCAGAGGGTGTCGTCGGTCTGGCGCAGCAGCCCTGCCCGCAGCAGGGCCAATTGGCCAGACCAGCGGGCTTCGGCGGCGGGCAACAGCCGGACCAGGAGCGCTTCGGGCGCGGGCCGTCCCAACAGGGCCAGGAGATCGGCCAGATCCCGGGCCTCGGCAGGCAGTGCGGCCATCTGGCCCAGGAGCAGATCCGCCATGGGCAGGGGCGGGGTTTGACCGCCCTCGGCCACGGCCCACCCGGCCTGGCCCTGCCAGCGCAGTTGGTCCGTGCGCTGCCAATGCTGCAAAAGTTGACGCACAAAGAGGGGAACGCCGCCGCTCTGCTGCCAGACGGTCCGGGTCACCTGCGCGCCGCCGGGATCCCCCAAGAAGGCCTGGACCAGCTCCCCCATGCGGCTTTCGTCCAGAGGGGCCAGGATCATGTGGGCCGGGACAGCCGGTTCCGGGGTCGGACGACGGGTGGCCAAAAGCAGGGTGCGGGGCGGCAGATGCAGCCCGTCGGCCAGAAGGGAGAGGGTCTCGGCGTCGGCCTGGTGGACATCCTCCAAAACCCAAAGCACAGCGCCGTCCTGGGCCAATTGGGCCAGAAGACTTTGTAGGGCCAGGGTGCGCCGGGCAATCTCCCCGGGCAGAGCCAGGCTGGGCAGCTCCAGGCGGGCGCGCTGGGGCAACCGCGCGGCCAGTCCGGGGATCATACCGGCCAGGATGGCCCAGATAGGGTCGTCCAGACGGACGCAGACCGCGGCCAGGCGGGCCTCCTCTGCCGGGGCGAGGCGCGAAAGGGCGTCCGCCAGCATGGCGAAGGTGGTCAGGCGGGTGATGGCGTTGGCTTCGCTCCACAAAAGCAGGGTGTCAGAGCGCAGACGAGCCTGGGCGGCCACTTCGGCCACCAACCGGCTCTTGCCCACCCCCGGCGGCCCCTCCAGGATCAGCAGCTCGCCCGCACCCTGGCGGCACCCTTCCCACACCCCTCGCAGCCGGGCCAGCTCCCTCTCCCGTCCGATCAGGGGCGCGGCGTCCAGGTCAATGGGAGGCGGGGGCAGGGCGGCCTGGGGCGGCTGCGCGATCGGGGGACGTTGGGGCAGGCGGGTAATGGCCCGGCCCAGGCTGTCCAGTTGGGCAGGATAGCTCCCCAGTTCAGCCAGCAGGATGGACCGGGCCAGGGCCAGATGGCGTTCGGCCGCACCGCGGTCCCCAAGGGCCAGCAAGCCCCGGAGCAGAGCTACGTGGGCGTCGGGATCCCAGGGTTCGGCTTCGGCCCAGCGGCGGGCGGCCAGGAGGACCGCCGCCGGATCCCCCTCGGCCCCAGCCAAGGTTACCACCCGGCGCAGGAGATCCACGTAGCGTTCCTGAAAGGTCTGGGCCTGGGCCGCGGCCCAACCCTCCGCTGCCGCGCCCAGGAAGGGGCCGCGCACCATCTCCACGGCCTGACGCAGATCCGCCAGCCCAGCGTCGGGTGCAGAGAAGGCAGCGAAGCGGCCCAGATCGTGGGTGACGGTCAACTCGGGAAGCAGACCGAGGGTCTCTCCTTCTCCCAAAACCAGGCCGGGCAGGGCCTTGCGCAGATAGTAGAGGATCGTGCGCAGGCGGGGACGGGCGCGATGAACGGCCACATCGGGATAGAGATCCCAGAGCAAACGTACACGGTCCACAGGCGTGGGATGGTCCCACACCAGGCGAGCCAGGAGAACACGGGTCAGTTGAGTGGGCAAGGGATCCAACGGCCGGCCATCGATCTCGGCGCGCCAGGGACCCAGCAGCCATAGATGCAGGTGGGGCATTTCGTCTACCCTCTTGGGGTATCTTCTCGATAAAATGGGGCAGGACAACCCAGAAATTCAACCGCTATTGTAGCACAAATGAATGGGGGCCGGGCATGGGGTGTGGGGTATGGGGTGTGGGGTAATCGTCACCGAGATTGATTGAGATTCGTAGAGATTGGTGGAGATTCGTGGAGATTAGTGTAGATTCGTGCAGATTCGTGGATCGTCTGTTTTAAAGCTGCCGAAGAACGTGTCCCCATGCAGCGCATCCAATTTTGTGGGGGTGAGGACGTTGTGCAGATCCACTCCTGCCGGGGCGTGGGCCATTACCCGCAGATAGTTGTCCGTGTAGCCCCGCCACAGCGCCATCCCCGGCTGATCCTCGACAGGCTGGCCCTGGCCTTCCCACAGCACCGGGCGCGTCCCGCCCACAAAGCGCAACCGTTGGGTCCGCCCCGTCGCCGCCACCACTTGGTGCATGCGGCGAGATCGGGCTTTTTTTTCAAAATTGGGCAAATGGTCGCTGAAATCAGCCGCCGCCGTCCCTGGCCGGGCGCTGTACGGGAAAATGTGGGCGTCGACAAAGGCCATCTCCGCCACAAACGCCATGCCGGCCCGAAAGTCCGCCTCACGCTCGCCGGGGAAGCCGACGATCAGATCCGTGGTGATGGCCAGGTCGGGGATGGCGGATCGGGCGTCCGCCACCAGTTGGCGATAGCTCGCCACTGTGCAGCGCCGGGCCATGTGGCGAAGCTGGCGGTCCGTCCCCGCCTGCAAGGGCAGATGCAGATGGGGGCAGAGCCTCTCCGGCCAACGCTGCCACAGATCGAAGAAGCCATCGGCCAACTCCCACGGCTCCAAACTGCTCAAGCGCAGGCGGGGAATGTCCGTGTCGGCCAGGAGCGCGGCGGTCAATGTCTTCAAATCCGCGCGGGCCGCCCCGGCCAGATCCCGACCGTAGCTGCCCAGATGCACCCCGGTCAGCACCGCCTCCTGCACCCCGTCCCCGGCCAGGGCCTGCACCTCGGCCACGATCTCGGCCAGCGTGCGGCTGCGGCTCTCTCCACGGGCCAGGGTGACAACACAGAACGTACACTTGTTGTTGCACCCATCCTGCACCTTGATGAAGGATCGGGTGCGGCTGGGGGCTGCCTCCACATTCTGGGCGAAGGGCACGCCGTTGGGCTGCATGAGGGCGATCTGGGCCGGGTCGTCCAGTTCCGCGCTCCACGGCTCCAGCAGGCTGTGGAGCAGCTCCTTCTCCCGGTTGTCGGCCACCAGGGCCACGCCGGGGAGGGCTGCGCTCTTGCCCGGCTCCAAGGTGGCATAGCAGCCGGTGACCGCGATGCGGGCCGCCGGGTTGCGCTGGTGCAGTTGGCGCACGCTCTGGCGGCTGCGTTTCCCCGCGTCCACGGTCACCGCGCAGGTGTTGAGGACGATCACCTGGGCTGCCTCGGGCTGGGCCACCACAGAGTGGCCGGCGGCCATCAGTTGCCCAGCCAGGGTCTCGTTTTCGCTATAGTTCAGGCGGCAGCCCAATTGGTCAAGGTAGATGCGCATGAACGCCAGTCCTTAGTACCCGCGCTGGAAAACCACGCTCCAACTATAGTGGGCGATACAGCCCAGCCCCTGTTTGAAGCTGGCGCAGCTTGCGGCGTCTGTGCAATAGCGTCCGCCGATCAAGAGTTCATCGGACATCTCTCTGGGGTCTGTCACCAGCCCCTCCACTCGGTCGCTGGATGCTTCGCTGCCATCGGCATCCCGCAGCACATAGACGCCTTGTCCGTTGCCCAAAACGAACTCAACCTGGCCGTCCCCCTTGCCCTGGGCACCGGTGACGTAGATCTCTTTGGCCCCATACATGACCTGAACCGCCACCCCGTTCAGTCGATTGCCCGCGGCATCCAACACAATGACGTTTAGCTCACGCCGTTCGCCACAGTTCACCGATGTGCCGGCAAGCCGCCCGCCGTTGCGCTCCACATCCCACAGCTCCTTGCTGATCACGCGGAAGTCCGGGCCGGCCGGCACGGGCGGGGCCGTGGGCTGGGGGACGGCCGTGGGGGCCGGCACCGCGGTCGGCGGCGGCGCGGGGATGTTGGCCGCCACGACCACAGCGTTGGTGTCCCCGCTGGCATCCACCAGGGGGCCGTAGAGCCAGCCTGTGCCCCCGTTGTCCAACTGCACCTGCCACCAATCCCCTTCGGGGTTTTTGGCGATGATGGGCACACTGCTGCCGCCCTGGATGCTGGTCACCACGCCATAGGCCGTGCCAGGACCGTTCCGCACATTCATCGTGATTTGAGGCGCGGCCTTGGGCGTGGTTGAGGCTGGGGTGTCCGTCGGCGCCGGGGTCGGGTCGGCCACCACGGTGGGGGTGGTGACTGGGACCGCTGCCACGATCGGCACATCGGAGACCGGCGCAACAGCAACCGGGGCCGCCGGGTTGGTTGCGGTTTGGGCCTGGGCCTGGGATTGGGCCTGGGGTTGGGGTTGGGCCGAAGCTTGGTCTGGGATCAGATTGTTTTGGCGGGCAAAGTCATCCACTGCGGTGGAGCGCAGCCCAAGATCGCGGGCCAGTTTGACCAAGGCCACGGCGCCGCCGGCGCTCAGTTGGCCATCACTGCCGCTGATGGCTGTCTCCGCGGTCAGCAGCACCCACTGCTCTGGGTTGGCCATGCCCAACTGGGCCAGGTCGGCCTGGGCCTGGGCGGTGTCGCCGTGGGCCTGATAGGCCAAAGCGATGTCCTGGGTTTTGACCATCAGCGCGCTGGGGCTCTCGTCCGTGGTTTTGGTCGAACAGCCTGCAACCAGGACCAAGATCAGCAGGAGAGCGATCATAGATCGGATGGCCCCCACGCCGGGCGCGGAAAAAGGCCGGTCAGTCTCAGGCGTGGACGGACGCGCCGCCAACTGTGATGGCGGAGGCGCGAAAGAGCGGGATGGAGAAGAGGGGAAAGGTTTGTTTTCTACCATTGGTCACTTCCTGTATAATAGAGTCTGGCACACGGATTCGGTTGCCAACAGGCCATCGGGCCGTCAACCGTGGCATGGCGGGAAGGTAACGTTCACGCACCCTTTCCGGTTCCACAGATCTTCACCCGTCACCGATCTGCAACCACCCAGCCATCCACCGTCAACAAGAGGCGAACCTTGCCAGAAGATAACCATTCACTTTTGCCCGCCCCAAGCCCCCGACCTTGGGGGAATTGTCCACAGCCTCCCCCAGAATTGGGGGCCGCGGGGCAAATGAATAGAACGCTGACAGACCCAGCGTAAACCCTGTGTCAATCTGCGTTCTAGTCTAGGTCTAATCTTGACTTGGTCGTTGGGGCAGTTTGGTGCCGAAGGTGGGAATCGAACCCACACGGGAATTACCCCACACGAGTTTGAGTCGTGCGCGTCTGCCTGTTCCGCCACTTCGGCAAAGATACCACCAAATAACAATCACTGAGTATACTGACTCTGGCCCGGAACGTCAAATATGGTCTGCAAAGTATCGGCCAAGAAAAAAATAGAACACGGTTTGAACGGATCAAACGGATTTTTACTGATCATTTTTGATCCGTTTTTAATCCGTATTGATCTGTCACATCCGTCTGATCCGTGTTCTATTTTTTAGACTTCCCCACCAAGCAGACACCCACCCAGATCCTCTGGAACTTGTGTCGCAACCCGGACGTTCAACCTACGCTTGCCCTACTTGAATAATCCCATGAAACTAGCCTGTCCATGACACTGAGCGCCGAGCAAGAACAAAAACTAATCGAACAATCCCTGGCCGGGGAGGTGTGCGCCTTCAACCAATTGGTGGAGACCTATCAGGGCATGGCCTTCAGCGTCGCCTATCGTCTGTTGCAGAACGGGGATAGCGCCGCGGACGCCGTGCAGGATAGCTTCATCAAGGCATTTCGGGCCTTGGAGAGCTTCCGGGGCGGCAGCTTCAAGAGTTGGCTCATGCGCATTGTCACCAACACCTGCTATGATGTGCTGCGGGCCAACAAACGCCGCCCCACCGACAGCCTGGACGATCTGCCCGTGGACCAGGACCATGCCCGGCAACTGATCGATCCCAACGCCTCCCCCGCGGACGAGGCCGAGCGGGGCGAACTGCAAGCCCTGATCGGCCACGCCATCAACGCCCTGTCGGATGATCAACGTCTGGCCCTGATCCTGTGTGATGTCGAGGGCTATGCCTACGACGAGATCGTCCAGATCACCGGGGCTAACATGGGAACGGTCAAATCTCGCATCAGCCGGGCCCGGAGCCGAGTGCGGGAAATCCTGTTGGCCTCTCGTTCGGAACTTTTGCCCGCCGCCTACCGTCCTATGGGTAGCAATTGACCCACATGATTGCTACATCGCCAATATTGCGCCTTACCCATATTGAGCATATCCAATGACATCACATACCGCCAAGATTAGCCAAGAACTCCTGTCAGCCTATATCGACGGGGAAGTGAATAGCCAGGAGCAGCGTCTAATCGAAATGGCCCTGGCCGCAGATCCCGAGATCGTCTGGGAAGTGGAGAGTCTGCGCCACACGGTTGCCCTGCTGGGCGACCTGCCCGCCATTGCCCTGCCCCAAAGCTTTGTCCTGCCCGAGGCCAGGGTGGCGGATGTGGTGGCCACCCGCCGGGCTGCCCACCGCCAAAAGACAAGCCAGACCGCCTCCTCATGGGGAGGTCGGTGGCAAAGCCTGCTCGGTTTTCTGGGCGGAGGCAACCTGATCCTGCGCAATGCGGCAGGGGTGGCCGTGGTGGCCTTCTTTGTCCTGCTGGCCGGGGACGTCTTCATCGGCGCGCCCACGCTGCCTGCCCCCCAAACCCTGTCCCAGCCCATGCCCGCCGCTGCCCCAGCCATCGCCCAGGCCGATGTTCAAGCTGGCGCCGCTGAAGCGACCGCGGAAATGATCCCCGAAATGGCCGTCGAAGTGGCTGCTGTGGCCGAAGAAGGCGGGGAAGTGACGGCACAAGAGATGCCGGTCGCCAAAGCCATGCCCGCCAGCCAAGATGCCGAACCCGCCGCGGCGCCCGCAGCCATCTCCTCCGCCGCGGACGCCGCGCAGCCCAGCCAGGAATCCGCGGCGCTGATCCCCGACGAAGCCCCCATGACCTTGGGGACAGATCCCCGGGCCGGCGCCGGTGGCGAAGTCGGTGGCGGCGGGGAGGGCTTGGGGGCTGGCGGCGGTGGAGAGATCGCAGGTCCACAGCCCCCTGTACAGCCCCAGGCCGCGCCGGCCCCACTGGTCCAAAGCGCGCCCCCGGCAGCCGATATCCAACGGATCGCCCCTACCCCGGCGGAGACTGAGAGCGTAAATCAGGACAACCAGGTGAGCGCGGCATCCCTCCGCATCACCGAAATGCTCACCACCCCGGCAGAGGCCATGATGGCGTCCGTGGCAGTAACCGCCACGGAGTCAGCCACGGATCCTGTCGCCGAAATCGCCGCCGAACCCGTTGCGACAATCCCAGCATCGCAGGCCGTCGCCATGAGCGAACCGGCGGCTGACCCCGGCGCAGAACCCGGCGCAGAACTCGCCCCAGCCGAAGCCCTGGCCCCGGCGGACGAGTTGCCCGCTGTCGCCAAATCCGCCCCCGCGTCCCAACCGGCAAAAGGCCCCTTTGCTCCCCTGCGCCTAGCCCAACTCGGCCTGGCCCTCCTCGCCCTCCTCCTCTCCGGCCTGTGGGTACGGAGTCGGTGAGAGAGGTGAGGGGGTGAGGGGGTGAGGGGG
>CAZKEX010000025.1:0-1082 GCA_964551895.1 uncultured Caldilineaceae bacterium | reverse complement strand
GGTGAGGGGGTGAGGGGGTGAGGGGGAAAGCGTAGGTTGAGTAGCCGCCGCCGAGATCTCCGCTGACCATTCATTGGCTCGGCGGCGTATCGAAACCGGATCAGCTCGACCCGGCATCCCGGTCCACAAAAAATCCAAAATCACCAATCCAAAATCCAAAATCCAAAACCCAAAACCCCATGCCCGAACTGCCTGAAGTTGAAACCTATATCCGGGAGATCGCCGGGGAGCTGCGGGGCCGTGAGGTGCGGGGCGGACGCGTGCTGTGGCCGCGCACGGTGGCGGAACCCTCCCCGGAGGCCTTCTTGCACGGGATGCGGGGACGGCGTTTTGAGGCTTTTGGACGCCGGGGCAAGTACATGCTCTTGGGGCTGGACAACGGGCAGAGCTTGATCGTGCATCTGCGCATGACTGGGGAGCTACGGGTGGAGTCCGCAGATCTGCCCTTGGAGAAGCATACCCGGCTGGTGTTGGATCTGGACGAGGGGCTGCGTCTGCGCTTTTCGGACCAGCGCAAATTTGGGCGGGTGTGGCTGGTGACGGACACCCAACGCGTTCTGCACCGCCTGGGGCCGGAACCCCTGGACGCGGACTTCACCCCGGCGGTGTTGGCCGCGGCATTGGCCGGGCGACGGGCCAGCATCAAAGCCATGCTGTTGGACCAGTCCATTGTGGCCGGGGTGGGGAACATCTATGCGGATGAAGCCCTCTTCCTGGCCCGCATCCGCCCCACCCGCACCGGGGGGAGCCTCTCCGCGGCCGAGGTGGCCGCCCTCTGCCAGGCCGTGGGAACTGTGCTGACCCAGGGCATCGAGATGCGGGGCAGCAGTCTGCAAAACTACACCCCGCCCACCGGGGAAAAGGGATCCTTCCAGGATCTACACAAGGTCTTTCGGCGCACGGGGCAGCCCTGCCCTGTCTGCGGTTGCCCTATCGAACGGATCAAACTTGTGCAACGCAGCACCCACTTCTGCCCCCACTGCCAGAGCTGATCGATCCTCGCTAATTTTTCCCAAAAAAATCGAGTATCGTGTATCGAGTATTTTTTGTGGACCGTGTACCCAACGGGTTCACTCCGTGAC
>CAZKEX010000024.1:1516-24578 GCA_964551895.1 uncultured Caldilineaceae bacterium | reverse complement strand
CAGAGGTTTCCCAGAGAACACCGAGAAAAAATCTTGCTTTTCTTTGCGCCCTTTGCGCCTTTGCGGTGAATTTGATCTATGAGCATCAGGAAAATCAGCGTTCTATTCGGCGATCAGGCTGAGAATTGCAGGTCGGAGCAGAAGCGTAGGGGAATTGTTGCGTTTTCGACCGTCAGTTTTTGACTAAAAATGAGAGAACGATTAGAATTGGGGTTGCATGTCTTCGGACGTGACACTATGAAGACCGCGAGTTTGGCGAAAAGCCGGGCTTTTGCGGCGAAAGAGAGATTATGAAACGAGAAATTGTTCAAACCAGTGCAGCGCCCGCGGCACTGGGTCCCTATTCTCAAGCTGTTCGTGTTGGCCACCTTGTCTTTACCTCTGGTCAGCTCGGTCTTGATCCCCAAACCGGAAAACTTGCCGAAGGCATCAGCGCCCAGACCGAACTGGTCATGGCGCACCTGTCCGCTGTGTTGCAGGCTGCTGGCGTCGGTATGGGTGATGTGATCAAGACCACCATCTTTCTGGCCAATATGCAGGATTTTGCCACGGTCAACGCCATCTATGCCCGCTCCTTTAGCGCCCAACCACCGGCCCGCAGCACGGTTCAGGTGGCGGCCCTGCCCTTGGGCGGACTGGTGGAGATAGAGATGGTGGCCCAGGTTCAGATGGACCAAAGCGAGCATTAAACGCACGTCAAGCCGTTGCGGCCCTTTGAGGCTCCAACGGTTTTTCTTGGGCTTCTTCTTGGGCGACAAATACCAAGCGACGCCCAATATTCACGCATGGATATCTGATCGTTGGATCTAATAGATGGTTCCAGCCTCGATAGCCATGTCAATCCATTGCGCTCTGTGAACGTTCTATATTTATTGTTGGAGGACCTCTTTTTCGTATGAATACTCTGCTTCAAGCTTACCTACCCACCTATGGCGGCGCCAATAACGGCGACGCCTCCCACCCTATGGCCCTGCTTCTTGAAGAAATGGGTGATCTGGTCGAACAGCCCAAAACCGGGCAAGTTCGCAACGGCATCATCATGGAAGTCGGCAACAGCGAGATTTTGGTTGACATCGGCTCCAAGTCCGAAGGCATTGTCAACAGCCGGGAACTCGATCGGCTGGGCGATGACTTTGGCGAATTGACCGTTGGCGCTGAAATCCCGGTCTTTATCCTGCGGGAAGACAAGGATGGCAACATCCTGCTCAGTATTTCTCGTGCCCAGGCCGAAAAGGACTGGGAGCGGGCCGAGGGCCTGCTGGAAAGCCAGAGCATCTTCGACGGTGCGGTCAGCGGCTACAATCGTGGCGGCGTGATTGTCAAACTGGGCCAGGTACGTGGCTTCGTGCCCGCCAGCCAGTTGAGCAACACGACCCAGGCCGTCCAGGATCGGGAGGCTGATCCTGAAGAGCGCTGGGCCAGCCTGGTTGGTCAGGAATTGATGTTCAAGGTGATCGACCTGGATCGTCGCCGCAACCGCTTGATCCTCTCTGAGCGACTGGCCATGCGCGAGTGGCGCAAGCACCAGAAGGAGGCCCTGCTCGCTTCCCTCACCGACGGCGACACAGTCGAGGGTGTGGTCAGCAGCCTGGCGGACTTCGGCGCCTTTGTGGACATCGGCGGAGCCGACGGTCTGATCCACCTGAGCGAGCTGAGTTGGAGCCGAGTGCGCCACCCCAGCGAGGTCATCTCCATTGGCGAGAAGATCAAGGTCCAGATCCTGAGTGTGGACCGGGAGCGTCGTCGCATTGGCCTCAGCCTGCGCCGGTTGCAGCCCAAGCCCTGGGATCTGGTGGAGGACAAGTACGGCGTGGGTCAGGTGGTGCGCTGCACCATCACCAAGCTGGTCAACTTTGGCGCCTTTGCCCGTCTGAACGAAGACCCCATCGAGGGTCTGATCCACATCAGCGAGCTGGCCGACCGTCGGGTGGGCCATCCCAAGGAAGTGGTCAAAGAGGGCGAAGAGTACGATCTGCGCATCATCCGCATTGACGTGGAGCGCCGCCGCATCGGCTTGAGTCTGAAGCAGGCCATGCCCGAGGTGCCGGAACCCGAAGTCAGTTGGACCGTCGTGCCCCTGGAAGAGAATCCCGACATCCAGGTGGATGACATGGTTGTGGAAGACGTAGCCGTGGAAGACGTGGCCATGGAAGATGCGAATTTGGACAGCGTGGTGATTGACGAAGTGAACGAAGAGGCCGATGCCGTGGTGGCCCAGCTAGAGGCCGTCATCGCCTAAACAGCGCGACCGCCGGCCATAGACCGGAAACAAGACAATCAGAGCGGCCCAAGAAATTTCTTGGGCCGCTCTTTTATTTGTGAAAAGCGACCGGGTTCTCGTTCCAGGGTTCCCGTTCTCGTTCCCGTTCTCGTTCCCACGCTCCGCGTGGGAACGCAGTTGGGCGCTCTGCGCCCCTCGGCGCAGAGCGCCGGACAGCCACTCCCACGCTCCGCATGGGAGCGAGCCCCAATGGGAGCAAAAAGGCAGGTTGACAAACCTCAACCGAAGTCGTTACAATAGACATACCCGATACACGACCTGTGTTTTCCCCGCCTTCCGCAAAGATGTACAGAAAACACAGCTTTTCCTCAGCGCATCCTCCGCGATTCTCTGCGCTCTCGGCGCATAAATGCGTTCTGTGGTACAGCCATCAATGCGCCTCCGAGAGGGGAACACTGATTACGCCGAACTTTTCTCGCCTATGCTATACTATGCCGGAACCGGACGTGCGGTGAATCCGTTTGCTGCACAGAACAGCTTATTCTCCTCACCAAAAACCCGAGGACTCTTAACTTATGTCTGACAAATTAGATCGTTTTACAAAGCGAGCGCGACGGGTTTTGACCCTCGCCCAGGAAGAGGCCTTGCGCCTGAACCATAACTACATCGGCACAGAACACTTGCTTTTGGGCTTGGTTCGAGAAGAAAATGGCGTGGCCGTCAAGGTGCTGCGCGAACTGGGCAATGAGCCAGGCCAGGTGATCCGGGCTGTGGAGCGCACGGTGGGCCGGGGCGAACGTCCCCCCTTTGGCAAGCCCACCTTGGCCCCCCGCACCAAGCGGGTGATCGAATTGGCCGTGGACGAAGCCCGGCTCATGGGCCATCACTACATCGGCACAGAGCATCTGCTCTTGGGGCTGGTGCGGGAAGGCGAGGGCGTGGCCGTCAACGTGCTGCGTGGATTGGGCGTCAACCTGGATAGCTTGCGCACCCAAACCGCCCGCAACATCCTGCAAAATCAACCCCAGGACAAAGACAAGAAGAAGGAATCCAAAACCCCTTTGGTGGACCAGTTAGGCTTTGACCTCACCGTTGCCGCCGAAGAGAACAAGTTGGACCCGGTGATCGGTCGCGTCAACGAGATCGAGCGGGTGATCCAGATCTTGAGCCGACGCACCAAGAACAACCCGGCCCTGATCGGCGAGCCAGGCGTGGGCAAGACCGCCATTGTCGAAGGGTTGGCCCAGCGCATCATCGACGGCGATGTGCCCGAGCCCCTGCTGGAAAAGCGGGTGGTGATGTTGGATGTGGGCAGCCTAGTGGCTGGGACCATGTATCGAGGCCAGTTTGAAGAGCGGCTGAAGAAGGTGATCGAGGAGATCATCGAGTCCGGGGCCATTCTTTTCATCGACGAGGTGCATATGTTGGTGGGAGCCGGGGCCGCCGGCAGCAGCGTGGACGCCGCCAACATCCTCAAGCCCGCCCTCAGCCGGGGCGAATTGCAGGTGATCGGGGCCACCACCTTGGACGAGTATCGCAAATATATCGAGAGCGACGCCGCTCTGGAACGCCGCTTCCAGTCGGTCTTGGTGGAAGAGCCCTCGGTGGAAGAGACCGTGCTGATCCTCAAGGGCGTCAAGTCCCGCTACGAGGATCACCACAAACTGTTGATCACCGACGAGGCCTTGGATGCCGCGGCCACCTTGGCCGCCCGCTATGTGCCGGATCGCTTTATGCCCGACAAAGCCATCGACCTGATCGACGAGGCCGGCAGCCGGGTGCGCATGTACAAGACCCCCCACGCCGCCAGCCTGCGGGAGACCTTTATGGATCTAAAACGGCTCAAACGGGAAAAGGACGAGGCCCTGGAAACCCAGCGCTTTGACGACGCCATCGACCTGCGCTATCGGGAAGTCGAGCTACAGACCAAGCTGGAAAAGTTGCGGGCTGGGTGGAGTGATGTAACTAATTTGCCCAAAGTCACCGCCGAAGACATTGCTGAAGTGGTGGCCATGTGGACCGGCGTGCCGGTGAATCGGATTGCCGGGGAAGAGCGAGTGCGCCTGTTGGAGATGGAAAAGGTCATGCACCAGCGGGTGATCGGCCAGGACGAACCCATCAAGGCCATCGCCAAGGCCGTGCGCCGGGCCAGAGCGGGTCTCAAAGATCCCAATCGGCCCATCGGCAGCTTCATCTTCCTTGGACCCACGGGGGTGGGCAAGACCCTGTTGGCCCGCACCATCGCCGAATTCATGTTCGGCAGCGATGAGGCCCTGATCAAGCTGGACATGAGCGAGTTCATGGAGCGTCACAACGTCAGCCGACTGGTGGGCGCGCCTCCGGGCTACGTGGGCTACGAAGAGGGCGGCCAACTGACCGAAGCTGTGCGCCGCCGTCCCTACAGCGTGATCTTGCTGGACGAGATCGAAAAAGCCCACCCCGAAGCCTTCAACATCCTGCTCCAGATCATGGAAGATGGCTATCTGAGCGATGCCAAGGGCCGCCGGGTAGACTTCCGCAACACCTTGGTCGTCATGACCAGCAACGTGGGGGCCAACCTGATCCAGGGCCATCAACGCCTGGGCTTTGCCATCACCACCGACGAAAATGTCAGCCTGAAGAACGAATATCAGGCCATGAAAACCCGCATCATGGATGCCCTCAAGAAGACCTTCCGGCCCGAGTTCATCAACCGGCTGGACGGGGTGATGGTCTTCCGCAACCTCAGTCGCCAGGAGATCGGCCAGATCGTCGAGTTGGAGCTGCTCTCCCTGCGCAACCAGCTGCGGGAACAGGAGATGAAGCTCAATCTCACCGAAGAGGCCCGACTGGCCATCGCCGAACAGGGCTACGACCCGGACTATGGGGCTCGCCCCCTGCGTCGGGTGATCCAGAACAAGATACAGGATCCCCTCAGCGAAGACCTGCTTTCCCAACGCTTTGTGCCTGGGGATACCATTCAGGTCGATTTCCGAGAGATCTATCAGGACGACGGCGAGTTGGCCAAAGACTTTGTCTTCGACGCCGTTGACCACGAACCGGTCGAGACCCTGGATACCGAGACCACAGAAGCCGTCATGGCCATGTTGCAGTGATCTTGCAGTGATCTTGCAGTGAATCTGCAGAGCCTGCCCAAACAGAACAGGGCACGATTGAACCATAGCGCCCGACACATGCGTGTCGGGCGCTTTTCATGTAAAATCAACCAACCAACCACCCCCCCACCCAAGGAGCAAAAAATGAGCGAACGAATCGGATTTGTGGGCCTGGGCATCATGGGCCAGGGCATGGCGGCCAATCTGTTGCGGGCGGGCTTTGCCGTGCGGGTGTGGAACCGCACCGCCGCCCGTATGGATCCCCTGGTGGCCGCCGGGGCCGTGGCCGGGTCCAGCCCGGCGGACGTGGCCGTCCACAGCGACATCACCATCACCTGCGTCAGCGACACCCCGGACGTGGAAGCGGTGATCCTGGGCGAAGACGGCGTGCTTCGCGGAGCAAAAGCGGGTGATCTGGTGATCGATTGCAGCACCATCAGCCCCCAGGTCACTCAGGAGATCGGGGCCAAACTGGCCGAGAAGGGCGTCCACATGCTGGATGCGCCCATCAGCGGCGGCAGCGAAGGGGCGGCCAAGGGCACATTGAGCATCATGGTCGGTGGGGATGCGGACCAGTTTGCCCGCGCCCTGCCTGCTTTCCAGGCCATGGGCAAGGCCATCACCCACGTGGGCGAGGCCGGGGCCGGCCAGACGGTCAAGCTGGTCAACCAGATCTTGGTGGTGGGGAATGCCCTGGCCATGTGCGAGGCCCTGCTCTTCGCCCAGGCCGGGGGCGTGGATCTGCAAAAGACCTTCGACGCCATCAGCCAGGGCGCGGCGGGAAGCTGGATGTTCACCAACCGCGCCCCCCAGATCATGCGCCGGGACTGGCGACCGGGCTTCACCGTGGATCTGCAACAGAAGGATCTGCGCCTGGTGTTGGGCGCGGCGGACAAGCTGGGCGTGCCCGTGGTCAACACAGCCCTGGTCTTCAACCTCTACCGTACCCTCCAGGCCCAGGGCTTGGGCGGCGAAGGCAACCACGCCCTGATCAAGGCCCTGGAAAATATGGCCGGTATCCAGGTGGGCAACGCCCATGGCGGATAGTCCGGTCCCCACCCTTCATCTGCGCCCGGCCCGGGCGGACGAAGCCAGGCTGATCCGCCGGCGCATCTGGCGGGAACACTTGGACCCCACCCGGCTGGATTGGCGTAAGTTTGTCGTGGCCGAGGGCGTGGGAGAAAATTCACAGCCGGTGGTGTTGGGCTTTGCCCAGATGAAGCGGTTGAGCGGCGGTGTGCAGGAATTTGGCAGCCTGGTGGTGGAGCGGGATGCCCGTCGCCGTGGGGTGGGCGAGGCGCTGATCCGCCACTTCACCCAGGAATTTGCCAAACCTATCTACCTGGTCTGCGAATCCCGGCGGGTCTCCTACTATACCAAGTTTGGTTTTCGGGTGATAGATGACCCCAAGGCCATGCCCGGCGGCTTGCGCAGAAAGTGGCGGCTTGGGCGCACGCTGGGCAAGTTTCTCGGCTTCCGTATCGAAGCAATGGAGTACGAATGATCAACGCAGTGCCTGTGGAAGACACAAAAGCCCAATCCTTGGCCCAACCGACCCCCACCTTCTGGGTGCGGGATGTGCCGGTCTATGGCGACGTGATCCTGGCCCCCATGGCCGGGTACAGCGATCTGCCCTATCGCTCCCTGTGCAAGCGCTATGGTTCGGCCATGAGCTACACGGAATTTGTGGCCGCGGATGCCCTGGTGCAGGGGGGCAACAAACGCACCTGGCAGATGCTGGCCTATGCGCCCCACGAGACCCCGGTCGTCTTCCAGATCTTCGGCAACACCGTGGAAAAGCTGGTCGAGGCGGCCAAGCGCATCGAAGAGTTGCAGCCGGACATCATCGACATCAACATGGGCTGTTCGGTCAAGAAGGTCAGCGAGCGGGGATCCGGGGCCGGTCTGCTGCCCCACCCGGAGAAGATCGGGCGCATCTTTCACGCCCTCAGCCGGGCCGTCTCTGTGCCGGTGACGGGCAAGATCCGCCTGGGGTGGGACGATGACCAGCTCAACTATTTGGACGTGGTCAGCGCCATGCAGGATAACGGGGCCAGTCTGGTGGCCGTGCATGGCCGCACCCGCAATCAGGGCTATAGGGGCAAGGCTAACTGGGACGCCATCGCCCACATTGTGGACCACGCCACCATCCCGGTGATCGGCAACGGAGATGTGACCACCCGGGAGGAGATCGCCGCCATCAAGACCCACACGGGCTGCACTGCGGTCATGGTGGCCCGGGGGGCCATCGGCCATCCGTGGATTTTCCAACGTCGCAATCGTGACGAGATCCGCTTTGGCGAAAAGGCCGCCTTCATCCGCCGCCACTTTGAGTTGATGGCGGACTTCTACGGCAACTGGCTGGCCCTGCTCATGGTGCGCAAACATATCGTGCGCTATCTCAAAGGCTATGCGGGCATCAAGGATCTGCACATGGGGCTGACCAACGTGGCCTCAGCAGATGATTTCCACCGTCTGCTGGACGAGGCCGTCGCCCGATTGGACCCTGACTTGGCCGATTTTGCCCAGGCCATTCCTGATCAATTCCTGACGAGTTCTCCCCACAAGTTGTGAGTTATCCCCGGATCGAGCAGGGTTATCCCCAAGTGGGGAACGGTTGGGGATGAAATGGGTTGGTGAGCAGAAAACAACTTGACATTAATTTGGGCCACCCTTACAGAAAAAGACCCCAAGCATGGTAGAATAGGGAGGTTAGCATGAATCGCGCCTGATTTTTTTGACATAATTCTCGACCGGACGGTCAGTCGAGAAGCTGTTTAGGACAAAGTACTATGTTCGATCCAACCCACGCCACTCTTCCCGCCGCCACACCGGTGGACCCCAGCGCCTCTGTCAACGGGCGTGCCGGTTCGTCGGAGACCGCCATTTTGGATGCCGCCGAACGGCTGATCGCCGGGGCCGGATACGCTGGTTTTTCCATGCGCGAATTGGCCGAGGCCAGCGGATTGGCCAAGGGCACCATCTATTACCACTTTCGGGACAAGCAAGAGGTCTATTGGCGGGTGGTGGACCGACAGATGGCCTCCCTGCAGGCCCAGATGACCCTGGCCGCCACAGGCCATGCCGACCCGGTGAGCGGGTTGCACGCCGTCATCCACACCTATTTTTCCCTGATCTCCCAACGCCGCCACAGCCTGATGGCCACCCTGCGGGACAACAAAGCCGTCCAGATGCCCTTGCAGTCGCTGATCGAAAAGTATCGCCAAGGCTTTATGCAGCCCTTGGCCGACTTGGTGAACCAAGGCATTGCCCAAGGCTTCTTCCACCCGGTGGATGTGGACATGACCGTGATCAGCCTGTTGGGCATGATGAATGCTTTTGTCACCCACCGCCTGCTGTTGGACCAGGTTGCCCTGGACCAAAGCGTGGCGGACCACACCCTCTCGTTGTTGATGAGAGGGATTTCTGTTGAAAAATAAGGGGAGGGGCGAGTTGCGAGTTATGAGTTGCGAGTTATGAGTTGTCAAATGTGCAACTCACAGCTCGCCCCTCGCAACTCGCCCCTCGCCCCTCGCAACTCGCACAAGGAACCTTACCCATGAAATGGATCGTCTCGATTGTCTTGATTGCTCTGCTGGCCGTTGGCGGTTGGTTTGGATACCAGCGCTTTGTGGTGGAACCTCAACTGGCCGCGGCCGCCCCGGCCTATGAACAGATTGCCGTGGAGCGGGGCACCATTGCCAGCACGGTCAGCGCCACGGGCAGCATTGAGCCGGAGGCCGAACTCTCCCTCTCCTTCCGGGCTGCCGGACGGGTGGACCAGGTGCTGGTGGTGGCCGGGCAGAGCGTGGCCGCGGGCCAGCTCTTGGCCCAGTTGGACACCCGAGACCTTGAACTGGCCCGGGAGCAGGCCCTGATCTCCCAGCAGATCAGCCAGGCCCAACTGTCCAAGTTGGAGAGCCCGGCCAAGGAATCGGATCTGGCCGCGGCCCAGGCTGGGGTGGAGGTTTCCCAGGCCAGCGTGGCCAGCGCCGAGGCGGCCTTGGCCAGCGCCCAGGCCAGCTATCGCCAGCTTTTGGCCGGGGCCACCGAGGCCGAGTTGACCGTGCAGCAGGCCCAGCTTCGTCAGGCCGAGGCCAATGTGCGCCAGGCCCAGAGCGCCTACAACCAGGTGAAGGACTATCCCGGCGTGGGCGCGCTGCCCCAAGCTTTGCAGTTGGAGCAGGCCACCAACGCCTATGAATTGGCCCAGGCCCAATATGCCCTGGCCACCCGGCCTGCCAACCAGGCCCAGGTCGCCCAGGCCCTCAGCGCCATCGCCCAGGCCGAAACCGGGGTGCGCCAGGCCCGCAGCGGTCTGCTCACCGCCCAAAACAATCTGCAACGGCTGGTGGACGGCCCGGCGGACGAGGATTTGGCCATTGCCCGTGCCCAGGTTCGCCAAGCCGACCTCAGCGTGCAGCAGACCGAAAACAGCATTGCCAACGCCCGTCTGGTCGCCCCCATCGGCGGGGTGATCAGCCTGGTCAACCTGCGCCAGGGCGAACTCTACAGCGGCCAGCCCGCCATCCGCCTGACCGACCTGGCCAGCTTCCACATGACCGTGCTGGTGGACGAGATCGACGTGCGCCAGGTGGCCGTGGGCCAGACCGTGCGTCTCTCGTTGGATGCCCTGCCGGACCAGGATTTGACCGGCCAGGTGACCAGCGTCTCCCCCACCGCGGACAACATTGGGGGCGTGGTGGCCTACTCGGTCGATATTGTGCCCGACCCCACGGACGCCCCCCTGCGCGCCGGCATGAGCGCCACGGCCATCATCACCACGGCCCAGGTGGACAACGTCTTCTTGGTGCCCAACCGCTTTATCCAGCCGGATCGGGAGACGGGCAAGTTCTATGTCTATAAGATGGTAGCCGGTCAGCCCGTGCTGCAGGAGGTGGAGTTGGGGCTGCGCAACGATCGTTCCAGCCAGATCCTGGCCGGGTTGACCGATGGGGATCAACTGGCCCTGGTCAGCCTGAGCGCAGAGGAGCGATTGCAAAACGTCTTCTTTGGCGGGGGAAATTAGGATGGAACCAACCAACGGTACCCAACAACCAGAACCACAACCAGTGGCGGCAACCACGCCAGGTGGCGAGGCGGCAACTGTTCAGGTTGCCGGGCCGACCCCTGGACCGATCTCTGGGCCGACCCCTGGGCAGATCTCTGAGACAAGCCAGCCCTCTTTGCCTGTGCCCGGTGTTGGCAACGGCGCGGCGCCGACCGTGCCAGCGCCCCAACCGGTCTCCGAAGCTGTCCCTCAGCCCGTCGCCCAACCCGTCGCCCAACCCGTCGCCCAGCCTGTGGCTCAACCCAGGGGCAAGCCGGTGATCGAAGTGGTCGATCTAAAGAAGACCTACATCATGGGCGAGATGAAAGTTCACGCCCTGCGCGGGGCCAACATGAAGATCTACCCTGGCGAAATGGTGGCCATCATGGGGCCAAGCGGCAGCGGCAAGTCCACGTTGATGAACATTGTGGGCTGTCTTGATGTGCCCACCGGCGGCTCCTATCGCCTGGACGGTATCGACGTCAGCAAACTCAACGACGACAAACTGGCCGAGATCCGCAGCAAGAAGATCGGTTTTGTCTTCCAGAGCTTCAACCTGCTCTCCCGCACGTCGGCCCTGGCCAACGTGGAGCTGCCCCTGGTCTATGCCGGGGTCAGCGGACGCCAACGCCGCCAGCGGGCCGAGGATTCCCTCACCCTGGTCGGGCTGGGGGATCGGCTGGACCACAAGCCCAACGAACTCTCCGGCGGCCAGCAACAGCGGGTGGCCATCGCCCGGGCCCTGATCAACCGGCCAGCCATGATCCTGGCCGATGAGCCAACCGGCAACCTGGACACCAAGACCAGCAAAGAGATCATGGAACTCTTCCAAAACCTGAACCAGGAACGGGGCATGACCATCATCTTTGTCACCCACGACCCGGAGACCGCCAGCTATTGCCAGCGGGTGATCCACGTTCGCGACGGGCTGGTGGAGCGGGACGAGCAGTTGGTGGATCACTCCCCCCAAGGGCTGCGAGAGGCGGTGCAGGTCCGATGAAACAATTAGAATCCCTGCGCATTGCCATGCGCGCCTTGGCCGCCAACAAATTGCGCAGCGTCCTCACCATGCTGGGCATCATCATCGGCGTGGGCGCGGTGATCACCCTGATCTCCGCCGGCCAGGGGGTGGAGACCTATGTCACCAACCAGTTCACCAGCGCCGGCAGCAACCTGCTCTTTGTGCTGCCCGGCCAGGTGGGGGGCGGTCCGCCCCAGACACGGGGCGCGGCCACGCTGACCCTGAGCGACGCCCAAGCCCTGGGCAACCCCTTCCGCGCGCCGGATATTTTGGATGTGGCCCCGGTCTCGACCGGTGGGGCCGTGGTGGGTCGAGGGGGCAACAGCCTCACGTCCAGCATCCAGGGCATCACGCCATCCTATTCCACTGTGCGCAACACCACGGTTGAGCTGGGCGACTTTATCTCCCAGGACGATCTGGACAGCCGCAGCCGGGTGGCTGTGATCGGGACCGATGTCTACAAACGGCTCTTTACGGCCAACGAATACCCCATCGGCCAGAGCATCAAGATCAACAACCTGGTCTTCCGGGTGATCGGGGTGATGGAACCCCAGGGCGGCGGCGGCTTTGGCAACGAGGACGAGCAGGTCTATGTCCCCTTTACCACGGCCCAGGATCGCCTCTTCCGGCGCAAGACCGTCAGCGGGGACTATCTGGTCAACGTGATCTACGCCTCCGCCCGCAGCCAGGATGCCATGAGCGCGGCCCAAATCCAGATCGAAGAGATCTTGCGGGAAGAACACAAGATCAACTTTCTGGACGACGACAACTTTAGCGTGGTCAGCCAGACCGACTTTATCAACATCTTTGGCAACATCATCGGCGCGTTGACCGTCTTCTTGGGGGCCATCGCCTTTATCAGCCTCTTGGTGGGCGGTATCGGCATCATGAACATCATGCTGGTCAGCGTCACCGAGCGCACCCGGGAGATCGGTCTGCGCAAGGCTGTGGGGGCCAAGCGGGGGGACATCCTCAGCCAATTCCTGATCGAGGCCATCAGCCTGGCCGTCATGGGGGGCATCATCGGCATCATCTTGGGCGCGGTGGGCACCCAGATCATCAGCAGCTTCTCCGATGATTTTGCCGTCACCGTGGGCATGGATGCCGTCTTTATCGCCGTGGGCTTCTCCACCGCGGTCGGTCTGCTCTTTGGCATCTATCCCGCCTATCGGGCCAGCCGCCTCAACCCCATCGATGCGTTACGCTATGAGTAGGAGCCGCCAGGTGCCAGTTGCAAAAAATATGACCCTATTTAATTTTTCAAAAATTATGCGGATACCCCTGCTGGTGGGCTTGGGGGCGGTCTTGATCGCCTGCGGTGGTTCTGGCCTAGCCTCCCCCACCCCCATCCCCGCTGATGTGGTGCGCCCGGTGCAGAACGCCCCGACCTTCCCCGAACAGGTCGCCATCCCTGTCGCCCCCACCCTGACCCCAACCCCCACGGCGACCCCCAAGATCTTGGACAGCGGCTCCGGCCAAGAGATGCCGTCGCCGACGCCCCCGCCTGCCCAGGAAGCCGCCCCCATCGAAAGTGATGCGGTCGCGCCTGCGCCTGCCGCGCTCAATGTCCAACGGGTCGAGGCCCTGGGGATCGTCGGCGGATATGGCGTCTCCATCCTGGATCTCCCCGGCGGCGCGGCCATCCAGACCCTATCCGCCGGGTCCATCATCAACGTCATCGGATCCAGCGAAGACGGCGCGTGGTTGGCCGCATACACAAATGACCGGGTGGCTGGCTGGGTGGCGGCCAGCCGGGTCAACCTCTACGGCGCAGAGGGGCTGGCCGTGGTCAACGAATCCATGACCCAGGCCGACGCTGTGGCCAGTGAGCCGACGGCAACCATGACGCCGACAGCTACGCCTACCCCTGAACCTACGGCCACACCCACATCAACGCCGACACCTGAACCGACGGCTACGCCTACCCTGACGGCTACACCTTCCTCTGCAACCGTGGCGGCCACCACCCCACCGAGCGCCCGGCAGGTTGAAGCCATCGGCATCGTCGGCGGCTCCGGCGCCGCCCTGCTGGACACGCCCAGGGGCACGGCCCTCCAGACCCTGGCCGCGGGAACCATCGTCAACGTCACCGGGCGCAGTGAGGACGGGGCATGGGTGACCGTCTATACGAACGCCAAGGTGGTCGGCTGGGTGGACGCCCAGCGGGTCACCCTCTATGGGGGAGAAGGCTTGGCCGTGGTCCAGGCCAGCGCCAACCCGGAGCCAAGCCCATCCACCACCGGCGGACAGGCAGTTTCGACCCTAACCCCCACGCCGGCTGGGGTCGCCCCCGGGGCCCCCGCGTCTTCCACAGCGGATGGCGGTGTGGTGGCCGTTGTGCAGCCTGCGCGGTTGAACGTGCGGGCCGGTCCGGGGATCGACTATCCGGTCGCGACCACCGTGTTGGCCGGGGATCAACTGCCCGTGCTGGGACGCAATGCCAACCTGACCTGGGTGCGGGTGGGCATGGACAAGGTATCCGCCGGCTACGGTTGGGTCAGCGCCGGGTTGGTGACCCTGTCGGGTGATGTGGAGGCCATTCCCCTCTCCACCGAGACCAGCAGCGAACCGATCAGCCAGGTGGCCCCGGCTCCGGCGACCGGGGGCGGGGCAGCTTCAACCTCAACCTCAACCAAAGCCACGGCTTCCCCGGCGGGCCTGCAAGGTACCCTGGTCTTCCAAACCAGCAGCGGCGGCGAGATCTACGTCTATGATCTGGCCACGGGCAACCTGCGCCGGTTGACCACGGGCATGGACCCGGCCATCAGCCCGGACGGCAACGAAGTGGCCTTTGCCCGGGGCGGCGGCGACACCGGCGTCTATCGCATCGGCGTGGACGGCAGTCGGGAGAAGAAGCTGTTTGGCGGCAACGGGATCCGCACCCCCTCGTGGAGTCCCGACGGCCAATATGTGGTCTTCAGCCAGGTGACAGGCCGGGTGCGCTGTTATGACCTGGGCTTGGGCGGCTGCATCCCCGAGGGCGAGGCCCAGAACTTCTTCAGCAGCCTGCCCCCGTCCCAACAGCAGCAGGTCCAGGACGCCATCGCCGACGGCACCATCAAGCTGATCGATCAGGAACAGCGGGGTCTGGCCCGGGTGGACCGGGACGGCGGCGCCTATCGAGACGTGCCCGCGCTGAACACCGCCTTCGCCCCGGACTGGAACAGCAGCGGGGCCATCGTCTACGAAAGCAACGGCGGTCTCCAGATCACCGCAGACCGCCCGGATGCCACCACCGACGCCTTCACCACCGAGCGGGGACTGCGTGACCCGGCCTGGCAGGCCGACTACGGGCGCATCGCCGCCCATCGCCAGGAAGGCGGCCACTGGGAGATCTTCGCCATCAACCCGGACGGCGGCGGACTGGCCGCCCTCACCCGGCCCGCCCGCATCCCGGCCGGCCAATCCAGCAGCGTCTCCCCGGCGTGGAGTCCCGACGGCAAGCACATCGTCTTCCTCAGCAACCGGGTCGGGGGCATCTGGGGCCTGTGGGTGATGGACGCGGACGGCGGCAACCAACGCCAGCTCCCGGTCACCGTGCCGCTGGAATATCGATACCAAGGCGAACAGATGGTGGGGTGGGGTGGATGAACCGCTGTCCTTTTGACATCCCCCAGAGTTTGGCATAAGATACGAACACCTCGTCAGGGTACGATGACGAGGTGTTTTGTTTCAGTGACCGTTCAAAAATAGAACACAGATCAAACGGATTGAACGGATAAAAACGGATCAAAAAAATCCGTCAAAATCCGTCGCATCCGTCCAATCCGTGTTCTATTTTTCAAGCGGTGACTTCACTTATTCAGTTTGGATGCACCGGAGATCGATCATGAGCGATATGCTGCAACAGCTTGACCAACTGCGCCAGGAGGGCGAGGCGGCCCTGGCTTTGGCCACCACCATGCAGGCCAGCGAGGCGTGGCACGCTGAATTTTTGAGCCGCAAGGGGCGGCTGACCGGCATCCTGCGGGGGCTGGGCGGGCTGTCCAAGGAGGAGCGTCCCCTGGTGGGCAAGACGGCCAACGAGGTCAAGCTGGCCCTGGAAGCGGCCTTGCAGCGCCACCAAGAGGCCATCACCCAGGCCGAGATGGAGGCCGAACTGGCCGCGGAAGGGGTGGATGTCACCCTGCCTGGGCGGCCGCCGGCCCTGGGCAAGCTGCACCCCACCAACGTCACCCTGCGGGAGATCAACCAGATCTTCCAGCAGATGGGCTTCCAGGTCTATGACGGCCCGGAGGTGGAGACCGACGAGTACAACTTCGAGATGCTCAACATGCCCCCCGGCCACCCGGCCCGGGACATGTGGGACACCTTTTACACCACCACCCCTGGCCTGATCCTGCGCACCCACACCTCCCCCGGCCAGATCCACGCCATGCGGGAATACGCGCCGGAACCCATCCGGGTGATCCTGCCCGGCAAGGTCTACCGCCACGAGGATGTGACCGCCCGCTCCGAGTCCATGTTCTATCAGGTCGAGGGGCTGGCCATCGGCAAGAACATCACCTTCAGCGACTTGAAGGGGGTGGTGACCAACTTCGCCAACCAGATGTACGGCGAGGGCCGCCAACTGCGCTTCCGCAAGAGCTACTTCCCCTTCACCGAGCCCAGCGTGGAGGTAGATGTGGACTGCGTGCTGTGCGGGGCCAAGGGCTGCCGGGTCTGCAAATACACGGGCTGGCTGGAGATCATGGGCGCTGGCATGGTCAACCCCCTTGTGCTGCAAAACGGCGGCTACGACCCCGCCCAGTTCACCGGCTTCGCCTTCGGCATGGGGCCGGAACGCATCGCCATGCTCAAACACGGCATCGACGACATCCGCTATTTCTACAGCAACGACGTGCGGTTTTTGGAGCGCGTGGGTTAACTGCAATGAGTAAGGAGTAATGAGTAAGAGCGGGGTCGACCCGATCCTTACTCATTACTCCTTACTCATTCTCCCCCGATCCTCGCAGCATCCCAGGTCCGCACCCACTCCTCCCAGGACACTCCACTATGACCCAAACACAGCAGGTTTTTGATTCTGCGTTGGCGCGCAAGCGCTCGCTGAAATACTGGCTGCACCTGCCCACGGGCTATGGGGATGACCCCGACGCGCGCTGGCCTCTGATTCTGTTCCTCCACGGGGCCGGGGAGCGGGGGGATGACATGGCTTTGGTCAAAAAGCACGGCATCGCCCGCATCGCCGACGAGGAGCCGGACTTTCCCTTTATCGCCGTCTCGCCCCAATGCCCGGTGGACCATTGGTGGTCCGACTTCATCCCGGAACTGGCGGCCCTGCTGGACGAAGTGCAGGCCACCCACGCCGTGGACGGGGGCCGAATCTATCTGACCGGGCTGAGTATGGGGGCCTTCGGCAGTTGGCATCTGGCCTCGGAGTACCCGGAACGCTTTGCGGCCGCGGCCCTGGTCTGCGGCGCGCCGCCCTGGCACCTGGATATGGCGCGCCGGGCCGCCCGGCTCAACCGTCTGCCCCTCTGGTTCTTCCACGGGGACGCAGACGACGTGGTGGACATCGTCGGCTCCCGGGCCATGGTGGACGCGGTCCACGCCGCCGGGGGCGATCCCCAGTTCACCATCTACCCCGGCGTCAAGCACGACTCCTGGACCGAAACCTACGCCAACCCGGCCCTGTACGAGTGGTTGCTTTCGAAAGAGCGGATGGCGAAGGACTAACCCCACCCTAACCCTCCCCAGATTGGGGAGGGGACCGATTCGGTTTACCGGACTTTTGTCTTCGGCAATCCGGCTGATATGCGGCGATCCTGCTCCTCCCCCAATCTGGGGGAGGCTGGGAGGGGGTGATTTGGTGGTTACGAGCGCGTGGCGAATAGCAAGTGAACATCCAAAAAGGCAGTGAAAGCATGGGCGACGAAATCCGATTGCTGACCGATGACGAGATCCCCGAATATGTCGCCATCTCCGCCGATGCCTTCTCCGGCTTTCCGGTCGTCTCCACGGCGGATCGGGTGCAGGCCGAGGAGCGGTTGGCCGGCCAAATAGCCGAGGGACGCTTTCGCCTGTTCGGTCTCTTCCGGGATGGGGCGCTGGCCGGGGGGCTGCGCCTCTTCCGCTTCACCATGACCGTGCGAGACGCCTCCCTGGTGGTGGGGGGCGTGGGCAGCGTGGCGGTTCATGCCCTCTATCGCAAGCAGGGCGTGGCCCGGTCCCTGATCCGCTATACCCATCAAAGCTGCCGGGACCAGGGACTGGCCCTGTCCACCCTCTACCCCTTTCGCCCGGATTTCTATGGGCGCATGGGCTACGGCTACGGCACCAAAAAGGCCGAGTATCAACTGCGCCCCCAGGCCTTCCCGCCTGTGTCTTCCCTTGGGCGTCTGCGCTTTGCCGATGAGCGGGACCGGGAGGCTATGATCGACAGCTACAACCGCTATGCGGCGGTCACCAACGGCATGTTCGCCCGCTTTGCCGGTGATCTCCGGGTCAAGTTTAGCGATTCCCCCATGCGCTCGGTCGTCTACAGCGAAGAGGGTGTTGTGCAGGGCTATCTGGTCTACGAATATCGCCGGGGGGACCCAGCCTCCCCCCTCTCAAACGATCTCTTTGTCTATGAGCTGATCTACGAGACCCCGGCCGCCCTGGCCCAACTGTTGGGCTTCCTCAACAGCCAGCAAGACCAGGCCCGCTATGTCATCTTCTCCACCCAGGACGAACATTTTCATCATCTGCTCTCGGATCCCCGCACGGGCAACGAGCGCATGATCAGCCCGATCTACCACGAGAGCAACGTGCAGGGGGTGGGCATGATGTACAAGGCGCTGGATGTGCCCGGCCTCTTTCGCCAGTTGGCCGCCAAGCAGCATGACTTCAACGGCCAAAGCGTCCGCCTGCGTCTGCGGGTGGACGACCCCTTCTTCGACGAAAGCGCCGGCATCACCCTGCTCCACTTTGACCGGGGCCAGGTCCAGGTTCTGCCCGGCGATGACGCTTTGGATGCAGAGTACGATGTGGCCGTGCGCCTCTCCATCCGCCACTTTTCATCCCTGATCTTGGGCGTGGTGGACCTGCACAGCCTGGTCCGCTACGGCCAGGCCACTATCTCCCGGCCCAGCCTGCTCCCCGTGGTCAACCGCCTCTTCGCCACGGATGCCAAGCCGATCTGTATGACGGGATTTTAGAAATTTTTCACCGCAAAGACGCCAAGACCGCAAAGATTTCAAAAAGAAAGAAAAAGCTTCGGCTTTTCTTTGCGTTCTCCGCGTCTTTGCGGTGAAGAGATGGTTTTGAAGATAGATCGGAGATTGAGAGCGTGAAATGGTTGCGGCGGATTGACCCCTATGTGATTCTGCTCTTTGGCCTGAGCCTCTTCGCCCTGGCCCCCTTGTTCGCGCCCGGCTACTTCTACAGCGCCCACGATGGCCGCCACAGCGTCTTCTACCTGGTCCAGTTCGACGCCTCCATCCGGGACGGGGCGCTGTGGCCCCGCTGGGCCATGCACCACATCCAGGGCTACGGCTACCCCACCTTCATCCTCCAAGCTCCTCTGGCCTTCTACGTGGCCGAGCTCTTCGTCCTCCTGGGCGCGGGGATGACCGCGGCGGTCAAACTGGCCTGGGCCCTGGGCACCCTGCTCGGCGGCTGGGGCATGTACGCCCTGGTGCGCCATTGGGTGATCCCCAGCGGCTCCCGCCGCGCCTCCCTGGCCGGGCTGGTGGCCGGGCTGCTCTACGTCTACGCCCCCTATCACCTCCTGGACATCTACGTCCGCGCCGCCTACGCCGAGTTCATGCTCATGCTCTGGTTCCCCTGGGTCTTCCTGGCCTTTGACCGCCTGATCGACCAGGGCTTGGACCCCGGCTGGCAAGGACGCTTGGCCTTGGCCGCCTTCTCCTTCGCCGGGCTACTGTTGACCCACGTCTTTTCCCTGTTGGCCTTCACGCCGTTGTTGATGGGGTTTATCTTTTTTAAATTGGGCGTCGTTTTGTGGAGAGAGCGAAAGGGGGCCAGAGGGCGTGGTTCCTTCGTTGGGCGCACCGTGCTGGCCGCAGCCGCCGGTGTCGCAGGAATTTTACTGACCGCGGTTTTCGTGATCCCCCTGCTGGTGGAAGGGCCATTGTTGGATCAAGCCGTCTACGTGCGGGAGACCTACGATTTCAACCGCCACTTCGTCTTCTTGGGCCAATTCTTCAACCCATTTTGGGGCTATGGTTTCTCCGACGATCCCACCGGCGTCAACGACGGCATGAGCTTTCAACAAGGGGCCATGCTCTTGACCCTGCTCCTCACCGCCGCCATCACCCTCTGGCAGGCCAAGGGACGTCGGCCGCTCATGGGCTTTCTGCTCGCCGCCACCGCCGCCATCCTCTTCACCATGACCCCCGGGGCCACATGGATCTGGGCCACCGTGCCCATGATGGAGGTGATCCAGTTCCCCTGGCGGCTGCTGGCCCTCAGCGCCTTCACCGCCGCCGCCCTGGGCGGCCTGGTGGTCTGGCGCCTCCTGCCCGGGGGCGCCGCCGGGGATCGGGGACCGGCGCTGGTCATGGGATTGTTGGTGATCTTTGCCGTCCTCCCCTTCGCCCACCCCGGCGGGCTGGAACCCATCGAGCCCTGGCGGGAAGATGGCCGGGCCGTCTTCCAGTTCGAGACCGAACACCCGGACATGATCGCCTTCACCAGTTGGGTCAAAGCCCCCTTCACCACCTCGCCCATGACCCCGGAATACGCCTCCGAAAGCTACACAGCCGCCACCCTCTCCCGCCTGGGCATTCTCTCCGGGCAGGGCAAGGTGACGGCTGTCTACAGTCGCGGCAGCTCGTTTGGCGGCGCGGTGGAGATGTCCACGCCGGGCGTGGTCCAGATCCGCACCTACTATTTCCCCGGCTTCCGGGCCAAGGTGGACGGTCAGCCTGTCCCGCTCCGCGTCTCCGACCCCAACGGGCTGATGGAAATAGACGTGTCCGCCGGCCTCCACACCATCGACGTGCGCATGGGGACCACTCCCGCCCGCACCACCGGCAGCGTCCTCTCCTGGGCCACTGGGCTGGGTCTCATTGGCCTCTGGCTCTGGTCACGGCGGCGTTAGCTTTCCTCCCCACTCACCGCCGTGTAGTGGTGAACCAAGAACCGATTCCATCCCTTCTTGGTCTGGTTCTCCACCGCCCACCGATAGCCCTCCTCCTCGTCCGGCCAGAAGAGCATCCGTCCCCGGCCCGCGGGCATTTCGGCCTCGAAGGCGAAGGCTTGGGGATGTGCGTCCGGGGCCGGGGTCAGTACCCCTTCCGACTGCTTGCCGTCGGAGGTGAAGGACCAGAAGTGGACCTGTTTGTCTCGCCCCACCCCATAGAAGGCGATCTCGTCATAGCTGTACGAACCCGCGTCCCAGTGGGCGGTGAGCTTGATATAGGCCCCGCCCAGCGCCTTTTCATAGGTACGCACACAGACCACCGGCCCCATCTCCGACTCTGCCTCTGCCCGCCACGTCCCCAAAACCGGGGCCAGAATGCCCAGTTTGCCCCGCCCCTTTTTCCATTTGATCGGCGCCATCGTAACCCCTCCTTGTTCGTCTGTTTTAGACTCGCAACCAACAGATGACTACACTGCGAAAACTAAAAATTCACCGCAAAGACGCCAAGAGCGCAAAGAAAAACAAGAATTCCCTTCTCAGTTTTCTTTAAAATCTTTGCGTCCTTGGCGTCTTTGCGGTGAGAATTGGCTTTTTGCAGTGAACTCATACATCGACCAAAGAATAACACGTTAGCGGACCGCTGTAAATGGCTGTAAAAGCTCTGTTGGCCGTAAATGATGAAATGCCAGACAAGCCCATACGCGGAGATGCCCCTGGATAGACAAATGTTCTTGGTTTTACTATACTTCAAAGGCCGTTCTGACCATTGGATGCAACTGGACACCAAAAGCAGCTCAAAATGACCTTTACCGTCGATCTCCAACCAGCCGAATATCGCCGGGCCATGCTCTGGCATCAGTTTGCCGGTACGCCGGCCAAGCGCATCAACGACCTGGTCGGCTGGGCCATCTTGGCGCTGACCCCCATCTCCATCATCGCCTTTGCCCTCAAAGCCCCAGAAGCCCTGAGCATCTGGTTCTGGATCGTGGCCGCCATCGCCTTCGTCTACGCCGCCTACAGCACCCTGCTGATCCGGCGGCAGATCTATCAACAGGCCGCCAACCTGCCCACAGAGCGCCCTGCCCTGGCCAACGCCACCTATCGGCTGGACGGCAAAGCCCTCCACCTGACCAACGGCGACCAAGAGCTGAGTCTGACCTGGGCCGAATTTGAAAATTTCAGGGAGCTGTCCGATCTCTTTTTGCTCTTCTTCTCCGCCGAAGATCTGCTGGTCATCCCCAAGCGCTGTGTGGCCGATGTGGACGAAATTCGGTCGTTTATCACCCCGCGGATTGGTTGATCACCCATGACAACAGCCGACGCTGGCCCCACAACTGAAGAGAGACCCGAAGCGCTTTGGCGGTTTATCCCGTTGGCTCAATTTGAGGCCGAGCGCCCCCAAGAACCTACCCAAGAGGCTGTGAGACATGGCCTACAGGCATTGTGGCAACGGTTATCTGGCAACCGTTCCGCCCAGACCGAGGCCGAGACGCCCGAAGAGGCCCGCTCCCTCAAATCTGCGCCCCAGGGGATGATGGACATGGCTGTGCCCCGGGCCGAATGGGCCAAGGTGGGCGGGGCGGGGCTGGATGAAGCCCTGGGCGGCTGGCTGGAACAGAAATCGGGCAGCCAGGCCATTGTGGGCGGACCGGCCAGCGGGGTGGACGAGATGGTGCGGGCCTGGGCGCAAGATCAAGGTCTGCGCGTCCTGACACCCCCCGGCCCACAGACGCTTCTCTCCGACGAAGATTGGCTCGGTGATTGGCTCGGTCAACAGGTGGCCGAAGGAGAAGGCGACGGACAACGGGTGATCTTACCCGGCTTGGAGCGCTGTTTTCTGCGCCATGCCGATGGGCTGGAGGGGGTGCGGCGGCTGCTGGATCTGATCTGGCAGGATCGGATCACCTGCCTGCTGACCTGTGACAGTTGGGCTTGGGCCTATCTCAACCGGGTGGTGCAGATCGAGGCCATTCTGCCTGCGCCCCTCACCCTGGCCCCCTTGGATGCCACCGCCCTCACGGTCTGGTTTCGGGAACTGGCCGAACGCCACGAACCCCAGAACCTCACCTTTCGTCAGGCCACAAACGGCCGCCCGGTGCTGCCTTCGGCCCCCGCCGGACAAGAGGCAGACGACAATGCAGTCAAGACCGATCGGGACTTTTTGATCCATCTGGCCGCCCGCAGCCGGGGCAACCCAGGGGTGGCCCGGGCCATTTGGCGGGAATCCTTGCAGGTCAACAGCGCCGAAGAGGTAAAATCCAAGGCCCAAGAAGAGGCAGCCGCGGATCGGGGCTATACCATGTGGGTGAACCCGTGGGCCAAGCTGAGCCTGCCCAGCCTGCCCAGCAGCGCAGACCGGGAAGCCGCCCAGGTGCTGCACACCCTCCTCTTGCACAACGGTCTCTCCGCCGAACTACTGGCCGATCTCCTGCCCCTGGGCCGGGCCAAGGTGATGCAGATCATCCAACAGCTGCGGATGGCTCGCCTGGTGGCCAGTGAGGGAGGGCGGTGGACCATCACGCCTCTGGGCTATCCGGCCGTGCGGACATTTTTGGGACGAGAGGGGTTTTTGGCCGATGTTCTCTAA
>CAZKEX010000024.1:0-1416 GCA_964551895.1 uncultured Caldilineaceae bacterium | reverse complement strand
ATCTTCACCGTGCTGGGCGCCACCGGTTTGGCCATCGGCTTTGCCTTCAAAGATTATGTCAGCAGCCTGATCGCAGGGATTGTCGCCATTGCCGAGCGCCCCTACAGCGTGGGCGATTGGGTGCAGATCGGCGGGGACTATGGCCAGGTGACCGGGATGGATATGCGTGCCCTGCGGGTGGTGACGCCGGACGACACGACCATCACCATTCCCCACAGCCGTATCTGGACCGACAACATCGCCAACGCCAACGGCGGCCAGCGGGACCATCTGTGCGTGGCCGATTTCTATGTGGAGCCCAACCACGATGTGGCCGCCGTGCGCCAAAAGCTGTGGGATGTGGGCATGACCAGCCCCTTTACTAACCTGGCCGAGTCCCCCACCCGGCGGGACGTGCTGGTGATCGTGCGGGAGGAGCCCTGGGCCACCCACTACCGGCTCAAAGCCTACCCCATCGACGGGCGGGACGAGTTCAAATTCACCAGCGACCTCACCGTGCGGGGCAAAGCCGCCCTGACCCGCATGGGCGTGCGCTCGGTCAGCGCGCCGGCTGTGCCGTGAACGGGGGTTGGGGATTGGGGATTAGGGTGTACGCACGTCCCAATCCCCAACCCCCAGCCCCCAACCCCCAACCCCCCAATCCCAAATCCAGGAGAAATCTATGCCCCTCACACCCATCACCATCCATTCCATCCACACCGGCCAGCCCCGCACCCACAACGACGACAGCGGACGCTGGCGCTCGTCCATCTTCCGGGATCCGGTGGACGGGCCGATCCTGTTGACCAAAGCGGGGTTGGTGGGGGACAAAGTGACCGATACCCGGCACCACGGGTCGTTGGACCAGGCGGTCTGTTGTCATGCCATGGGCCACTACCGCCACTGGCAGGAGATCTACGGGGTGGACCTGGGGGCCGGGGGCGTGGGGGAAAATTGGACCCTGCTCCAGGCCGAGGAGGGGGCCATCTGCATCGGGGACATCTTCCATGTGGGGCAGGCCCAGGTGCAGGTGACCTCGCCCCGGGTGCCCTGCAACACCCAGCAGCGCAAGGTGAAGCTGCCCAACTGGGTCAACGTCACCATCGACGCCCTGCGCACGGGCTTCTATCTCCGGGTGCTGACGCCGGGCATGGTCCAGGCCGGGGACACCTTGGCCCTGGCCGAACGTCTCCATCCCGACGCCACGATCTGGGCGCTCAACGACTGCCGCTACCACCACTTCGACCCCGCCTTCGCCGCCCGCCTGGCCGAAATGCCCGAACTCATGGCCAGTTGGCGGAAACACTTTCGCAACCGACTATAAAAATAGGCCACGGATTGAACGGATCGGACGGATAAAAACGGATCTTCTTTGAAAAACCCGTGAAAATCCGACCGATCCGTTCAATCCGTGGCCTATTTTGTACTCTCCCGCAC
>CAZKEX010000023.1:0-24805 GCA_964551895.1 uncultured Caldilineaceae bacterium | reverse complement strand
ACCCACCGCCCGTCGATCCAGAACCCGCCCCCCAGAAACGGGGTCGACGCAAGCAAAGTCCGGCCAAAAACTTGCTGGACCGGTTGAAGAACCACAAATCGGCTGTTCTGGCCTTCATGTACGACTTCAACGTGCCGTTCGACAACAACCAGGCGGAACGGGATCTGCGCATGGTCAAAGTCAAACAAAAGGTTTCCGGTAGCTTCCGGACTACAGCCGGGGCCAACACCTTCTGCAACATCCGCATGTACATCTCTACCGCCCGCAAGAACGGTCAGCCGATCCTCAATGCCTTACACTCGGCCCTGCTTGGCTCACCGTTCATTCCTCCACAACTCTCTTCCCTCCCCAGAGAACCGGCCTGAGTAGTTACTCGATGGTTTTGAATTTGCAATTGCTGAACTGCCTGGTCTGATGTATCATGCCCCCATGTCTACGCCCATTCTCGCCACCAAACTCTATCTGCCCCCAGCTCGCCCCAAGGCCATTGCCCGCCCTCGCCTGATCCAGCGCATGAACGAGGGGCTGCACCGCAAGCTGACCCTTATCTCCGCGCCGGCCGGCTTTGGCAAGTCCACCCTGATGAGCGAATGGGTCGCCGCCTGTGGACGTCCTGTGGGCTGGCTCTCCCTGGACACCGGGGACAACGACCCCGCCCGCTTTCTGGCCTATGTGATCGCCGCCCTCCAGACCATCACCGCCAAGATCGGCCCCGAAGCCTTTGGCATGGAGGCCCTGGCCCTGCTCGCCTCGCCCCAGCCGCCGCCCACAGAATCGGCCGTGGCCGACCTGCTCAACGAGATCACGGCCATCCCCCAGCCCTTCCTCCTGGTGTTGGACGACTACCATGCGGTGGACACCCCGACCATCGACCAGGCTCTCACCTTCCTGCTGGACCATCTGCCGCCCCACATGCACATGGTGATCGCCACCCGGGAGGATCCGGCCCTGCCCCTGGCCCGGCTGCGGGTGCGGGGCCAGTTGACCGAACTCAGGGCCGCGGATCTACGCTTCACCCCGGCGGAGGCCGCGGCCTTCCTCAACCAAAGCATGGGCCTCAGCCTGACCGAGGAGGACATCGCCGCCCTGGATCTGCGCACAGAAGGCTGGATCGCCGGGCTGCAACTGGCCGCCCTCTCCATGCAAGGGCGGGCGGACACCGCCGACTTCATCCACTCCTTCACCGGCAGCCACCGTTTTGTGATGGACTATCTGCTGGAAGAGGTCCTGCACCAACAGCCGGAGCCCATCCAGACCTTCCTGCTCCACACCTCCATCCTCGACCGTCTGTGTGGTCCCCTGTGCCATGCGGTGATGGGCGGCCTGCCCGATGGCTCGGCATCCAGCCAGGAAACCCTGGAACGCATCGAGCAGGCCAACCTCTTCCTGATCCCCCTGGATAACCAGCGGCGATGGTATCGCTATCACCATCTCTTTGGGGATCTTTTGCGCCAGCGGCTGAGCCAACGTGCCGTCCCCCGGGCCGAGAACCCGGGGACGGATGTGGCCACGCTTCATCTCCGGGCCAGCCAATGGTTCGAGGAGAACGGGGAGCCAGCCGACGCGGTTTGCCATGCCCTGGCCGGCGCCGATCTTGAACGGGTGGCGCGTCTGGCCGAGCTGGAATGGCCGGCCATGGACGGCCGTTTCCAATCAGCGGCCTGGCTGACCTGGGTGCAGCCCTTGCCCGACGATCTGGTGAGCGCCCGGCCCGTACTCAACGTTGCCTATGCCTGGGCGCTCCTCAACGCCGGGGAGATGGAGGCCGGCGCCGCCCGTCTGCGGGATGCCGAGCAGAAGCTCGACGCATCGGCGACGTCCATAGTCGTCGTGGACAAAGCGCAGTTCCAGACCCTGCCCGCATCTATCGCCAACGCCTGGGCCTATATCACCCACGCCCTCGGCGACATCCCCGGCAGCGTGGCTCATGCCCGGCGGGCCCTGGACCTGCTGCCGGTGGAAGACTATTTGAGCCGCGGGCAGGCCGCCTCCCTCCTGGGGCTGGCCGAGTGGGCCCTGGGGGATCTGGACGCGGCCCACGACTCCTTGGCCCAGGGCATGGCCAGTTTTGAGCAGGCCGGGAATGCCATCTTCGCCCTCAGCGGCACCTATGGCATGGCCGACATCCGGGTGGCCCAAGGGCGACTGCGGGAGGCGATCAACATCTATGAGCGGGCAAAGCGGCTTGTGGCGCAGATAGGCGATCCGCCGCCCCCGGGCGCCGCGGACATCTACTTGGGGTTGAGCCAGATCTACCGGGAGCAGGGGGATCTGGCAGCCGCCCGGCAGCAGATGTGCAAGAGCGAAGAGCTTGGGGAGAAAGCCGCCCTGGCAGACTGGCCCTATCGCCTGCACCGGGCCCAGGCCCAGGCCAAGGTGGACGATGGCGATCTGGGCGGCGCGCTGGAACTCCTCGACGAGGCGGCCCGACTCTATTATCGCTCCCCCGTCCCCGATGTGCGGCCCATTGCGGCGCTGAAGGCCCAGGTGTGGCTTGCCCAGGGTCGACTGGCCGATGCCCAAGAGTGGGCGCGGGGCCGGGGCCTTTCTGTCGATGACGATCTGAGCTATCTGAGCGAGTTCGAACACATGGTCCTGGCCCAAATTCTTATGGCCCAACACGAAAACGACCTGGCCCTTGGGCTGTTGGATCGGCTTCTGCGGGCTGCGGAGGCCGGCGGGCGAACGGGGAGCCTGATCGAGATTCTGGTGGCCCAGGCCCTCGCCCATGGGGATCGTGGCGACATCCCCGCGGCCTTGGCGCCCCTGGCCCGTGGCCTAAGTTTGGCTGAACCGGAGGGCTATGTGCGCATCTTTACCAGCCAAGGGTCCCCGATGATGGCCCTATTGGGCGAAGGGGCGAAAGCAGGGCTTGCCCCGATCTATGTACGTCGCTTGCAGGCCGCATTTGGGGGGCCAACGGTCGGCGCACCCGTCAGCGCACCCGCCAGCACACCCGCCAGCCAAGCGTTGATCGAACCCCTGAGTGACCGGGAGCTTGACGTGCTGAGGCTGCTGAATACCGAAATGAGCGGTCCAGAAATTGCCCGAACCCTCGTGATCTCCTTGAACACCCTGCGTACCCACACCAAGAATATCTACAGCAAGCTCGACGTCAACAGCCGGCGGGCGGCTGTGGGCCGGGCGAAAGATCTCAGCTTGATCTGATCCCCCTCCCATCCCCATCTCTACCCCAGCCCTGGCAGGCACATGGATTCACCTGCCGGGGCTTTTTCTTGCCCTCACATCATGCCGCCGTCTCAGTCACCACATCAATCACCACATCAATCACCAGATGATGTGATGACGCCTCACCACATTTAACCGTATGCTTGGGCCGTAGCAGCAAGACAAGCCACATCAAGGAAAGACGAGGCATCGCATGAATGAAACAGAGCGTTCAAGGGAGGAAGTAAACACACCGATATTCTACGAAATCCGCATCCGCGGACACATGGATGAGCGATGGAGTGACTGGTTTGGGGGCATGACCCTCACCCACGAGGAGGACGGCACGACGCTCTTGGCCGGCCCGGTCGTCGATCAAGCTGCCCTGCACGGTTTGCTGAGAAGGGTACGCGATACAGGGGCGTCCTTGCTCTCGGTCAACCCAGTTGATTCCCACAAGTAGTCCCGTTCAATCTTTATTGTATAGGCGAAACAAGTTATCCAAAAAGGAGAGACCAACATGACAACCCAAGCAATCACCAACCCCAACAAGACCGCTCGCATCGCTGGATTCCTCTATCTGCTGCTGGTTCCCCTGGGCATTCTGGGTCTGCTGTACATTCCCAACACGCTCTTTGTGCCGGGGGACATCGCCACCACCATGGACAATATCCGGGCCAACGAGTTCCTGTTCCGGGCCGGGATCGTGGGAGCCATCCTGGCCCAACTGCTCAACATCGCTGTGGTGATCTATCTGTACAAAGTCTTGGCCCCGGCCAGCAAGATCGCAGGACAGTTGATGGTGATCTTCCTGCTGCTGGGCGTGCCCATCGCCTTCGTCAACGAGCTGTTCCACTTCGCCATCCTGCTGATCCTGAACAGCCCGGACTTCCTGTCCGCCTTCCCGCCGGCCCAGGTGCAGACCATGACCGCCCTGTTCATCGACCTGCATGCCCACGGCATCATGGTGGCCCAGATCTTCTGGGGGCTGTGGCTCTTCCCCATGGGCTATATGGTCTACAAGTCCGGCTACCTGCCCCGGATCATCGGCATCCTGCTCATGATCGGCTGCTTTGGCTACCTGATGGACTCGTTCATCTTCTTCTTTGTGCCCGACTTCGGCATCACGGTCAGCGAGTTCACCTTCCTGGGCGAAGTGTTGCTGCCCCTGTGGCTGGTGGTCAAGGGCGTCAATTTGGAGGGGTGGAAGAGGCAGACCACCGAGGTCACCAAGCTCGGCCGTTTGGCCACTGTTTGACCCGGTCTAACAAGCACAGCTAGTCCTGCTCCAACAGGTATATCAACTTTTACACACTATCACAACACAAGGAGAGAATTATGGAAATGTTAGCTTCGTGGGGTTCACCGGTCGGTCTTGGGTTGCTGTTCCTCTTGGCCGGTGCGGGCGCCGGGATCTTCTTCTGGGGGGTTTCCCATATCGCCAACAGCAACAGGGACAAGTAGGAAGTACCTTGGCCCCAAACTAATCGATTTCGGTCGCTGACTTCGTCAAACACCTGGATCACCGCATACGATTCACGCCAGTGGTCCAGGTGTTTGACGGCTAAGATGTGATCACGCAAACAAAAGGAGCAAAATGATGACTTCAGATTCAAATAATCAGGATGACAAAAAATCCCCTCAAGCCTACATCGGCGCCGGTATCGCCATCGGTGTAGGGGTTGGCCTGGCAGTTGGGTCCGCAATGGGCAATGCCGGCGCCGGATTAGCCATTGGTATCGCATTGGGTCTTGCCATTGGCGCCGCTATGCAGCAGAAGAACCGGTCGGACTGAACAGGGCATACGTCGCGGCGGTGCAGCGAAGAAAGTGTTCTCAGTGAAGCAGTCTCTCATATACGAATATACGAAAGGTAGAACAACATGACTCTCAGGGATAACACACTATCCATCATCGTCGTTTCCCTGATTTTCGCCGTGGCGATTGCGTTGTCAACCTACATCTTTGCCGACACAGGGTACAGCCAAACAGTTGTGTACCTGCTCATCGCCCTGTGGTTCATTCCGTTCACGCTTCTGATCCGAGCCAGAGAGCAGAAAGAGAAATAGACATGAAAGCCATTTTTACCACCAAATACGGATCCCCCGATGTACTCGAACTGCGGGAAGTCAAAAAGCCCACCCCCAAGGCGGACGAAGTTCTGGTCAAAGTCCATGCCGCGGCGGTGAATGCCGGAGACTGGCACCTGCTGCGGGCGGACCCCTTCCTGATCCGCTTCATGTATGGGCTGACGGCCCCCAAGCACCCCATCCTCGGCTCGGACGTGTCCGGCACAGTGGAGGCCATCGGCAAGGATGTCACCCAGTTCCAGCCTGGGGATGAGGTCTTCGGGGATCTGTCCGGGAGCGGGTTTGGGGCCTTTGCGGAATATGCAACGGCCCCTGAAAGCCGTTTGGCCCACAAACCAGCCCGGTTGACCTTTGAGCAAGCCGCGGCTGTCCCCGTGGCCGCCATCACCGCGCTCCAGGCCCTGCGAGACCACGGACAGATTCAGCCGGGAAAAAAGGCGCTGATCAACGGGGCGTCCGGCGGGGTGGGTACCTTTGCCGTACAGATCGCCAAAGCCTTGGGCGCTGAGGTCACCGGCGTGTGCAGTACAGGCAAAATGGAGATGGTGCGCTCGATTGGCGCCGACCACGTGATCGACTACACCCAAGAAGACTTCACCCAAAATGGGCAACGCTACGACCTGATCCTGGCGGCCAACGGCTATCAGCCCCTCTCCGCCTACGAGCGGGCGTTGAGCCCCCAGGGCATCTATGTGATGTCCGGCGGGGCGATGGCCCAGCTATTCGAGGTGATGATTTGGGGCATGCTGAAGTCAAAGAAGGGGGGCAAAACTTTCGGGAATATGATGGTGAAGTCCAGCCAAGAGGATCTGATCCTTATGAAGGAACTGATCGAAGCGGGCAAAGTTGTGCCTGTGCTCGATCAGCGCTTCCCCCTCAGCCAGGTGCCCGACGCCATCCGCTATCTGGAAGCGGGCCATGCCAAGGGGAAAGTGGTGATCTCCTTGGACCAGCCCAGCGCATAGACATCGATGAATCAACATCCGAACTCTTCAGAAAAAGGAAAATCGCAATGAACAAAAGACTTATCTTGAGCCTGGCATTGATGCTGCGCTCAATAATATGCCTGAGTTTGACACAGTTGTGGTGATGGTCTACAACCACGACAGCGCCGACCCCGAATCAGCTCTGGCGGATGTGCTGAATCCGGTGCGCCCGCTGCTGGGAGTGGAGGAGTGAGAACCAGCCACCCCCTGCACTACTTCCCAGAAGCGTCTCCGATATCAGGTCTCGAAGACGGTGATGTTCACAAATAACGATAAGGAGGATCAGACAAGTCATGCAAAATCTCAACAAAAGCCTTACAGTTCGACTACTCAGAATCATCATGCCTATCGTGGGGATAATCTGTGTCGTGGCATTCTCGCCCTGGGACGGAATATGGGCTTGGATCACACCCTTGCCTGACACTGTCCAAGAACAGGTCGATGACGCAATTGGTTATGGATTGGATGGGATGATTGTATATGTGGATAAAGCAGGCCAACCGCCGGCATTTTATACAGCTGGCTGGAAAGACCGCGATAATCAAATACCAGCCGACCCGCAATCATTCTTCAAGATTGGCAGCATCAGCAAGTTATATACCGCCGCTGCTGCCGCCAAACTGGTCAATGACCAGAGATTGTCCCTGGATGATACGCTCGCCGATCACTTTCCAGAACTTGTGGGAAGGATTGAAAATGCAGATCAGATTACCCTGAGAATGATGCTGCAACATCGCAGCGGCCTTCCTAACTATACTGACCAGCCTGGTTTCCTATGGGACAATCCACCGAAAACCAGTAGAGAATCCCTTGAACTGGTACTGGATTTGCCTGCTGACTTTGAACCGGATGAAAAATATAGTTATTCAAATACGAACTATCTGTTGATTCGCGAAACCCTGGATAGGGTGCTGGGCTATAGCCATAACCAATATATCAAGGAGGAAATCTTGATGCCACTCGGACTGAAAAATACTTTCAGTTCGATCCATGAAGTGAATATAGACGATGTTATGAGTGGCTATTACGTAGGGGTTGAGTCCGATTTCAAATATATCGATGCTGGAATGGTAGCGACAGCAGAGGATGTGGGAATATTCTTGAGAGCATTAAACGATGGCTCATTGTTTAATGACAATGAACAGGCGATCTACTCCTCTATTTATGAGTATGAGCATACTGGCTGGGTCCTAGGCTACTACAGTATCGCTCGTTACCACAGGGATATCGATACGGTCGTGGTTCAATTTGTGAATACAAACGGCGGAACCCCCATGGTGCCGGTTTTCGATACACAGGGTGGAACCAAGGTGATGGTATCGAATATCGTTTACAACCGTATTGTGCGGATTCTGCGCGGGGAATAAATATGACTCTGCTGAAAAAAGGTCAAATTCACCGCAAAGACGCCAAGAACGCAAAGAAAAGAAAGGCTTGTTCCTCTGCGTTCTCTGCGAAACCTCTGTGTCCTCGGCGGTTAAATGGCTTTTTGCAGCAGAGTCAAATATTGATGAGTCACCATCCGAATTCTTCGGACAGTTGGAGGCTCGTCATTGCGTCGAGCCAGGTTTCCGACACCATCCGCTATCATGACCCGGGGCACGCAAAAGGGGTAAGCCATCATCAAAACACAATCACCCCCCGGGCCGCCTCGCCGGTGAGCATGGCGGCGTAGGCTGCGTTGATCTGGCCCAGGGAATAGGTCTTGGAGATCAGCCGGTCCAGGTCCAGCTTGCCCTGCTGGTAGAGGTCGGCGAAGAGGGGGAAGTCCCTGGCCACGTTGGCGCTGCCGTAATAGCTGCCCATGACCGTCTTCTCCTGCCGGGTGAGGATGGCGCCGGGCAGGTTGGTGCCCGTGCCCATGGGCGAGATGCCCACCAGCGCCACCACGCCGCCGGGCCGGGCCGCGTCCAGACACTGCTCCTGCACGCCGGGGATGCCGATGGCCTCGAAGACGTAGTCCGCGCCCCGGCCCCCGGTTAGCCCGCGGATGGCCGAGATCGTCTCTCCCCCGGCCATGACGAAATCCGTGGCCCCGAAGTCCAGGGCCATGTCCCCCTTGGCCTCGCTCTTGTCCACGGCGATGATGCGCCCGGCCCCGGCCAGCTTGGCCCCCAGGATGATGCTCAACCCCACGCCTCCGGCCCCAAAGACGGCCACGCTGCTCCCCGGCTTGACCTGGGCGGTGTTGAGTACGGCCCCCACCCCCGTGGTCACCGCGCAGCCGATCAGCGTGGCCACGGTCAGGGGCACGGCTTTGGGCAGGATCACGCAGGATTCCACGGGCACAACCGTATATTCGGCAAAGCAGCCCAGGGCGCAGAACTGGTAGACCGGCGCGCCCTCCCGGCTGAAGCGGGTGGTTCCGTCCATGAGGGTGCCGGCTGTGGTGGCGTCCACATAGCTCCCGCACAAATTGGGCTTGTGGTGGAGGCAATAGAAGCAGTGGCCGCAGGCGGGGGCCCAGTTGAGGGCCACATGATCCCCCACGTTCAGCCGGGTGACGCCGGGACCGACGGCATCCACAATCCCCGCGCCCTCGTGGCCGGGGACCACGGGCAGGGCGTGGGTCGTGGCCCCGGTCACCAAATGCCAGTCGCTGTGGCAGACCCCGGCCGCGGCGACCTTCACCCGCACCTCGCCGGCCTTGGGCGGGGCGAGGTCAAGTTCTTCGAGTCGGAAGGGTTGTCCAGGGGCGTGAAGGACGGCGGCGCGGGTTTTCATGGGTGGGTTCCTTTGGGGTGAGTGGAAGGGTTTCTCAGTCGATCTGCTCTTCAAGCGCGGAAATATACCGCTCTTGAGCAGCGATCGTCTTTTGGAGTTCATGAATTTGCTTTTCGAGGAGATCCAGCTTGCCCGCCAATACGGTTCGAAGCTCTTGGGCCAGCCGATGTTTGACCAGCTGGGGACGGTTGAGGCGGAGAAGGATGATGTGGAACTGGCCGGTTTCGGTCAGCGGGTCCAAGTGACCGGTTTGGCGGTTGATCCGGTAGTGCTGGGTCAACAGATCCTGCATGGGATGCAGAACTCGAAGGCCAAGCGCTTCGTCTGTAGCTGTCGGCCAGTAGCTATGCTTGTATTGGTTGCATCGCACACAGGCATAGACAAGATTGTCGAGGTCATCGCTCCCGCCGCTGGAAAGCGGACGATGATGATCAACGGTCAACAAACCTCCTGCCGAGACCTCCGTCACACCGCAATAGCCGCAAGCATAGGCATAGCGCTGTCGGATTAGGTCCAATTCAAGCCGGGACATGGGGTGAGGGGCTCAAATTGTAGCCAGTCAACCGTTGATAAGTCACTTCCAAGCCAGCGATCTTCTTGTCTAACTCAGCGCTCCGAGCCGTCAATCCGGCATGAAGGGAAGTGGCCCGATCGATGGCCGATCGCAGGGTACGAAGGTGGTCCAAGGTGTCGAGATTTGATAGCTCCGGTTGCTCATCCAGAAGCTGTTGGCCCAAGTCATATTCAACCTGTTCCTGCTCGGAAAGGTTCTCACCTTTTGCCATGCGCAGATGCAACGACCACCAGCGTTCGTAATCAAATTCTGCCATTGATATACTCCTTGAGTGCAAGTTTCTAAGCAGTTCTTGAGGCATCTTAACACCAATTGGGCATCCCAGTCAACGGCAAATCGCCCCTCGCAATTCGCCCCTCGCCCCTATTTCACCACATCCTTGCGCACGCAAAATGTCATCCGCTCCGACTTGATCCCCAACTTCTCCATTTCATACGCCAGCACCGGGGGCAAACCGTCCGATAGGGGTTCGGGGACCCAGCCCAGCTCCCGGCGGGCTTTGGCGTTGCTGGCGGTGTAGGTGGCCCCGGCCATGACCCGCAGGCTTTCGGGGTGATAGCTGGCGGGCAAAGGCAAAATCTTGCTGACCGGCTGCATGGACGCGGCCATGAGGCGCATGAGACCGGGACCGGGGCGCAAGGCCGGCGCGGGGATGCCGGTGATGCTGGCGGCGTAGTCCAGCACCTCCTCGAAGGTGTGGACCGGGCCGGCGATGATGTAGCTTTGGCCAGGGGTGCCCTTGTCCATGGCCAACAGGTGGCCGTGGGCCGTGTCCTGCACGGTGGCCCAGCAGAAGGCGGCTTTCTTGGGGGCCACGGGCAGCTTCTTGCGCAGATAGTCCCGCACGGCGTCGCCCATGCTGCTGGTGTCGTCCGCCCCGTAGACCACGCCGGGCTGCACGATGACCAGGGGCAGCCCGTTCTGGATCAGGGGGTCGGCCACGCCGTAGTGGGCCAGCCATTTGGTGCGGTCATACTCGCTGATCCAGGGGCCGTTGTGGCGGAAGGACTCGTCCACCAGCCGCCCGCCCGTGTCGCCGAAGACGGCCACGGTGCTGGTATAGACGCCCTTGGGGATGGCCAACTCCTGCATCAACTCCAGCACGTTGCGGGTGCCCTGGACGTTGATGCGCTCGGCCATGCTGCTGTCCTGCGCCCCAACTTCATACCAGGCGGCCATGTGGAAGATGCCGTCCACGCCGGTCATGGGGCCGCGCATGGAGGCTTTGTCGGTGATGTCGCCGGGGGCGATCTCCACGCCCAAGGCTTTGAGTTTGTCGGCCTTTTGGGGCGAGCGGACCAGGGCGATGACCTCGTGGCCTGCTTCCCGCAGTTGACGGGTGACTTCCCCGCCGATGAAACCGGTGGCTCCGGTGATGAAGTAGCGCATGAAAATCTCCTGATTTTGGATTTTGGATTGGGGATTTTGGATTGGCGTTAGCGAACCGATTACCTTGTCCCCACAACAGCCCGCAGGGTGCCGGGCGTGAACTGGATAGAGACGGTGTCGCCGTCTCGGATCACAGGGGCGGATTGGCGGGCGTCTTCATTGTACGCCAGGGGCCAGGCGAGGGACAAGGTTTGGTCCGCCATGTCCACGGTGAAGGGCACGTCCCACTCCATCGCGCCGCGCATGAAGTTGAAGGCCCGGCGGGCGGACCAGGTTAGCTCCAGGCGGAAGTCGGCGGGCTGGGGATGGGGATTGGCCCAGCCGCCCTCTGGCTGGGGACGGGGGGTGATCGTGCCGTCGGCCAGACCATCCAGAGCCTGAACCAGCAGTTCGCCGCCCATGGCCGCGGCCAGACGGTCCGCCTCGATGCCGGTGAGACCGTCGGCCAGGGTGAGGGGGGCTTGGGTCAGGATGGGGCCGGTGTCCATGCCGGCGTCCACACGGTGGATGGTGACGCCGGTCTTGCCCACGCCGTCCCGGAAGGTCCAGAAGAGGGGGGCCGGTCCGCGATAGGCGGGGAGCAGGGAGGGGTGGACGTTGAGAAAGCCCAGCCGGGGAACGCTGCGCAGGGGGTCACGGATCAGACGGTCAAAGCAAGCGATGCAGCCCACGTCCGCCCCCAGGTCGTGGACCCAATCGGCCACCCACCGGGCTGACGGGTCGTGGAGGCGATAGAGGGGAATCCCGTTTGCCCAAGCCAGGTCGATGATGGTTCGGCTCCAAAAAGAGCCGCTCAGGGGCAGATCCCCGGCGGGGGCTGGCGCGGGCAGGGAGATCAGGGCCGGGGTGTCTCGGGGATTCCCGGCCACCAGGACGGCGGCAACCGTGTGGCGGCTGCGGATGAGGGCGGCCAGGGGCAGCATGGAAAACGCGCCGGTCATGCCAAGATAGAGGATGCGCAGAGATGAAGAAGCAGACATTGGGTTTGGTTTCTGTGGGCAGGGGGGCTATAATCGAACGACAGACGAGCAAACCACAGAGGACGCCGAGGAGACGCGGAGGGCGCAGAGGAACTTCTCTTCTTTTTTTTCTCTGTGTATCTCTGCGAAATCTCAGCGCCCTCTGCGGTTAAACATTTTCATTGAAAGGACTAGATCATGGCACGGATGGTGCAGTGTGTAAAGTTGGGGCGGGAGTTGCCAGGGCTGGCCAAGCTGCCCTTCAAGACAGAGTTGGGAAAACGGATCTTCGAGAACGTCTCCCAAGAGGCGTGGGACATGTGGATGGCCCAGTCGATCATCCTGATCAACCACTATGGGCTGAACATGGCCGACCCCAAAGCCCACGAATTCCAGATGGAGCAGATGGAAGAGTTCTTCTTCGGCGTCGGCGCCCAGATGCCCGAAGGCTGGACCCCCGAAGGCGCGGCCCCGTCCAAGGGCGCGCCGAGCAAGGGAGCGCCGAGTAAGTGAGAAGGGGAGAAGGGGAGACAAGGAGAGCGTATCGTCGACTTCCCGGTCTCCCTGTCTCCTTGTCTCCCTGTCTCCCTGTCTCCTTGTCTCCCTGTCTCCTTGTCTCCCTGTCTCCTTGTCTCCTTGTCTCACTCACTCACCCAAACCCCAACACAAACTCCGGCACGATCTGGAAGTGGAGGTGGGCGTGGGCGGTGCGGAGGGCGGACTCGACCGCGGCGGGGGTGGACGCGGCGGCGAAGATGAAGCCCAGGTAGGCATCCCCGGCCGGCAGGGGGGTAATTGAATAGTTGAGGGGGGCCGTGATCTGTATCTCTGTGATGCCGGGCACGGCCTCTGCTTTTTCGATGCCGGTCACCTTTTTGAGGATGCCCGCTTCGGGGATCGGGATCATCATCACCCCCCGAGCTTCCCCCACCCGCTGCCACGAATCGATGGGCAGTCCCACGGCCTGGCGCAGGATCAGCTCCTCCAAGGGCGCGTCCACGCCAAATTGCAGGGTCTTGGAGCAGAGACCGCCGATGGAGCGGCCCGCCACCTCGACAATCCACGCACCGTCTTCGTTGATGCGCAGTTCGGCGTGGACCGGGCCGACCTGCAAGCCCAGGGCCGCGGCGGCCTCCGCGGTGGTGCGGGCGATGACGTCCTGGGTCTCCCCGGGCAGGCGGGACGGGGTGATGTAGAGGGTCTCCTCGAAGAAGGGGCCTTCCAACGGGTCGGGCTTGTCGAAGAGGGCCAGGATGGTCAGCTTGCCCCGGTCCAAAATGCCCTCCACGGCCACCTCCACGCCGGGGATGTATTGCTCGACCAGATAGGGCACCGATTTGGCGTCCGGCTGGTCCCCGGTGAGGATGCTTTGCACCCACTGCACGGCGTTGGCAAATTCCCCGACGTCGTTGGCCCGAATCACCCCTCGGCTGCCGTTGAGTGTGAGGGGCTTGACCACGCAGGGGTAGTCCACGGTCTGGGCCACGGCGAAGCGGTCCTGGTCCGTGGTGAAGCGCTGGAATTTGGGGCAGGGCGCCCCGGCCTTGGCCAGGGCCGTACGCATGGTGAACTTGTCCCGGGCCGCCAAGGCGGCGGCGGGGGCGTTGTGGGCCAGTCCCAGGGCTTGGCTGGCCTTAGCCGCCAACAAGCTGCCCTTGTCATCCACGGCGATGATGGCGTCCAGCGGACGTTCCTGGGCATAGGCGATGATGGCCGCAACGGCCCCGTCCGTGTCGTTGAAGTTGATGCCCAAGGGGTAGTCCCAGTATTCGGCCAACGCCTTGTCCATGTCCACGCCCATGACGGCTTGGATGCCGATCCGCTGGGCGGCCTGGAGAAAAGGCTGGGCGCGGTAGGTGTTGGCGTGGACGAGGAGGAGGGCGCGTTTGGGGTTTATGGTGGTGGTCATTGGGGTATCATTCAATTTCATTGGGCGAGGGCAACATATTCCACCTCACTCAGAATCTTTGGGCCGATATGGGGACTGAGCGATTTCAATGTCAACAGATCGACCGGACGGCCCAGAGTCTCTTCCAAAAGATTGGCCAAGCGCATAAAGGCAGCGTAATTCTTGCGGCCTGATTCAAACTCGACCAACAGATCGACATCGCTCTCACTGTTTTGCTCATGGCGACCAAACGAACCAAACAGGCCCAGCCGACGCACGCCCATTGCGTGGATCTCTTGGCTGCGCTGTTCGATCAAATGTAATATGTTGCTCTTGGTTTGGACCGAAACACTCATGATTGATCCACCTTCTTTGAACTGGGCAAGAAACTTCTTCGGGGCTTCCGGGGAACTGTCCAAACCTTCCTGGAAGCTCACAGCTTCCAGGAAGGTCGTGGTCATGGGACTATTGTAGCATAGATCGACCCATGTTGGCGCACCACCCCAAACCGTGGTAATGTGAAACCACCCACCATTCACAATTTTCAAATCTCAATTTTCAATTTTCAATTCCCACCCCAATCCCATGAACACAAAACCCGCCTCCCCAATTTCACGCATCGCCCTCCCCCTCGTGTTGACCGCGCTGCTGCTCCTCCTGCTCCAAACCCTGGCCGCGCCCGCCCTGGGATCCGCCTGGGCCGCCCTGCGCCCTGCCCCGGTGAGCGGGACCTTGGCCCAAGAATTCGCCGCGGCCCCGGCGGGGGAGACGGTCTCCTTCTTTGTCGTGCTTGATCAGCAAGTGGACCCCGCCGCCCTCCTGGCCGAACAGGGCCTGACCCACGCCCCACCCGCAGACCGGGGCGCGGCCCTCTACGCCGCCCTCACCGCCACGGCCCGCACGGAGCAGGCGGACCTGCGGGCATGGCTGACCAAGCGAGGCGTTTCCCACCGGGATTATTACATCGTCAACATGATCGAAGTGGAGGGCGACGCCGCTCTGGCCGAAAGTCTGCGCCGCCGCCCGGGGGTGGCCCGGCTGGCCGCCAACCCCACCATCCGCCAGCCCCAACCCCAGCCGGAACCGGCCCCCTTTGGCACATTTGACGCCCAGGACGCCGCGGCCACCCTGCCCTGGGGCCTCACCTTCACCAATGCGGATGATGTGTGGGATTTGGGCTACGAAGGCCAGGGCATCGTCCTGGCCAGCCAGGACACGGGGGTGCAGTGGGATCACCCGGCCTTGATCGGCCACTATCGGGGCTGGGACGGGGGGACTTCCACGGCCAGCCACGCCTTCAACTGGCTGGACGTCTTCCCCAACGACCCCAACCGGCCCGGCACATGCAGCCCGGATCCCCAGGTACCCTGCGACGACTATGGCCACGGCACCCACACCGTGGGGACCATGGTGGGCGAGGACCCGGTTGGCACCGGCATCTATGACCGGGTGGGCATGGCCCCCCAGTCCCAGTGGATCGGCTGCCGCAACATGGACAACGGGGACGGCACCCCGGCCAGCTACACGGCCTGTTTCGAGTTCTTCCTGGCCCCCTATCCCCAGGGCGGCGATCCGGCCACAGAGGGCAACCCGGCTTTGGCCCCCAACATCATCAACAACTCGTGGACCTGTCCCGCTTCCGAAGGGTGTGACGCCGACTCCTTGCGCCAGATCAGCCAGGTGATGCGGGCCGCGGGGCAGATGGTGGTGGCCGCGGCCGGCAACAGCGGGTCAAGTTGCGCCAGCATCTCCAGCCCCATCGCCATCTACGACGAGGTCTTCACCGTGGGCAACCACATGAGCGACGGGGGCATTGCCAACGGCAGCAGTCGTGGCCCCATCACCGCGGACGGCAGCGGGCGCATGAAGCCGGACATCGCCGGGCCGGGCACGTCGGTCTATTCCACCCGGCCCACGGATGACTATGGTACCAGCTCGGGCACCAGCATGGCCTCGCCCCACGTGGCCGGGGCCGTGGCTCTGCTCTGGTCCGCGGCGCCCAGCTTGATCGGCGACATCGACCGCACGGAGCAGGCGTTGATCAAATCCGCCGCCAAGGTCACGGACAGCCAGTGCGATGGGGCCGCGGTCTCCCCCAACAACGTCTACGGCCACGGGCGGCTGGACATCTACGCCGCCGTGATCCTGGCCTCCAACCCGGCCACCCTCACGGTCACTGTGCAGGAGTGGACCGCCGCGCCCGTGGAGGGGGCCATCGCCTCGGCCACGGATCAGGCCACGGGCATGGTCTTCACCGCCACCACGGGCATCGACGGCGTGGCGGTCATCGCCCCCCTCTACGCCGGAAACTACACGGTCAGCGCCGAAAAGCCGGGCCTGAGCTTCCCGCTGACCACCATCGGCCTGGGCCAAGGCATGGCCGCGGATCTCGTGATCAAAGCCCGCAGACCGACCCCGCCGCCGCCGTCAGAGACGCCAACGCCCAGCGTGACGCCGACGCCCAGCATCACCCCCACGGCCACACCCACGGTCACCCCGACTGTGACGCCGACTGTGACGCCGACGGCCACGCCCACGGTCACACCCACCCTCTGCCCTATGGTCACCGCCGAACCCCTGTGGGTGGACCCGGTGATCAGCCCCACGACCCGGCTCACCCAGACCCTGGCCGTCTATTTGGGCAGCGGCGAAGCCATCACCGTCACCACGGCGTCCGGGGTCTTCACAACCACGGGCAGCTTTGACGCCAACGCCAACCCGGCCCGCCTCACCGTGGGTCTCCTGGCCGACACGGTCCACGATCTCACGGTCAGCGGGCGGGTGCGCCAGACCACGGTCAACGGCTGCGACTACGGCGGCTACACCCTCTCCACCACCCAGGACCGCAACGGCAACCCCTTGCGCATCGAGCAGAAAATGCGCCGCCTCTACCTGCCGTTTCTCTTCAAGGAAAAGGACGAATGATCGGTTACAGCAAACGAATGGGTTCAAGCGGTAAGATCGGGTTGGGCGCCTGGGGGCGGATCGGCCTAATCCTGGCCCTGCTGGCCCTCTTCGGCGTGGACGGCTCCGCGTCCGCCGCCCCTTCTCGCCCGGATGGGGGCGCGGTCATCGCCCCGGCTTTGGCCGCAGACTTTGCCGAGGCCAAGCCTGGGGAAGCTGTCTCCTTCTTGGTCATTCTGCGCGATCAGGTGGACGCGGCCAACTTTGTGGCCGCCGCGGATCTCTCCGCCGCCTCCCGCACACAGAAGGCCGCAGCCCTCTACGCCCAACTGACCGCCACCGCCCGCACCAGCCAAGCCCCCCTACGCGCCTGGCTCGACCAACAGGGTATCCCCTATCGCCCCTTTTATATCGTCAACATGATCGAAGTCCGCGCCACCCCTGCCCAAGCCAACCAGATCCGCCATCTCCCCACCATCGACCGCCTGGCCCCCAACCCATCCATCCCCCAAAATCTCCCAATCTCCCAATCTCCCAATCTCCCCCCAAATCAACCAATCAACCAATCAACCAATCAACCACCCCCCCAGAACACCACCGCCCTAACCTATGGCCTATCCGCCATCGGCGCGGACAAGGTGTGGGCGCTGGGTTTTCGGGGCCAGGGCGTGGTGGTCGCCAGCCAGGACACCGGGGTGGAGTGGACCCACCCGGCCCTCCAAGCCACCTATCGGGGCTGGGACGCGGACACATCCACGGCCAGCCATCTCTACAGTTGGCACGACGCCTGGCCGGATGACCCCAACCGCCCCGGCTCGTGCAGCCCGGACCCCCAAGTACCCTGCGATGACCACGGCCACGGCACCCACACCGTGGGCACAATGACCGGCACCGCGCCCACGGGCGCAACCTTCACCGCCATGGGTGTGGCCCCGGACGCGGCATGGATGGGCTGTCGCAACATGGACAACGGCTTTGGCACCCCGGCCAGCTACACGGCCTGTTTCCAGTTCTTCCTGGCCCCCTATCCCCAAGGCGGCGACCCGGCCACAGAGGGCCGCCCGGATCTGGCCCCCAACATCATCAACAATTCGTGGAGCTGTCCGCCGATCGAAGGCTGTGACCCGGAGAGCCTGCGCCAGATCGTGGAGACCGTGCGGGCCGCCGGCCAGTTGGTGGTCTCCTCGGCGGGGAACGAGGGATCGTCTTGCAGTTCAGTCCAGAATCCTATCGCCATCTATGACGCTGCCTTCACCGTGGGGGCCGTGGCTCAAAATGGCGTCATCGCCGGCTTCAGCAGTCGGGGACCTGTGGACCAGGACGGCAGCGGACGGGCCAAGCCGGATCTGTCCGCGCCGGGGGTGGCGGTCTATTCCAGCTATGCCGGCGGCAGCTACGGCTATCTGAGCGGGACCAGCATGGCCTCGCCCCATGTGGCCGGGGCCGCGGCCTTGCTCTGGTCCGCCGCGCCGGAGCTGGTCGGGCAGATCGATTTGACCGAGCAACTGCTGATCAAAAGCGCCGTCCCCGTGGAGAACGGCCAATGTGATGCCGAGGTCACATCGCCCAACAATGTCTACGGCTATGGGCGGCTGGACATCCATGCCGCCGTTCTCATGGCCACGAACCCGGCCACGGTCACCCTCACCTATGCCGGGGCCGACGGTCAGCCCATCCCGGACACCCGGTTGACCGTCACGGACCAGCGCACGGGCTACACCCGCACCCTCACCACCGGGCCGGATGGCCAGGCCACCCTCGCCCCGGTCTACGCCGGGGCGTACACCGTGGCCCCGTCCCAGCCCACCCTGTGGGAGCGTACCACCTCCGCCCCCTTCACCGTCACCAACGGCGAAAACGCCGAAGTGATGTTGACCCGACCGTATACAGTTTTGATTATGCCGATCTATCGGGCAACGAGTAATGAGTAATAAGCGTGGTCGACCACGTTCATTACTCGTTACTCATTACTCATTACTCATTACTCATTACTCGTCGTTCGACATTCACCTCAACAATCAGGAGAAAAACCATGAAAATCGATGTTTCCCTGTGGGTCGATGATATGCACAAAGTGGCCGACGCGGCCAAGGCCGCGGATGAGTTGGGCTTTGGCGCGCTGTGGACCAGCGACACATCCCACAATCCCCACTTCCCCCTAGTGCTGGCCGCGGAACATTCCAAGCGCATCCAGTTGGGCACGGCCATCGTGGTGGCCTTCGCCCGCAGCCCCATGGATGTGGCCTATCAGGCCTGGGATCTGGCCCGGTACAGCAATGGGCGCTATCTGCTGGGACTGGGCACCCAGGTCAAGGGCCACATCGAGCGGCGCTTTGGCATGGAGTGGCGCACCCCGGCCGCCGACCACATGAAGGAGTACATCGCCGCCCTGCGGGCCATCTGGCACAGTTGGCAGACCGGGGAACGGCTCAACCATCGGGGCGACTTTTACAAACTCACCCTGATGAGCCCCTTCTTCGATCCCGGCCCCAACGACTTTCCCACCATCCCCATCTACACCGCCGGGGTCAACGAGCAGATGTGCCGCTTGGCCGGGGAGGTCAGCGATGGCTTCCACGCCCACCCCTTCCACACCCGGCGCTATCTGGAAGAGGTCGTCCTGCCCGCCATCGACGCCGGGGCCGCGTCCGCCGGCCGCAGCCGGGCCGATGTGGACATCAGCAGCGCCATCTTCGTGGTGGCCGGGGACAACAGCAAAGAGATCAACGCCGGGCTGATGCAGGTGGGCCAGCAGGCCGCCTTCTACGCCAGCACCCCCACCTACGCGCCGGTCATGGACCTCCACGGCTGGGGCGGCATCCGGGAAGAGCTGAGTTCCCTGGCCGCCCGCAAACGCTGGGATCTGATCCCGGCCCTGGTCACCGAGGAGATGGTCAACGAGTTCGCCATCATCAGCTCCTGGGATGATCTGCCCGCCCGCATCCATGAGAAATATGACGGCATCTTGGACCGGGTGACGTTGTATATCCCCTTCGATCCGTCGCAGAATGTGGAGCGGTGGGCGAAGATCTGTGGGGCGTTTGAGTAAACAGCACCCCCTCCTAGCCTCCCCCAGGTTGGGGGAGGGACAGTGCAGATGTAGATGGGGATCTCGACATTTTATGAGAATCCGCATCTCCAACCGCTACTCCTGTTTCAATCCGAGGTGGGCCGTGGTGGGGGCACAGTACCCCCTCCTAGCCTCCCCCAGGTTGGGGGAGGGACAGTACAGACGTAGATGGGGATCCCATCGACGCACAAAACTCCGCACATCCAACCACTGCTCCCTCCCCAATCTGGGGAGGGCTGGGGTGGGGTAAAGGTTATCCACACACCATGCTCAAACGTACTGACTGGCAACCACCGCCCGATCTCTGGCGCAGACTAAAACCACTCGCTCGCCAAATGCGTAGCGAACCGACAGCCGCCGAGAAAAAGTTGTGGCAACGGCTACGAAAACGCCAGATTCATGGTGTCAAATTTCGCCGACAAATGGCAATCGAGCGCTTCATCGTCGACTTTTGCAGCCCCCAGGCCAGATTGATCATTGAAGTCGATGGCCCCATCCACGATTATCAGGCAGAGCAAGATGCGACCCGTCAAGAATATCTGGAAGGTCTTGGCTTTCAGGTACTCCGCTTCACCAATCTGCAAGTCTTGAACGAGATTGACGCTGTCTTGAATGTGATTGCCCAGGCCACCGCACCCCCTCCTAACCTCCCCCAGATTGGGGGAGGGACAGTCCAGACGTAGACCGGATCCCATCGACGCACGAATCTCCGCACGCCCAACCACTGCCCCCTCCCCAATCTGGGGAGGGCTGGGGTGGGGTAAAGCACCCCCTCCTAACCTCCCCCAGATTGGGGGAGGGACAGTCCAGACGTAGACCGGATCCCATCGACGCACGAATCTCCGCACGCCCAACCACTGCCCCCTCCCCAATCTGGGGAGGGCTGGGGTGGGGTGAATTCCGAAAGAAACCCTATGAAAACCCTCCGCTGGATCGGCATCGCCCTCCTGGCCGCCGCCATTGCGTTTGTGACCCTCAACTGGGCCGAGATCACCTTCGCCTGGGATCTGTACAAGGTCAAGCGGGTGTCGGACAAGTTCTATGCCGACTACCCGTATCTGGTCAAAGATATCGCCTTCACGGACAAGTCCGATGTGCGCCTGGATCTCTACCGCCCGGACGACGGCGAGGGCCACCCGGTCTTCCTCTTTGTCCACGGCGGCGGATGGAACAAGTATGACAAGCTGATCCACGCGCCCATGGCCCAGAAGCTGTCGCCCGAGGGCATAGTCGTGCTGATCATGGACTACACCCTCTACCCCGCCGCCACCTATCGCCAGCAGACCGCCGAGGTGGCCGACGCCATCGCCTGGACCTTGGAGAACATCGCCCAATACGGCGGCGACCCCAGCCGGGTGATCCTGGGCGGCCACTCCGCCGGGGGACATCTGGCCATGCTGGCCGCGTACGATCCCCAATGGCTGGCCGCCACGGGGCACAAGGTGGACGAACTGTGCGGCATCATCGGCATCGCCGGGGTCTACGACGCCAACGCCCAGATGGTCTTCGAGCGATCCACCGGCGGCACGGCCCCAGTCATGACCGGGGTGATGGAGGGAGAGTCCAACTTCGCCGCGGCCTCACCCATCACCTATGTGGCCCAGCACAGTGTGGGTCAAACAGGTGTGGACTCGCCCCCGGTGCGCCTGATCCACGGCAGCGCGGACGACACGGTTCCGTTGAGCGAGTCCGACGAGTTTTTGGCCGCGTTGCAGGCTGCGGGCATCCCCAGCGAGCTGCTGGTCTACGAGGGCGCGGGGCACACGGGGCTGCTGTTGGATGCGATGGTCGAGAACCCGTCTCGGCTGGTGCAGGATCTGGCGGAGTTTGTGAATGGGTGTGGGCAATAGAAGCAGGGGTGGAAAAGCCTGCAAGGATCGGCTATAATTGCAGAATGAGTCAAACATTCAGAGCCTTGCTGCAAGGCAACCAACTGACCTGGCTGGAAGAAGTGCCGACGGCGCTGACCGGTGAAACTGCTGTACCGGTGCAAATCAGGGTCAATCTGCAAGAACTTGCTGTGACCGAAGAAAACCGGCAAAAAAAGGTGCTTCTTGCCTTGAATAAGCTTGCCGCTCTGCACGCGTTTAGCGATGTTGAAGATCCATCCGCGTGGCAACGAGAGATCCGCAAAGATCGCCCGTTGCCCACCCGATATTAGTCGAAAATCCTATGACAAACCAACCTCAACAGGTGGCGACGCCACCTGTTTTTGTGTCCAAATCCGAACCGGACCAACCCAGAAGTTCGCTGCTCCCCGAACTCCTTGTCCTGGCCCTGGCAGCCCTGACCCGCTTTTGGCGGCTGGACTTCCACAGCTTTTGGTTTGACGAGGCGGTCTCTCTGCAATGGGCGGCGTCGGACCCGGCCTATACCTGGGATGTGACCCTGAAGTTGGTGCAGGAAAAGCACCCGCCGGTCTACTATATAACCCTGCACTATTGGCAGGCGGGGCTGAACCTGCTGGGGTTGGGCCACAGCGACGTTGGGCTGCGGGCCTTGGGCAGCCTGTTGGGTGTACTCACCGTGCTGGCCATGATACTTTTGGTGCGCCGGGTCATGCCCAAGGAGACGGCTCGGCCCACGGCCCTGCTCACCGGGCTGTTCGTCGCCCTCAGCCCGGTGATGGTCTGGTATAGCCAGGAGTTGCGCATGTTCCAGCCCGCGGCCACGGGGATCGCCTGGGCCGGGGTCTGTCTGATTTCGGCGTGGCAGAGCGAGCGTTTCCGCGTCCGCCTGGGCTGGTGGATGGGGATGGTGGCCGCCTTTCTCTTCGCCCTCTACAGCTATCTGTTCAGCGCCTTCATTTTGCCCGCCGCCGGGCTGACCTTGTTGCTCTTGGCCGGGCGCAGGTGGGGGCGCAAATTCTGGGAAGGGGTGGCCGCCTTCGCCCTCACCGGCGCCCTCTTTTTGCCCCTGGCCGCCAACGCCTGGACGGTCAACGGCGCGGAGAGCGCGCCGGGCCACGCTTTCGCTGACTTTGCGCCCAATCTGTGGCGTCACCTGGGCGTCTTTACGGTCTGGCATCCCGCGTGGCCCCCCCTTTTGTTGACCAGCGTGTTGGCTTTGGCGGCGATCCTGGTCGGCGCGTCGCTTTTCTCTTTTTTTAAAAAAGAAGACAAAAATTCGCCGCAACCCATTGGGGGGCTTTGGCCCTTGCTCTGGGCGCTTCTGCCCTGGCTGATGGGAAACGTGTTGCTGGTGTCCAACGGGTCGGTCTTCAAGGAGGATCGCTATTTCATCTTCCTGGCCCCTTTTGTGCTGTGGCTGATGGCGATTGGCGTCGTCACCCTGGCCCGCTGGCGACCGACGGTGGGGTGGACGGCTGGCGGGCTGATGGCGCTGGCCCTGGCCGCGGCCCTGCCCACCCTGTGGACCCCGGCCATGTATCGGGAGGATTGGCGGGCGGCCGCGACCTATGTGGCCGACTATCAGGACGCTTCCCCGGCCCTGTCCAGTGGGGTGGTGGCCCATGTGGACTACACCCACCGGGCCGTGGATTGGTATCTGCAGCCCCGCTACCCCTTTGAGCAACTGCCCGTTTTCGGTCTCTTTGGCGGCGTCCTCACCCCGGACCAGGTGGAGACGGTGATCGCACCGCCCCTTTCGGGCATCGAGACCAGCCTGGGCGCGGCCACGGTCTGGCTGACCCAGAGCCATTTGGCCGGGTTGGACGACGGCCAGTTGGTGGAAAAGTGGCTGGCCGACCATTACCCGGTGATCACCGAGCAGTACCCCGCCGGGGTCAAGCTGACCGGCTACGCCATGCGCAGCCGCTTTGACGCCCTGCCCGATCTCGCTCCCGGCGCATCCTATCCCGACGCCGAGTTGGCCCCGGGCATGGTCTTGCGGGCGTGCGAGATCACCACCCCCGTGGTCAGCGCCGCGGACAGCCGGTTGCATCCGCCCAGCGGCTGGGTGCATGTGCGCATGTGGTGGGCAGCCCGGGGCCCGATTGCGGGCAACCCGCGCCCCACCGTGCGCGTCCAGGCCGACAGCGGCATCTGGGGCGAAAAGCTGGACCGGCCCAACCAGATCCTCGATCGCTTCCCTCCGTCCACCTGGGCCGCGGGCGACATCGTGCGGGACGAAGCGGACGTCAACCTCAACCCCCTCACCCCGCCGGGGACCTATCCGGTCCTGGTCAGTTTGGGTGATGGCCCGATCTCTTGTGGGACAGTTGTTGTAGAGTAGAAAATGGCTGCACTGCGAAAAGCCTTTAACCGCAAAGGTCGCCGAGAACCGCAGAGGACGCAGAGAAAGGCTTTGTTTTTTTCTCTGCGAATCCTCTGCGGCTCTCCGCGTTCTCTGCGGTTAAAGGCTTTTTTTGCAGTGCAGTGATTCTGATCAGACAGAGAAGCGCTGTTTGCGCAAAGTGCCGCTTGACAGCGCAACCGGTTGCCCTCTATAATACCAAAAGGCTTGACCGAAAGATCGACACCCGCCCCACACGGCTCATCCAGAATCCAATTTGTACCCACAGGGTATCCTCTCAATAAGCTGGAAAAAACTGAGTTTTTGGATCGTAATTGCGAAGATTCCCGACCAGGAAAAACTCAGTTTTTGTTGGCCCCCAATTATTGAGAAGATACCCCAAGGGTCTATTTCAAAACCGGGAATAATGGCAACTATCCGCGATGTGGCCCATAAGGCCGGCGTTCATGCCAGCACAGTCAGTCGAGTTTTCTCCGGCAATGCCAAGATCAGCGCCGAAACCCAATATCGGGTGATGAACGCGGCCCGAGAGCTGAACTTTCAGCCCAACGCCGTCGCCCGCTCTCTCAGCGTCAGCCAAACCCATATCATCGGGATTGTGATCCCGCATATTTACGACGGCTATTTTGACGACTCGTTCTTTCCCCAGATCATGCGGGGGCTGATGCGGGTGGCGTACCAACACGAATACAGAGTGTTGGTGGGCGGCAGCCACAGCCACAAGGATGAACTGAGCCAGATCCTGAACATGCTCAGTTCCCGGCAGGTGGATGGCATCATTGCCCTCTCCAATCGGCTGGATGTGGACACGGTGGATCAGCTCTATCAGTTGGGCGCTC
>CAZKEX010000022.1:0-24963 GCA_964551895.1 uncultured Caldilineaceae bacterium | reverse complement strand
CCGCGTTGGTGCGCACGGTGTCAAAGCCCATCCGGGTCTTGCTGATGATGTAGTTGGACGGGCTGTCATAGCCAAAGTCGGCGTTGGTGACATCCTGGTTGGCCGCCAGGGTGACCTGGTACGGGCTGCTCTTGCTGTCCGGGCCGCTGGTGTTGACAGCGCCAATGGGGGTGCCGCCAGGGGTGCCGCTGGCCACCGTCACCGTGTAGACGCCGGGGAGCAGCTCGGTGAAGCTGTAGAGGCCGCTGGCGTTGGTGGTCTTGGTGACCACCCCACCCACAGAGTTGGTCAGGCTGATCACCACGCCGGGGATGCCCACTTCGCCGCCATCCCGCACGCCGTCGCCGTCCGTGTCATACCAGACCAGGTCCCCGATGGAGCCGCCGGGGCGATCCCAGAAGTTCTGGCCGGTCACATCGTTGCCGCTGGTCAGGGTCAGGTTGATGGTGTCATCGTTGGCCCCGTCCACATCCCCTGTGCTTTCGTAGCCCACGGGCGTGCCCTCGACAATCGTGTAGCTGCCGGGCATCAGATTGGTGAAGGTGTAGAGACCGCTGGCATCGGTCGTGGTGGTCACCGGGCTGCCACCACTCAGGGTGGCAGTGATCACCACACCGGCCAGACCGGTGGCGCCGCTCATGTTGGCCAGGGGATCGTTGTAGACCCCACCAGTCACGGTCACAGGCTGGGCATAGCCAAAGTCCACCGTGGTGATGGAGGCGCCGCTGTTGGTGACCAACATAGGCGCGTCGCCAAAGACCGTCCCGCTGGTCAGCGCCAGACCGGCCAGGGGGGCGCCGGTGGGGGCCGCCCAATAGGTCTGGGGCGTGGTCACCGCGGGGATCAGGAAGTTGTAGAAGCCTGTGCCGCTGGGGCCCGTGCCGGTCGTCACCGTGGTCACCAGGAGCAGATCGCCCCCGCTGCCCGGGTCGAAGATGCCATCCCCATCGTCCAGATAGAGGGTGACGGTGACGCCGTTGATGCCGTTGCTGAACTGGGCGCCCTCGTCGGTCCAGTTGCCGTTGCCGCTGGTGTCGGTCCACACATAGTCGCCCAGGTTGTTCTTGCCGGTGAAGTAATAGGGGAAGTCCACATCCAGCCTGGTCTCGCCGATGGCCAGGCTCACGGTCTGGTCGTCCGGTCCGGCCACGCTCTCGAAGCCTTCGGGCAGGGTCAACACATCCACCAGCACATGATAGGTGTCCGGCAGCAAGTTGGTGGCCGTGTAGATGCCGTTGATATCTGTGGTGGCGGTGATCACCGTGTCGTCCGTCGTGCCCAGGATGCCATCGCCCCCATAGCCGGTGACCATCACCTTGGCCCCAGGGATGCCCGGCTCGTTGGCATCTTTAATGCCATCCTTGTCCAGATCGTTCCAGACCAGATCCCCCAGGCGAGCGGTGGCCGGAAGTTGGTCCCAGAAGTTGCGGCCCGTAATCGTCTGGCCGGAACTGACTGTAACGGCGATCTGGTCGTCTGTGGGGCTGCCCTGCACATCGCTGGTACTGATGTAGTTGACCGGGTTGGTCTCGGTGATGGTGTAGCTGCCCGCCGCGTTGACCGTGAAGGTATAGACCCCGTTTACATCCGTGGTGGTGGTCATGCCGTTGCTCAGGGTGATCAACACACCGCTGATCCCCGTCGTCCCCGAACCGTTGCCCGCCGGGTCGTTGAAGACCGTGCCGCTGATGGTGGCCGGGACAAAGTCCAGTTTGTCCTCGAAGTTGCGCCCGGTCAAGTTCTGGCCCACGGTCAGGGTGGCTGGGCTGATCACGTTGGGGTTGCCCCCATCCGTATCCCCCAGGCTGGAATAGCCGGTCGGATCCGTCTCGACGATCTGATACTGGCCCGGTTCCAGATCCGGGAACTGGTAGGTGCCCCCGGCGCTGGTGTTGGTGACGGTGATGGTGTCGTCCGCCGTGCCCAGGATGCCGTCCGGCCCGAAGTAGGTCAGGGTGACGGTGACGCCTTGTAGAGGGGTCTCCGTGGCATCGTCGCAGGGACCGCTGCCCAGGTTGCCCGTGCTGGTGGCACAGACCGCGCCGCTGATGCGACCCAGGCGCAGGTTATAGCCAAAGTCCAGCCCGGTGACATCGGCGTTGACCGTCAGTGGCGTGGTCGGTGCTTCTGTCCCCACATAGGCGGCGCTGGAGAGATCCGCCTCGTCGGCGTCGATCACCGTGCAGACGCTGCCGTTGGGGATACCGCTGATGCTCCACGCCCCAGTACCGGTGGTGATGGTGCTGTAGGTGCCCGTGTCGCACTGCACGGTGATGTCCACCCCGGCCATAGCCGGTTCGGTGTCGTCGTTGTTGTTATTGTTCAGATCGTCATAGACCCGCCCACTGATGGTGCGCAGGATGGTCTGCAACTGATAGCCAAAGTCCATGCTCAGGTCAGTGCCGCCGCCAGCGACCGTGGCCGTGCCCTGGCTATTCATCACGGCATCCGGGTCGCCGGTCTGCAAGAAGCCCGGCGGGGTGGCCAGGGGGATCGTGCTGGTGACCACCTTGACCACATAGGTGCCGTCAGCCAGACCGGAGAAGAGATAGCCGCCGGTGTTGGTGGTGACCGTAGTGGCCAGCAGGGTGGTGCCCGCGCTATCGTAAAGCTGTACGGTCACCTCCTTCAGCCCCGACTCACCGGTCTGCTTCACCCCGTCGCCGTTGGCGTCGTTCCAGACCAGATCCCCAACCTTGCCCGTGTTGTCCAGACCAAAGTTGAAGCTGGACCCCTTGTATTCCGACCCAGCCAGGGCAGTGAAGGTGGTGCTGATGGGTGTGGTTTTGGTGCCTAGATCCCCGGGAATCTGCGGATCTGTCGTATTGTAGGCGATGGTGTAGGTACCCGGCGGCACGATGAACTTGTACTCGCCGCTGCTGTCCGTGTCCATTGTGATGTTGACCGGATTGCCGCCGATGTCCGTGCCGGTGATGGTGACCGAGACCGCGGGCAAGCCCGTCTCCCCATCCTTCAGCCCGTTGAAGTTCACATCGTGGAAGACATAGCCCTCCACAATCGCCGCCTCGATGAAGCCAGAGTCCACATCCAGGTTGGTCATGGATTGGCCCGACCCCATGCCCAAGGTGAAGGCAATGGTTTCCGGAGAGCTGGTGATCATCACCGAGTATTTGCCCGGTGTGGTGGGGCTTTCCACCGTCTGCTCGTCCGGGTCCATCACATAGTTGCCAGGGGGCAGATTGTCCACCAAGTAGGCACCGGAGCCGTTGGTTTCCACCACGGCCACGATGGGATCCCCGCTGCTCACCTTGCCGTTGCCGTCGGCGTCATAGTAGAGCACCTGGGTGACCAGATGCGCAGGGGTCTCGCCGGAACCCGGCTCGTAGACGCCGTTGCCGTTGTTATCATAGTAGGTCAGATCGCCGACCTGGCCCGACCAATTGTAGCCAAAGTCCACCGTGTCCACCGTGCTGCTGTCCGTGGGCACATTAACCGTGACCGGGTTGGTCGGGGTGGCGATGTTGCCGTTCATGCCGCTGACCAGATCCATCACCCCGGCCAGGGTGCCGGTGACGCCGTAGCTGGTGGTGACCACGCTGGTCTCGTCCACCCGCACCACATAGTTGCCAGCATAGAGACCCGTGAAGGTATAGAGTCCGCTAGCGCCGGTGGTGGTGGTGGCCAGCAGATTGGTGCCCGCACTGTCATACAGCTTGACGGTGATGCCCGGCAGCCGTGTTTCGCCGCCATCCACCACGCCGTCCTCGTCCGCATCCAGCCAGACCGTGTCGCCGATGGTGGCCCCGCCCGGAGGACGCAGACCAAAGTCGGCATTGGAATAGTATTGGTTGACCGCGCCCAACTGCCCCTGGGTCACCGCCAGGCTGGTGGCGGTGGTGGGCTGGTAATTGACGGGCAGGGTTGCCGGGGTCATGGTCACGACAAAGTCGGTCGCCGGGGCCAGGCTGAAGATGCGATAGATGCCGCTGGCGTCCGTGGTGGCGCATTTGGCCGCGCCGCCGCCCACAGGCGTGGCGCAGACCTGTACCCCGCTCAACCCCGGCTCGCCGGGATCTTGCACACCGTCCCCATCCAGATCCGCCCACACCCGGTCACCGATGCTGGGCTGGATGGCTGTCTGCACCGGGTCGCTGGGCGTGGCGGGGATAACGCTGGCGCTCTTGATGAAGGCGGTGTTGATCACCGGGTCCACCGTGGCCGGGGTATCAACCGTGGCCTGGAAGCGCAGGGGCGGGGCCAACAAAACACTGTTGGAGGTGCCAAGGGCAAACTGAGTCCCCAAAGCGCTGGTGGCCGTGGCCGTAAAGATCAGGCGGGCAGGCAGGGCCGTGACCCCGCTGGTGTTCGCCGTACAGGTATAGGTAAAGGTGGTGATCGTGTTGCTGATCACATTTTGGGTGGCCGGGGTGGGGCTGCCACAGGTGGCCGCCGCGCCGTTGGTCCCGGTCACGGTCAAGGGGGTGCTGGCCGTGACATTGGTGATGGCTTGACTAGAGGTTATGGAAAGTTTCACCGAAATCTGGCCGCCATGACTGACAAGCGTAGGGCCTGCGCTGACCGTCGTCGTCGTGCCGACGCCAGCCGCCAAGGTCCAGCTTACGACCAAGGTTGGTTCAAGACCCGCGTCGCTTCGCGAATAGAGTTCTTGTCGGTCCGTGGCCGTACCACTGGCCAGGATGACCAGGCCATTGTTGGTCAAAGTATTGTTCACCCAGCGATCGACCAAACCGGTAACATTGAAACTATAGCCAGTATCTTTCACAGGTATCGCCTTGGTGCCATAAGAGGTTGCATCATAGTCCTGACCCGCGGTCAAACTGAATGCCCCACCGCTGGCCCAGGGCGTCGAACCGTCGCGTGTATTCCAGGTCGCGCCAGTTTCGGTCCACGGTGTTTTCATGCCATAGACTGTGCCGCTGACATCGGCGATATTGCGTTGAGTCGTTACGGTAAACGTAGCGCTGTTGATGACCGCACCCGGCGGAATCCCGCTAACATCAAACTTGACCAGACTTTCGTTTCGGTTACCAGCATCAGGACGGATGCGCATCCGATTGCCATCCTGGTTGTTCGTAGGTGCATTCTCGTCCAGATAAGTATCAGCGGTCGAAAGAAGTGTCTTGGTTCCGCTACACCCATTCGCTGTTGGAACCAAATAGATCACGGTCAATTTAGGCTCTCTGGCGGTATTGCCTTCTTCGCTGGCAAACAGGGTCACTTCGCCCGTATCAGTGCCAGTTCCTAGCACGGCAAAACCGTAGTTGGTTGCGCTGGCAGTAACCCCAGCCCACGTTGCGACTGTGTTTTTGACATCAACAGCGTAGTACACATCTTTTAACGCAGGTGAAATGGCTGCGATCTCGGCACCATAGGGTGCGGTTGAGAAGTTGCCGCCACTTCCGTTCCAACTGTCGCTACAATTGGGTGCGTTCCAGGTGGCACCTGTGGTACAAGTCGCATTTGATCCCGTTCCCTCTGTCCAACTTCTGGTCAGGGACCGTATGCTTAGGGTTCGGTCCGCGTTATTCCCGCCTTGAAGCATAACCTCGAGTTTTGCGGATTGGATCACAGCATTGGCAGGAATGCTGCTTAGATTGAAGCTTAAAAGCCCGTGCCGACGGGCATCACTATCGATTCGAATGCGATTCACTGCACCGTTGTTATTGCCAGGGTTGCCCTCATCGATAAATGTATCATCGACCTGTGCAACGCCTTGAAGCACCAAATCCGGTACCGGGCACAGCGCCGTTCCCGGCGTAATGCCTGGCACACCGGCCACATTGCTGCCCAAATTCCAGTTGATCAGGGTCGCCGTGTTGTTGTCTGCGGGCGTAACCGTGGCCTCTGGGGTGTCGCTGTCCGCCACATATTTTGTGCCGGCCGGGATAGCGTCCGTCACGATCACATTGGTCAACAGTTGGCTGCCCGGATAGCTGGCGGTGATGGTATAGGCCAAGGTCTCGCCGGGGTTTGCCTTGGTCTTGCTCACCTGTTTGCTGATCAGCGGCACAAAGGGGAAGTCCACATTCGTGCGGTTCTCGCCCACGCCCAGGGTGACGGGGATGTTGTTGGCGCTGGGGAAGTAGCCGCCGGGGATGTCCGTGTCCGTCGTGTCCACGATCACCGTGTAGTTGCCCGGTCCCAACCCGGCAAAGCTATAGGTGCCGGTGATGTTGGTCGTGGTTGTTTTGAAGGGCGAACCATCTTTGTAAAGCTGAACTGTCACGCCGGGCAGCAAGATCTCGCCAGCGCACAGGCCATCGTTGTTCGAGTCGATACAGACCTCATCCCCAATGCTGCTGGGGACCAGGGCAAAGTAGCCAAAGTCCGCCGCGGTATACGCGCCGGTCAAGTTGGTCACCGATTTGGTGGCCCCGGTGGAGACGGCAAAGCTGTTGGGGGTGAAGTACGCGGCCAGATCCGGGTCGCTCTCGTCCACATCCACAATATAGTTCAACCCCTGGGCCAGCCCGGTGAAGCTGTACAGACCGTTGGCCGCACTGGTGGTCGTGGTCATGATCTTGGTGTCGGCGATGGGGTCGATGAGACCGTCGCCGTTGGTATCTTCGTAGAGCCAGACCGTCACAACTTTGTTGATAAAGGTATCCGTGCCGTTGAAAAGCCCGTCGTTGCCCTTGTCCTCGAAGAGCAGATCGCCGATGGACCCCGTGCCCGCTGGCTGATAGCCAAAGTCCACATCCTTGCGCACCACATCCCCAGAGAGGGCGACCACAGTGGTGTTTGGGGTGCCTGTGCCATTCAGATCATAGGTGGGGGTGTAGCCCGCCGGGGGGTTGGTCACGGTGACATTGTACGAGCCATCGGTAAGACCATTGATCAGATAGTTGCCGTTGGCGTCCGTGGTGCTGCACACCGCGGCACCGCCGCCCGTGGGCGTGGCACAGACCTGGATCCCAGAAATGCCCTCTTCACCGGCATTCTGCACCCCATCCCCATTCCAGTCCCGCCAAATAGTGTCGCTGACCCCGTTGCCGCCTACGCTGACACAGGCCAAGGATCCCGTGGTCTGGCGGACACCGCTCTGGGTGTAGGCAAAGGAGTTACAATATGGGCCTGGGCTGACCGTGCTGGCGGATTTGGCTGTGAAGGTTAAGAGCAGCTTGTTGCCCGCGTTAATGCCCGTGGGCACGGAGAAGGTGGGAACCGTCGCTGTCCCCCCCGCGCTGGTGGAGCCGGTGAAGCTGGCCCCATTCACAGTCACGCTGTTCAAACTCTGATAGGTGAAGCCGGTCGGCAGATATTCGGTGATCAACGTGGGACTGCCGCTGGGGCCGCTGCCCACGTTGTTGATCTCGATGGTATATTGCACCGTCCCCCCCGGCGCAATGGCCGTAGGCGACGCGCTCTTCTTCGGCGCCAGCAAAGGCACGGAGCCGGAGACGATCTTCTCGATGCCGGTGGTGGTGATGGGGATGTTGGTCGGATCTTTGGCTGTCACCGTGATGCGGTTCTCAAGAACGCCGGAACCCGTAGCCTTGACGGTCAACGTGGCAATAAAGGCTCCGCCCACCGGGATAGTGCCCACATTCCACACCAGTGGGTTGGGTCCACTGTTCTGGGCCGGGACCGCACTGACAAAGCTGACGCCCGAGGGCAGAAGATCCGTTACAAGCACATCGTGCATGTCAAAGTTGCTCAGATTATAGACCTTCACATTGTACTGGAAGGTATCCCCCACCTTGACAATGTCCCTGGTAGCGGGCTTGCCCACCGTCAAACAGGCGTTGCCCAGGATGCTGTTGGGGTCGTAGTAACGCCAGATGTGGTCCTTGCCGCCGCTGTCGCCGCCGGCGTCACCGCCAAAGGTGTCCAAGAAAAATTCGGGACAGCCCGTAGCATTGGTCACCGCCGTGGGATCCGTCACCTTGATCTTGACCCAGGCGAATTCGGGCTGGTTGAAGGTGAGCTGGCCAAAAGCCCAGCGGATGGCATTGGGGGTGCCGTTGGCCTGGCCGGTGGTGGCGGACAGGGGTGTACTGGGGCTGAGGGCATAGCCAACCGTGCTGCCGTCCGCGCCCCGGGTATAGGGCTGCACAAGCGGGCGGGCACCAGGGGGATCGTCGGAAATCTGGCTACCGGGATATTGGATGCGCTGCCAAGGGCCCATAGTCGAGGTGGCCGTGTTGATACAAGCGGCGTTGGGGGCCACGGAGCCGCCGTTACAACTCTTGTAGGCCTCCAGATCAAACTCCCAGGCATAGCCGCTCTGGGGACCGGCCACCGCGTTGGCCAGGCCCCAGGGGGCGTAGCCGCGGCCATTGCTGTCGATGATGGGTGAGGAGGGATAGGCCGGATTGGTGGTGCCGGCAATGCCAAACGCCGCCATCTGCCAGGCATCCCACTTGTTCAAGGGGGTGCCCAAATAGGTGCGCAGCCCCACGGTGTCGCCACTGTTGTTCTTGATGGTGCCGCCGGTATAGGTACCCAAGGCCGTGGCCGGATCCGTGGAAAAGAAGATACCCGTGTCGCCATAGACGCCTGCGGTGGTGCCCAGATTGGTGTTGGCCCCAAAGACAGTGCCACCATAAGAAGTGGTGCCATTGGCTACCATATCGCTGGTCGTGCCCAAAATGTTTGGCCCCCGGGAATAGCCCACCAGACTGACCGTGGAATCGCCCCCCGCGCCCACGGCGGGCATGGCCGCCTGGCCGTGGGTGGGGACAGGATCATAGCCGCCACTGCCGTTGGGCATCACAAAGGCGGCATCCACTACTTGGACGCCGTTCGGGATATAGAAAGTCGTATAACCGCCCACGCCCGTGGTGGTGCCATTGTCCGGCACAGCCTTGATGATCAACCCCAACTCGTCCGTGGACTGGATTAGCGGCGTGCCCGGTGTCCACGTGCCGCTGGCAATCCGGGCATCCAGCATCGCCTGGGTCGCCGGATCAAAGAAGATATAGACCGCGCTGGCGTCCAAATTATGGGCGCTGACCGCCGGGATCGATACGCCAGGGATCAAGTTGGGGATCATGCTGAAAAGCATGGTCACCAGCGTGATCAGACTGACAATGCGTTGACGTCGTTTGGCTGTTTTGGAAAGTTTCATGGCTGGTGTTCCTCCATCTTGGGCTGCGTTTTGGCGTGCAATGCCTGGCTCAGTGTGTCATGCTGGGATTTCTGCCGGGGAAATCAGATTAGTTTTGTATTTTTGCTCTACATGGAAAAAACGCTGGCCCATCGGTCAGCGTGAAAATTCAGGCTCGATCTACTCATTCGGTCTCTACATCCTTCAAGACGAACTGATCGCCCATAAAGATACCTCTTCTATGGTATACCGACACACAAAACAGCAGATCAGCCCGCCAGCTAGGAAAAAACCTGTCCATGCGTCCAGGAATGGACAAATCGTCCCCCATCCACCCAGGATGGCGCTTCATTCTAGCGGTTTTCACGTGCCCAGCGCATCCGTATATCTACGCAACGCAATGAAGTATAGACCCAGAATGTGTTAAATCCCTTTGCGGTTTGCTTACCGATGCCCTACGCGAAAAAATACCCCCAGTTCCCATCCTCGCCTCATCCTCGCCCCCATCCTCGCCCCCACGCAGAGCGCGAGGATTTCCTACTAAGAAAAAAAGATTTCCCACTAAGAAACGATCCAATTCTTAGTAGGAATTGGATCGTTTCTTAGTAGGAAATCCCAGGTTTATCGCAGCCTACCAATTTCTGTGAATCGTAGGTGCGGTTTTCAACCGCACAGGGTTCATTCACCCACCATGTTCATGGGAGTCGTGCGGTTGAAAACCGCACCTACGATTTGGGCCGGACCCGTTCCTCGACGGATGTGCCCTGTCCGGTCTGGCAAAGCAGCCTGGCTATCCGCCCCCCCCCATTTACCGCACAACCAGGGGCATGAAGATCGTAGACCCGCCGCGGTTTTGGCCCAGGAAGAGGCGCTGGGATGTGCCGTCGCTCAACACCATCTCCACCTCGTACGCCGCCGGGCCAGAAGCCATCGTGCTGTCGGTGAAGGTGTATGCCCCGCCCGTGGGCTGGCCGCCAAACCGGGCCGCCACCGGCGCGGCGGTGATGCGCACGGCATCCTGCTCCCCCACCTGCCGCCAGACGTGGAAACCGGCCACCCGGCTCTCGTCCACCGTGCGCCAGGAGAGCCGCACGCCGTCCGGGGTGGCTTCGGCCAGGCCATCCACAAGCTGCACCCCTGTGGGGTTGACAATGATCACCCCGCCGTTGGCGCTGCTCTGGCCCATCACCGGCAGGGGATCCATGACCCCGACGCTGCCGTCCGGGTCCACGCTGCCGCCCAGCACGGTGACGGTGAGGGGCGCGCTGCCCCCGGGCAACAGGGAACTGTCCGCCTTGGCGCTAAAGGTGACGGTGATCAAGGCGCTGCTGCCAGGGGCCAGTTCGCCCACCCCGGTCGGGGCCAAGCCGCCCCCGCCCCAGCCAGCCAGTCCATCCGCCCAGGTCACAAGCCCGCTGTCGATCAGGCTGTCCGGGGCCGGCACGGCGCCGCGCAGAGCCATATAGTCGGTCCCATAGGCCATGCGCACGCCCAGCTTGGAGAGCCAGGTGCGGCCTGTGTTGGTCAGGGCGACCCGAACCTGGAAGGTCTCGCCAAAACGCACAAAGTCGGGGACAGAGACGGCCAGTTGGGCCGAGCTGTCCACGGTGAAGCCGAAGTCCACCGTGTCGATCTGATCCCCCAGGCTGGGGGCCGAGGCGGCCCGGTGGGTGATGGGATCCCCGTCCGAATCCAGGGCGTTGTTTGTCGTCCCCTTGGGGCTGGCCGTCCACCCGAAGAGGGGAGCGCCGGGCTGGAAGGCGGATGCATTTACGGTCACGGTGTAGGCCCCAGGGACGAGATCGGGAAAGGCATAGACCCCAATCCCGTTGGTGACCGCAGACTTGATCACGCTCCCCGATCCATCGAGCAGGTCCAGGGGCACACCGGGGATGCCCGGCTCGTTGACATCCTGGATGCCGTCCTTGTCCCCGTCCCACCACACCCGGTCGCCCACGGTGGAGAGGCGCGCATAGCCAAAGTCGGCCTTGAAGTCTGTGGCGGCCAGGCCCAGGAAGGTGGCATAGGGCAGGGCCTTGCTCTGGTTGTCCTGGCCGGCGCCCCCCAAAACCGTGGGCAGAACCTTCTCCAGCACGCCGAAGAGATCCGTCACCACCACCTCATACGAACGGCCCAGGGGCAGATCCATGAGCAGATATTTGCCATCCAAGCCTGTGGTGGTGCTGTCCACCAGCACGCCGCCGCTGCGCACCTCCAGGGTGACGCCGGGCAGGGGCTGGTCCCCCACCGCCGGGTTGTAGAGGCCATCCACATCGTGGTCCAGCCAGATCTGGTTGCCGATCATGCCCGGTTCGGGCTGATCGCCTGTGCCAAAGGCGTCGTATTCCCGATAGCCAAAGTCGATGCCCGTGGCGCTGGCGCCGGGTTCGAGATGGATATTGTAGGGTTGGGCATGGTTGCTGCCGGCCCCTGTGGCGCCGGTGACGATCACCGTGGGCACAAAGTTGCGCAACACCATATAGGTGTCCGAGACCTCCACCAGATAGTTGTTGGACAGCAGCTTCTCGAAGAGATAGTCCCCATCGGTGTTGGTCAGGGTGGCGATGATCGGTTCGCCCTGGTTCCAGATATTGTCGTTGTTGCGATCCCAGATCACGTTGACGCTGACATTGCCGATCCCCGGTTCCAGGACAGCGTCGTACAGACCATCCACCACATCGGCCACGGGCAGATCCTGCCAGACCATCCCGCCCAGGGTGGCGAAGTTGTTGGGCGCCGTTGTATAGCCAAAGTCCTGATCCAGGCGCTGTTCCCCGCTCGCCACGCTGATCTGGGCCACAGGGGAGGCCAGGATCAGCCCCGGCGGATGGATGGCCGGCGTCACCGTATAGCTGCCCGTGGGGACCTCCAGCAGGTAACGCCCGTCAATGTCCGTGTTGGCGCAGATGGCCGAGCCGCCGCCCACAGGCGTGGCGCAGATCTGCAGCCCGATCAACGAGGCTTCCCCTTCGTCCCGCCGCCCGTTGGTGTTGCCGTCCACCCACACCGTGTCGCCGATCATGGCCTTGCCCCCGGCGGGCAGACGCACATAGCCAAAGTCGGCGTCCCGATAGATCTGGCCCGTGACCACGGAGATCAACGGCGAGGGATCGCTGATGCTGTGGCCGCCGATGGTGTGGGCCAGGCCGGCCAACAGGCCATAGGTGTCGGTGACATCCACAAAGTAGTCCCCGGCCACGGGCACGTCCAGCCGATAGGCCCCGTTCACATCGGTGACAGAGCTATCCACCAGGAAGTCCAGGGAGGGGTTGAAGCTGCCGTTGTTGTCGTTGTCCAGATAGAGGTTCAGGGTGATGTTGCCGATGCCCGGCTCCCCCACATCCTGCAGACCGTCCTGGTCCGCGTCATACCAGATGGTGTCGCCGATCACCGTGGCCAGGGCCTTCAGCCCCACATCCGCGGCGGAGTAGCTTTCGCCCGGGGCCAGATCGACCACCTGGGGATAGGGGGTGGTGACCAAGTTGTAGTCCGCGGCAATGCTGGCCGAGTCCAACGTGACCGTGTAGACCCCGGCGGGCACCCTGGCAAAGCTGTATGTCCCCGTCACACCGGTGGTGGCGGTGCGGATCTGGCCCAGGCTGTTGGTCAGCTCCACCACCGCATTGGGAATGCCCAGCTCCGGGCCGTCTTTGATGCCGTCGCCGTCATAGTCGGCCCAGATGGTGTCGCCGATCACGCCCACGGGCAGCACGGGGAAGGGGGTGCTGCTGCTGACGCTGACCCCCTCGGTGCCTTCGTGGGCCACAAAATTGAGGGTGTGGGATCCCTGGGCGCAGCCGCTGGTGTCCCACACAGTTTGATAGGTCTTGGTGGCGGCGGATGTGGCCACCACCGCCCCCTCGCCCAGGGTGACGTTGACCACGCCGCCACACCCTGCCGGTTTGGTCAGGCTCAGGTCCAGGCTGGTGATGTCCGTGGGGCCAAAGGGATCGCTGACCGTCACCCGCACATAGCCGGTCTGGCCGCTGTAGAGGGAGGCCAGGGCCGCGCCGCCCGGATAGGCGGCGTCGTAGACCGTCACGTTGTCGATGGCGATATAGCTGCTTGCGGGCAGGCTCACCTTGGACGGGTAGGTCTGGCTGTCGTACAGCACGTTGAAGCTGACCCCCGGCTGGGCCGAGACAATGTCCAGGCTGGCCTGTGCGCCGGCCGGCAGGGTGACCGCGCCCGGCAAGGATCCAGACCAATCCAGCCGATAGACCGAGGTGGCGGGGATGACCTGTTTTGGCCCCAAGGCCATATACAAAAGCTGGGTGGCCTCCCCATCGCTGTTGGTCGTCCAGTTTAGCGTAAAGCCATCGGCCCCAAAAGAGGTCAGATCGGCTTCGGCATCGATCACCTTGTTGTTGGTCGATTTGGCAAAGACCTTGCTGGTCTTGTCCAAGCCGGCGGTGTTGGTGGGGTCGATGTTGTCCCAATCGCCAAACCAGGAGACGCCCTCGGCGCTGCCGTCGGACGCGCCCAGGACGGAGATAGCGTCGTCCTTGGCGTCTGTGTTGGCCGTGCGGGCCCAACTGGCCAACATGAGGGCCTGGGGTTGGAAGCCAACCCCGGTCACCGTCTGGCTGCCTGTGACGGTAGATTTGTTGAAGCTGCCCAATTTGCTGCCCACCCCGCTCAACGCCAGGGAAGCAACCTGGCCGGCCGTGTTGTTCGCGCTCACCGCCGAGAAGTTGAGGGTAAACCCATCCCCGTTCATGGCCACAAGGGAGGCGATGGCCGAGAACTCGGGCCAGACGCCGACCAGCCCTGCGGAGACCAGCCCCGCATTGGTGCGTTGCCCCCGAGAGGTGGCAGAGGGTGCGATATTGTCCTTGGCCAGGGTGGCCAAGGACCACTGTTCCCCGGCCCCATTCATCACCCCAAAGCCTGTGGCGGCCTGGATATCCGAAGAGGGCGCGCTGCCGGTCAGCCCGGTGCCGCCGTTCAGATGGAAGACCAAGTCCGGCTGGAAGCCGACACCGGTGATCGTGCGGTTGCCCGTGCTGGTGGGCACCTGCCAGTTGACCGTCTTGGCCATCACATCGTTGCCGCCGATCAACATATAGTGGATGATGGTGGCGCTGTTGTTGTTGGTCGTCCAGTTGAGGGTAAAGGAGGTGGCGTTCCAACTTGCCACATCGGCCTCGGCCAGCAACACCTCGCCCCACTCCACAAGGGTGAACGCCTTGGCCGCAAAGCGGCGGCTGGTATCCCCATTATCCTCATCGTCCTGGCTGGCGGCGGCAAAGGCATAGCCCGTGCTGCCATCGTAGACACCCTGGGCATACCGATAGTCGTCCCTGACAGCGCCGTCGCTGGTCTGGCCGCTGGTCCACATGATCAAGGCCTTGGGCGTCTTGCCCAGGTTGTGGGTGATCACCTGGTTGCCCGTACTCGTGCGTTTGGTAAAGTTGCCCACCTTGTAGGCCACATCGGTGAGGGTGGGGCCGCCGCTGATCAGCGTCACCGTGGGGGTGGTCAGGCTGGCCAGGGTGGTGCTGCCCTGGCGTAGGGTGGCGGTGATGGCCGGGCTGGGGGGCATCAGACTGCCCAAGGTGCGCACATAGGCCGTGGCATCAAGCTGTCCGCCACTGGGCATGGAGAAAGCTGTGGCCAGGGGCAGGGTCTGGGTAAAGGCCCTTGAGGGGGTTGACGAGACCGAGATCACCCCGCTGGTGGCCGTGGTCGTGTCCCCGGTCGCCACCGGGTCCACCCGGTCCAACCCCTGGCCCGGCTCGGAAAGGTAGAGAGGCTTCACCACATAGAGCAGGATCACCGAGGCGCTGTCGCTGCATGTGTCCGGCGAGAAGTCGGGGTCCGTGTAGGTGGCTTTCAGGGTATCGTTGGTGCAGCCCGACAGCACCCCATCGCCGGACGTCTGCCCGCCGCCCAGGGAGCTGGGGATGCTGCCCTGGAAGATGCCCGTGTCGTTGCCGCTCTCGGTCAACAGCAGGGTTTCGCTGTCCCCCAGGTTCAGGTTGCGCAGGGAGACAGAGATGGTCTGGGCCGAGTCGGCCTGGGTGTTCTGGTCTGCATCGGCCACACGCACATAGACCCGCTCGTTGCCCTGATAGGAGAGTACCGGGTTGCCCAGGCTGTTGATCAGATCCAAGGTGCAGGCATCCCCCCCGACCGGGGTGGTGGCCGTCACAACCTGGGTGGCCGCGCTGGATTTGACCGTGGCATGATTGACGATCTGGTAGAAGGCTGGGGATGGCGGGGCGACGGTGACATCAAAGGTCAATCGACTGGTGGCCCCCGGACCCACGTTGCCAATATTCAACCCGCCCTCGTCCAAGGGCAACAGGGTGACCCCGGCATCCTTGATGGCAATGCCGTTGAGGGTAGCGCTGTTGGCCACATAGGTGGTGTTGGCCGGCAACTCGTCGCTGACGATCACATCGGCCAGGGGGATGGCATCGGCGTTGCCCACGGAGATGGTGTAGCGCACGGTGTCCCCAGGGTCGACAATGCCGTTGCCGCTCACATCCGTGACCAAGGCGGCGCGCTTATCCGTCACCGGCGGCTGGGTGCTGCCGGCGGGGATGGCGGCCACAGCCGCCCCGGCGTCGATGCGCCCATAGCCGTGGAAGGCGTCAACCCCTGGATCGCCCATGTCCACCGCGGTCTCCTGCAGGGTCTGCTTGATCTGGTCCGGGGTCAGGTTGGGGTTGACACTGAGCATCAGCGCGGCCACCCCGGCCGCGTGGGGGGCGGCCATGGAGGTGCCGCTCATAAAGGCGTAGGTGTTGCCCGGTCGGGTACTCCACACCGTGGCGCCAGGGGCCATCAGATCGATGTTTGACCCAAAGTCGGACAAGGACCAGCGGCTGCCGTCAAAGGTCGTGGCCCCCAGGGCGATCACATTCTCATAGACCGCGGGGTAGCGGGCCACATCCGTATTTTCGTTGCCCCCGGCGGCGATTATCACCACGCCCTTGTTGACGGCGTAGATGATGGCATCCCGCACGGCCAAAGATTCCTTGGTGGCGGCCAGGCTCAGGTTGATCACCTTGGCCCCGTTGTCCACGGCGTAGGTGATCCCCGCGGCCACATCGCTCATCCACCCGATGTTGCTGGCGTTGAGTACCTTGATGGGCATGATCTTGACCTGCCCGGCAATCCCCGCCATGCCCAAGGCGTTGTCGATCCCGGCCGCGGCAATGCCCGCCACGTGGGTGCCGTGGCCGTTGTCGTCTGTGGGGTCGCTGTCCTTGTTGGCAAAGTCATAGCCGGGCGCCAGCCGCCCGGCAAACTCCGGGTGGGTGAGGTCGATGCCCGTGTCCACCACGGCCAGGATCAGGCTTGACTCCCCCAAGGTCGTGTCCCAGGCAGTGGGGGCGTTGATCTGTTGGGGGCCATAGACCAGGGACGGGTTGTTGTAGTCCGGGTCGCCGGGGGTGTAGAGCGCATAGCCCTGCACATCCGGGTGATCGTGGCGGGTGTTGGGGTGGCTGGCCACGTCTGCGCGCAGGGCGGCCAGGTTGGCCGGGGCCACCTCCAGGGTGAAGACACAGGCGCTCGTGTCCGCGGTGACGATGGTGGCGGCGCGGGCCGCGGCCAGGGTCTGGAGCCAGCCGCTGTCCATACAGGGAGAAAAGGCCCCCACGGTCAGCCGGTTGTCGGCCAGAAAGGGCGCATAGCTAAAGCTGACCCAGACAGGAAAGATGCTGTTGGTAAAATAGACATCGTGGGGATTTTGGATGGTGGTGGTACCATGGTCGGCGGGCAGGGCGCTTTCGTCCACCATCACACAATATTCGATCCCGGTGAGGCTGCCAAAACTATAAAAGCCAAGGAAATCGGTCTGGCGGCTGCGGGCCGGCGGGCCGCTTCTTTGGCTGCACGTGCCCTCAAACAGATCGACCGTGACGTTTCTCAGGCTGGCCTCGCCAAAGTCCTGGCTCCCATTCCGATCCGTATCGATCCAGAGCCGGCCGATCACGGTCTTGACCGTGCCTGTGGCAAAATCGATGCGGACATTGTCCACAAAAAAGTCGGCGGCCAGGGTTGCGGCGGCGCCCGACGCGGCCCCCACAAAACGAATCTTGCTGCTCGACGCCAAATAGGGGGTGAGATCCAGGCTGTTCCGCTGCTTGACCCCATCGTCCACGTTCAGGGCATGGCTGGCCAAGGTCGTCCAATGGGCCCCTCCATCGGGCGAGACATCCACATTCACAATGGCCCCACCCCCCTGCCTGCGCAGGAAATCATACGAGAGGGTGGCCGAGATCGCCCCGCTCAGATCCAGCTCTCGAGACAGCCCCAGACCGCTGATGGACCCGGCCAAATGGGCAAGGCTGAGACAGGCCCCGCTGGGGCAGAGGGGATCGGTCACGATCCGCACCATGCCGCTGTTTGCCCCGTCGGTTTCGCCCACCTGCTGCCAATCTGCCTTCCAATTTCGGTCCCCATCATTGCCGCCAAAGAGGGTGTTGGGGTCAAAATCATCCGCGGCTGTGTAGACAGGTTGATATTCGAGGATCAATTGGGGGCGGCTGGCCGAACTGGTCGCCTCTCGGCTGGCGAACTGAAATTGGTTTGTGCCCGTGTCCGGTGAGCCAAAGAGCAGGCCATAGTTGGTATTGGAATTCACCACCCAGCCCTGGGCCGCGGGCAGCACATCCCAGGTATACGCGCCGTTGGCGCCAACGCTGACCGTGCTGATCGGCGTCGGGTCATAATCCCCCCCCAGCACGGCCCACGACACCCCATCCAGCCGCTTTTTCCAACTGGCGTTGACATTCTTCGCCCCTGCACAACTGCCCGTACCCTCTCGCCAACTGGCCGTGACCCCGTGGGCCGCCACATTGCTGGACCCAGCGCTGCCCCCGGTTTTGGTCAGCTTCACCTGGGCCGATGTGACGATTGACCCCACCGGGATGTTGGACAGATCAAAGCGCACCAAAAGACGCCCATCCCCCAGCTCCGCGCCAGATTCGTCCAGGGTCATGGTGTTGCAGGACCCATAGTTGTTGCTGGCATCAGCCTTCGCCATCCACGTGTCCTGGACCGCGGTCAACGTAGCCGTCTGGGTGGCGGAGACGACAGTTGGGGCCACAGGCGCGCCAGGCTGATCCGTCTGGCCCAGCGGCACCGCGGCGGCCCTGCCCGCGCCCATCACAGACAACCCGCCCAGGATCAGGCAGGCCACTAGCATCCCACGCAAAAAGGCAAAGGCGGATCGTCTTGGCAGTCCACCCGGCATAGAGGTCTTTGGTTGGCTATTCATGATCGTCTCCGACTGTTTAGAAAACTGTAAGTCTTGGTTTGGACAAGGGTCTGTTGAACGAGGATATCCACCCATCCGCCTCCCCTCGCACCCTCAACAATACCACCGACACGGTGTTTGTCACCATCCATTTGTCCTGAATCTCCCTGCGTATTCTGCGCAGGGTGTACGCTATTTTACACAGGGTGTTCCATTTTTGGCCATGCCCTGGCAGATCCCCAGGCCCCTGCGCTAGCCCGGTCCGTGACCGGGCGGGTCTACACGATCTTCTGCGCCAGACCCGCCGGGTCACGGACCCATAGGCATCAAGCTGGGGATTGTGCGTTCAAGAACAGGGCATTCCGGGAAAGGGCCGGACGATCTGGGATCATGCAGTAGCCTTGGCCCATTCCCGGAATGAGCGAGATCTCCCCTCCAATCCCGGAATGGGCCAAAACTACTGCATGATCCCAGGAAGAACCGGCCCATTCCGGGATTGCCCAGGTCGTTTCCAACCCGCCGACCCATACCCGATCCCTTAACTTGATGCCTATGGGCCACCGACCCGGCTAGCGCATTGTTCCCTGGACTACCTTCCGCCGGTCCACACTAGCGCGAAACCAGGGGCACAAAGATCCTAAATCCACCCCCAACCCGGCCCAGCAGCACGCGCTGAGAACCGCCATCCCTCAGAAGCATTTCCAATTCGTACACGACGGGATCGGACGTGACCCCGCTGTCGGTCAACGCATATGCCCCACCCTTGGGCTGACCGCCAAACCGGGCCGCCATCGGCACATCGGTGATGCGCACGGGATCAGCTTCCCCTGCCTGTCGCCAGACGTGGAAGCCGACCACCCGGCTCTCGTCCACCGTGCGCCAGGAGAGGCTGACACCGTCCAGGGTGGCCTCGGCCCTGGCATCCACCGCCTGCACCCCTGTTGGGTTGACGATGATCACCCCGCCGTTGGCGGCGCTCTGGCCGACCACGGGCAAGCTGGCCATGATCCCGGCGCTGCCGTCCGGGTCCGCCGTGCCGCCCAGCAGGGTGACGGTGAGGGGGCTGGTCTCGCCGGGCAGCAGGGTGGTGTCCCCCCTGCCATTGAAGTTGACCAGGATCTGGGCCGCTTCGCCCGGGGCCAACTCGCCCACGGCTGTGGCGGCCAAACCGCTACCCCCCCAGCCCGCCAGCCCATCGGTCCAGGTGATCACCCCGGTGTCGGCCAGGCTGTCCGGGGCCGGGGATGCGCCGCCCAGGGAGAGGTAGGCCGGGTCGTAGGCCAGGCGCAAGGGCAGTTGGGAGATCCACGTCTGCCCGGTGTTGGTGATGGTGAGGCTGACCTGGAAGTTGTCCCCATAGCGCACAAAGCTGGGGCTTGCCACGCTCAGTTGAGCCGTGCTGGTCAGGGTAAAGCCAAAGTCCAGGGTGTTGATCTGGTCGCCAATGGCCGGGGCGACCGAGGCCCAGTGACCGTAGACATGGTCTGCCGGGGCCAGGGCGCTGGCCATCCACCCGGCCAGGGGACCGCCGGACAGGAAGGCGGCGGGGTTGATGGCCACGGTATAGGTATAGCCCGATGTCAGATCCTGGAAGCCATAGCGACCGTTGGCATCCGTGGCCATGGAGCGCAACGCGTCGGCCTCGCCATCCAGCAGGTCCAGGGGCACGTTGGGGATGCCCGGCTCGTCCTCCTCCTGGAAGTCGTTCTGGTTGGCGTCCCACCACACGCTGTCCCCCAACGCGGAGAGTCGGGCATAGCCGAAGTCGGCCTTGAAATCCGACGAGGCCAGGGCCAGGAAGGTGGCGTAGGGTTGGGGCTGATTGTGGCTATTTTGGCCGGAAAGCCCCAAGGTGGTGGGCTGATATTTCTCCAACACACCGAAGAGATCGGTCACGGTCACGTCGTACTGGCGGCCCAAGGGCAAGTCCATGAGCAGATATTTGCCGTCGCCCCCGGTGGTGGCTGTGGCCATCACCTGGCCACCGCTGCGGGCCTCCACGGTGACGCCGGGCAAAGGCTGGTCCCCGGCGGCCAGTTCGAAGCGACCGTTGGCATCCACATCCAGCCAGATCTGGTCGCCGAGCATCCCCGGCTGCAAAGTACTGCCGGCCCCAAAGGCGTCGTATTCCCGATAGCCAAAATCGGCCAGGGTGTTGGTCTGCCCAGGGGCCAGATCGATGGCATAGGGTTGGGGTTTGTTGGTGTTGTCCACGGGCGCGCTGCCCGTGGTCGGGGCCACAGTCTGCCCATAGCGGCGCAACACATTCAGGGTGTCGGAGACCTGGACCAGATAGTCGTCGGCCAGCAGCCCCCGGAAGCGGAACGCTCCGCCCATGTCGCTGAGTGTAGCCACATAGACATCCCCGCTGTCCCACGCGCCATCGTGGTTGCGGTCCAAAATCAGGTCCACGCTCACGTTGGGCAGCCCCGGCTCCGTGGCGGGATCGTAGACCCCATCCACCACCTCGTCCACGGGCAGATCCTGCCAGATCTGGCCGCCGATGGCGCCCAGCAGGGAGCCGGCGCTGGGGCCAAAGCCAAAGTCAGCGCCCAGGTGCTGTTCTCCGTCGACCAAAGTGAGCGCCACAGGGTTGAGGGTGGTGACGGCCAGACCCAAGGGCGGGTTGACCGGGGCCACGACGTAGCCGCCCACGGGCAGTTCCAACAGATAGCGCCCGTTGATGTCGGTTTGGGCGCACACCGGCCCGCCGCCTAAGTTCGGCGTGGCGCAGATCTGGGTGTCGATCACCACCGGCTCCAAGAATTGGCGCACGCCGTCGTTGTTCTCGTCCACCCAGGCCTGGTCGCCCAGCATGGCATGGCCCACCGCGGGCAAGCGCACATAGCCAAAGTCCACATTCTGCACAAACTGGCCCAAGACCACGGGGATGGCCGGGGAGGGATCTGTGACCGATCCGCCGCCCACGGTGTGGGCCAGCCCGGCCAGCAGACCCCGGTCGTCGGTCACATCCACAAAGTAGCTGCCCTCCACCGGCGCATTTAGCCGATAGGCCCCGGCCGCGTTGGTGAGGGTGGTCCCCACAAAGGTGTCGCTGCCCAGGGCGGGCACAGGCTCGAAGATGCCGTCCCCGTCGTCCAGATAGAGTTCCAGGCTGATGTTGCCCAGCCCCGGCTCGCCGGGGTCCTGGACACCGTCCCCGTCGGCGTCGTAGTAGAGGGTGTCGCCGATGGCCCCTGTGCGGGCTTTGAAGCCAAAGGCGGCGTTGGCGTACGCTTCGCCGTTGCCCAGGGTGATCTGGAGGGGGTTGCGGGTGGTGAGGAATTCGTAGACCGCGGGCACGGTGGCCGGGTCCACGGTGACGGTATAGACCCCGGCCACCAGATCCGAGAAATTGTAACCGCCGTCGCCGTCAGTGATCTGGCTGGCGGCCAGGCCCAGGCTGTCGGTGATGATCACCGTCACCCCGCCAATGCCCTCTTCGCCGCCATCCTGCACCGTGTCCCCGTCGCCGTCGTTCCACACCCGTCCGCCCAGGCTGGCGGGCAGCTCGGTCAACGGGGTGTTGCTGGCGTGGGAGGGCAGCAGATCGCCCCCGTCGCTGATGAAGGCGGTGGCCTGGACGTTGGCTGCCGTGGCCGGATCGTCCACGGTGACCCGGAAGGTGAGGGGTGGATGGACGATCACGCTGTTGGATTGGGCCGCGGGCCAGGTGTTGCTGCCGTCCGTGGCCTCGCCGCCAAAGGTGAGGTGGCCCATGGCGCCGCTGGCCGATGTGTCGTAGACCCAGGTGAAGGTCGTTCCAGTTATGTCCACCGTCCCACTGGCCGGGGTTGGTCCGCTGGCCAGGATAGCGTTGACGCCGTTGGTCCCGGTGAAACCCATCGAAGGCGTAACGTTGGCCATCTCTTCAGATGCGGTCAAGACCATGCTGACGGTGATCTGGCCACCCGCGGAGAGCAGGGTGGGGGTGGCGCTGACGGTTGTGCCCATAGGTGGGATTGGGGGCAAGGGAAGGGCGAGTTTCACCACGGAGCCATCGGTGCCTGCGGTGTAGTTGCGCGCGGGTATTCCCCAGCTTCTGTTCCCATACCCGGCCACATACAGACCGTCCCCGTCATCCACAGCGATGCCGAAGTTGATCTCAATCCCACTGGTGCCCTGGAATGTATTCCACATCAGGTTGCCGCTGCTGTTGACAGAGGCCGCAAATCCATCAAAGCTGCCGCTGAAGGCCCGCAGAGGGGTTCCCCATGTACCTTGGCTGTGGCCGCCCACATATGTATTGCCCCTGGCATCCACCCCAATATCGTTGACCATATCGTTGGATGTGCCGCCAAGGAAGGTATTCCAGTTCAACACACCTGCATTGGTCAGCTTGACCACAAGACCGTCGTTGCCCGTGCTATAGGCGCCCACCGGGGTACCCCACGGTGTATCGCTATAGCCACCCACATACACATTGCCGTCGGTGTCCAGGACCAGCCCATTGAGCTCATCGTTTCCGCTACCGCCAACAAAGGTATTCCAGGTCAAGGCGCCGCCAGCAGTCAACTTGGCTACAAAGCCATCGGCGTTGGTCCCCGAGACCGTGAATGGCCGCAAGGGCGATCCCCATGTCCCGGCGCTGTTTCCGCCCACATAGCTATTGCCGCTGCCATCCACCTCAATGCTCTTCCCGTTGTCCGACCCTGTTCCACCGAGGAAGGTGTGCCAGATCAACGCGCCAGCGCCGCTCAGTTTGGCGACAAACGCGTCGGAGCTACCGCCCGAGGTGGTGAAAGCCCGCACGGGTGAACCCCATGCAGTTTGGCTGTACCCGGTCACATGGGCATTGCCGCTGCCATCCACCGCGATGCTGCTGCCACTGTCATAGCCCGTTCCACCGAGGAAAGTGTGCCAAAGCAGATTGCCGCTGTTGTCCAGTTTGGCCACATAGGTGTCCCAATCACCGGCAAAGGCCCGCAGGGGCGTCCCCCACGTCGCCACACTATTGCCGGTCACATAGACATTGCCGCTGCTGTCCACGGCCACACCGTTGCCATAGTCGTTCACCAAGCCAGTATTCCCGCCCAGGAAGGTATGCCAAACCAGGTTGCCGTTGCTATCAAACTTGGTGATGAGTGCATCGTCACCGCCAGCATAGGCCCGCACCGGCCAGCCCCAGGCGGCATTGCTCTTGCCCGCGGTGTAGATGTTCCCAGCGCTATCAACTGCCACGGCGCTGTTGTTGTCGCTGCCGCTGCCCCCCTGGAAGGTGTTCCAGATCAGCTCGCCCCCGCCGCCCGCGGCGGTATAGGTAATATCGAGCCTGGCCCTCTTGGCGCTTGTCGCATACTCCTTCGTAGCAAAGGTCATCTGATTAAATGCTGATTCATCGGCCAATTTCAGCAGCAATCCGTGATTTGGATAGGTACCGTTGACCCAGCCCTGGACCAAGCTGGGGATAGTCCACGCATAGGTGGTGGCGATGGCCGAAGATAGTGTCGTGGCTTCGACGGTTGGCGAGAAATCCCCGCCGCCCGTGGTCCAATCTGTGCCGGATGCGCGTTGGTTCCAGTTGGAGACCATGCTGGCCGTGCCCACACATGACCCCGTCCCTTCGGTCCAGTCGCTGGTCATGCGGTGAACCTCTGCCAAGGCGCTGCCTGTGCCAAGAATTCTGTACAAGTATAGGGTGCCGGAGGTAATGATGGCGTCAGCCGGGATGGCTGACAGATCGAATTTGAAAAGACCTCTGCTGACGGATCCTGCGTTGCCCTCAAGAAAAACTCGGTCGCAAGCGCCTCTATTCGTCGTCTTCATCGCCTCATCCAACATGCCATCTACAGAGGAGTAGATGGTTATCGTACTGCTGACCATATTGCCACTGCTCCCCGGGCTGACACCCGGCACACCGGCGACAGTGCCGCCCAAATCCCACGTCACCACCCCGCCGCTCTCCCTGCCCCCGGCGTTGACGCTGCCGCCCACATAGCTCGTCCCCGCAGGGAGAGGAGCGGTGATCGTCACATTTTGCAACAGGTCGCCGCCCACAACATCCGTGGTCACGGTATAGGCCAGGCTGTCGCCGGGCCGGGCTTCGGGGGTGCTGACCTGGGCTTTCAGCAAGGTGCCAGCCACCTCGGTCTCTACGTTGAGAACTTCTGGGCCGCTCCCCGTAGTCACGGTCATTTGGGCCGAGACGGTGTAGACGCCCCGGGGCAGGTTGCCCACGATCACGTCGTAGATCAGCGTGTGGCTGTTGTGGACCGGAATGTTGCCGATGGTCAGCCCGCCGCCCGCCAAGGGCGAGGGCGCGTTGACATCCGGGTTGTCCAGCACGGGGATGCCGTTGAGGGCGGCGCTGCCCGGCACATAGGCGGTGTGGGCGGGGGGTTCGCCGCTCACCACCACCCCGGCCAAGGGGGTGGCGGTGGTGTTGGCTGCCACAAGCTCGTAGCGCAGGGTGTCGCCAGGGTCAACCAGGCCGTTGTCGTTGAGATCCGTCGCCAGGGCCGCGGCCACTTCGGTGACTGGCGGCTCAAAAACCGCCGCGGGGATGCTGGCCAGGGCGCTCCCGGCGTTGATCTGCCCATAGCCGTGCAGATTGTCCACCCCCGCCGGCCCCATGTCCGTGGCCGTCTCCTGCAGGGTCGTCTTAATCTCGACCGGGGTAAAATTGGGGTTGACGCTGAGGATCAGGGCCGCCAACCCGGCGGCATGGGGGGCGGCCATGGAGGTGCCGCTCATAAACTGAAAGCCGCCGTCCCGGGCC
>CAZKEX010000021.1:0-25089 GCA_964551895.1 uncultured Caldilineaceae bacterium | reverse complement strand
CGCCCGGCAGGGGCAGAAGCGGCGGGGGTGGTTTTGGTAGGAATGGCAACGAGTAAGGAGTAATGAAGTAATTTGTGGTGGGGACAGAAAAGGGCGGGGGATCGACCAAATGGTTGAATCCCTCGCCCTCTTTATTTACCACGACCGGTTTACCACAAAATTACTTCATTGCTCCTTACTCATTGCCTCTCCCTAAACCAACGCAATACTCGCCTTCGTGCTGCTAAAGGTCTCCGTGGTCAACACCTCGCCCACCAGATCGTACTCCATGGCCCCGGTGATGTGGACTTTGAACATGGAGCCGACCGGCGCGCCGCTGACCCCGGGGACCAGGACCAGTCCATCCACTTCCGGCGCGTCCCGATAGCTGCGCCCCAGAGTCAGGGCATCCCCGCTGCCCTCGACCTCGCCTTCGCCCTCCACCAAAATGTCCAAAATCTTGCCCACCTGGGCTTGGTTCTTGCCCAGGCTGATGGGCTGCTGCAACTGCATCAGCCGGGCGTAGCGCTCGTCCATCACCTCGTCGGCCACCTGATCTGCCATCGCAAAGGAGGGGGTGGTCGGTTCCGGGCTGAACTTGAAGGCCCCCACTTTGTCGAACTGGATGGCCTGGGCAAAGTCGAGCAGACCCTGGAATTCCTCCTCGGTCTCGCCGGGGAAGCCGACGATGAAGGTGGTGCGCAGGGTCATGTCGGGCATGGCGGATCGCAGCTTGCTCATGTGGTCATAGACCATCTCCAGGCGGCTGGGGCGGTGCATACGGCGCAGGGTGCGGGGATCCCCGTGCTGCAAGGGCATGTCCAAATAGGGCACGATCTTGTCCTGGCTGGCCATCACCTCGATCAGCTCGTCGGTGACATGGCCCGGATAGGCGTACATCAGCCGCAGCCAGGCCAGATCTTCCCCTGTGCGGTTGCAGATGGCGGCCAACAGTTGGGCCAGGCTGTTGGGCTGGCCCCAGTCCCGGCCATAGTCCGTGGTGTCCTGGGCCACCACCACCAACTCCCTGGCCCCGGCCCGCACCAGGGCGTCCGCCTCGGCCACGATGCTCTCCAGGGGGCGGCTGCGCAGCTTGCCCTTGAAGCTGGGGATGGTGCAGAAGGCGCAGGGCGCGTTGCAGCCATCGGAAATCTTCAGATACGCGCTGCCCCCCACCACGGGCGGACGGGGCGTGGCCGCCTCGAATGTCGTGTCCGGGTCCCCAAGCAGGCTATAGCGTTGCAGGCTGCGTTTGCCTTTGCCCCCCCCGGCCCCGCCCCGGATCTGGCGCAACAGTTTCACCACATCCATCCAGCGCCGGGTGCCCAGCAATCCATCAACCCCGGGGACCCGCTTCAACACCTCGTCCCCATCCCGCTGGGCCATGCAGCCGGCCGCAATCAAAAACTGGTTGCGCCGCTTGCCCTGGGCCAACTCCTGCAGCACGCCGATGGACTCCTCCTTGGCCGCCTGCAAAAAGCCGCAGGTGTTGACGATCAACACGTCCGCGTCCCCGGCATCGTCCGAGGGCGAATAGGCCGCGCCCCGCAGCATCATCTCCATGCCGTCGCTGTCCACCTTGTTTTTGGGACAGCCCAGGGTAATCAAGTGATATTTGAAGTCAGTCTGACGTCGTTTCATAGCTCTTCTCGAATTTCAACTCTCAAAATAAAGCGGCCCTTCAGGAGAAGGACCGGCGCATCTCAGGATAACAGTCGGGTCGTGGCCCAGCCACAAAGGGTGGTCTATGGGGCAGGGGTCAACACTTGCGGTTCCAGATCCATGATCCGATACGGATAGACGTTGACCACCTGGGTTTGGTGATATTGGGTGCTGGCCACTGTGTCGTGGCGGTAGATGTGGATGTGGCCGTGGAGGAGATAGCGGGGCTTGAAGAGCCGCATAAACCGCAGAAAGCTGCGAAACCCCGTATGGGTGGGGTCGGGTTCATCGTGGATGCCAAAAGGGGGCGAGTGGGCGATCAGCACATCCAGCCAGCGTCCATGGCGCACCCGGTTTTTGAGCAGACCCGGGGCCAGCCGGGCAATGTTGCCCCACATCTCGGTCTCGGTGTACTGAAATTTGGACGAGTGGTTGTAGCGAATCGACCCCTCCAGCCCGGCCAAGAGCAATTTGTCCTCTTTGACCGTGTGGCAGTGCAGGTTGGTCGCCCCTGCCGGGCCATAGACCGCCCGGCCATTTTCCTGATATTCCACCTCTCGACCATGATTGCCAAAAACAAAGTAGCAGGGTTTGTCCAACATGCTGACCAGAAACTCGATATAATAGAAGGGCAGGTCGCCGCAGCCCAAGATCAAATCGATGTCGCCGACCCGATCTCGGACGCCGACATCGTGAAATTTGGGTTCAACTTTGTCAGAGACAATAAGTGCGCGCATGGGTGGTACAGAGTGTAACATCACGGGCGCGTGGGGTCAAAAGGGGGGGATTGGGGATTAGGGATTGGGCGAGGCGGCCCAGTCCCAGTTGAAGACGGCCAACAGCCGCCCATAGATCGCAGGCGCATCCACCAGCAGGGTCACCTCCCGGTTGATCTTGTGGCTGATCTCGCTGCCGTTGAGACTGCCCACACCGGACCAATGCTCGCCGCCCACCCGCACCAGCACCACCTTGGCGTGGATGCCCAGCCCCGTGGGATTCCCCACCCGCACCTGGATGTCCAGCCCTTCCGCCCTGGCCACCGAGTGGAGATAGGCCGCGGTGGCCCGATTGCCCCGCAGACCGGACGGGTCATCAAAATGGCTGTCCAACATCAGCCGCACCACCGCCCCCCGCCGGGCCGCGTCGATGATGGCCGCCAGCCGAGGATTGGGGTCGGCGACAGGATTGCTGGTCGCCTCTCCCCAGTACTTGTGTTCGTAAAGCTGTTCCAGCCGGATCTCGTCCCCAGCCCCCGCCCGCTGGATCAAGGCCATCAGCCCATCATCCGGGCGGGTGGCGTTTTCCGGCGCGCTGATCAGCACAAATTGTACGGGTCCGCTTGTGCCAATAGTTTGGAAAAAAGACGAACCGTCTTGGGTATACTCCGTGATCGCTTCGGGGACAAACTCTTGAGGAGGCCCGCCATAGGTGGCATCGAGAGCCGTGTAGGGCATCAGGTCCAGAAAGCGTTGGGGAGACCAGTCTTCGGCGAAGATGCGGGCCAACCCCTCCGCCACACCCACGGCATCGGTGAAGAGAAAGACCCCCCGCCGCCCCTGGGGATGGGGGAAGGCCGGGTCCGTGCTGGGCAAGGGCAAAGACTCCACCCCGAAGTTGTCCGTGCCGATCAGGGTGTTGACATGGCTTGTGCCGCCGTCGATGATGGCATATTTGGCGTGCATAAAACGATAGCGGGGGCGGTAGCCGTTGGGGGCCTCTGGCTGCACGGCCTGGTAGCGCACGGCCACCCCGGCCTCGACCATGCGAGCCACACACCAGCGCTGAAGGTCCGTGATCCCACCCGCCGGGCCTCCCTCCAAGAGCAAGCGCACCCGCACCCCCCGCCGGGCCGCATCGGCCACGATCTCGGCCAGGGCGGGCTGCTCAAAGGTGTAGACGCTCAGGTCAATGCTCTCTTGGGCCGCCATAAACGCCGCCGAGATCGGCCCGTACAACCCCTCCGGCCCCACGGCCACGCGGACGGTGGCCCACGCCGCGCCGGTGATCGGTCGGCCCAGATCGTCATCCGTCCACCCCAGCCAGCCGGGGAAGCGCACCTGCCGCCCCCAGGCCAGGTCCGCCAGATCGCCGGCCCAATCCGCGGCCCGGTCCGTGTCCACAGGCAGACCGGTCTTGGCGTCCCGTTTGCGTTCCCACACCTGCCCGGAGGCCGGGATGGCTCCCCGGTCATAGACCTGGGCGGGCAGTCCGTTCCAGCCCTGGGCCGGGCTGCTTTCGTTGCCATAGACCAGGGTGTCGGCCAAAGAACCGTCCCCCCGCCACACCTGCACCGTGCCCCCGCTGTTGCCCAAGGCCAGGTCCCCGTCCAGATCTGGGATGGCCGTGTCCGTGTCGTCGCCCCATTCACAGCCGGGGTCGTGGCCAAAGCTGACCTGGAAGGCGGCGGCCTCGTTGGCGCACCACAGGCGTGCGCCCGGCGACAGGGTCAACGTGCTGGTGAGGGGGAAAGTCGCCGTGCGTCCGCCCCCGGTCAACCGCCAGCCGGCCAACCGCTCCACCCGATAGCCCGTGTTCCACAGCAGCAATGCCTCGTCCGCCTCCCCGCTCACCGCGCTGTCAATATGCGCGGCGGCGATCACCACGCGGGAGGGGGGCGCATGGACAATGGGCAGGAAGATTGTGTGGTCCAGATTGTCCACAGGCGCGGCCTGAACGCCGGAGGAGAGAAGTGAAGCGAGGAAAAAAGTTGAGAAGAGCAGATAACGCAACATGGCAGACCCCGAACGCACATTGGCAAGCAGTCATTCGCATGATAGCAAGATTCAATGAGGTTGGGTATCGGCAATATCGCTTATCTTTGTGATCTGGCGGGGTCAAATAAAGGGGTTGTGAATCGTCACACCGCGCACAACTCGACCGTCCTGTAGATCTTCGCTGACCAGAGAGCTACAACCCATTTCTATTGCCGCCGTCAGAATCAGGCTGTCGTAAAAGGAATAACCCGTTTCCTCTCGGATCAGCAAAGCCAGGTTGTAAAATCCAGTCGTTGGAAAATGTTGGCAAAGAGGCGTGAGAACGGAAGCTAAGTATTCCCGACTTTCCGAGACGGTCAAAGGGGTGGCAAACCTGCGCAGAGCCACATTAAGAAACTCTTGGATTACTTGGGTGCTGATGACGCCTTGCTGAGTACCCAAGGCGCGTTTTATCAACCCCTGGGCAATCGCTTGTTTGCCCGGAGCAGATTTATCGAATGAGTAGACCAGCACGTTGGTATCCAGGAAGTAGAGACCTGGCAGTTCATCAACGTTCATTCATTTCGTCCCGGCTGAAATGTTGCCCTGCATTGACATGGTTGAACCGAATCATCAATGCGTCGTAGGCGTCGGACGCAGCAGGTTGGGTCACGTACCGATCCAACCAGGAACGAAAAAGTTCGTTGACGGTCGTGTTTTCAGCACTGGCGCGGCGGCGGGCTAGCTCAATCGTATTCGACTCTGCGGTAAGCGTGATATTCTTTTTCATACGGAAATAGTGTACACGTGTTTCGTGCATCTTCAAAATCGACCTCCTTTCTTGATCACATAATCGGCCGTGGCCGATACTGCAACGCTTCGGCCAGATGGGGCACCTGGATCTGGGCTTCCCCGGCCAAATCTGCGATGGTGCGGCTGATCTTGAGGACGCGGTGATAGCTGCGGGCGCTGAGGTTCATCTGCTGCACCGCGGCCCGCATCAACTCCTTGCCGGGGGTGTCGATGTCGCAGAATTTCTGCACCTCTGCCGGGCCCATGTCGCCGTTGATCAGCACGTCGGGCTTGCCCAGGTTCTGAAAGCGGGCGTGCTGAATCGCCCGCCCTGCCTCCACCCGGCCGCGGATGACCGCGGAGCTCTCGCCCCCGTCCAGGCTGGCCAGCTTTTGGAAGGGGACCCGGGCCACATCCACGTGGATGTCGATGCGGTCCATGATGGGGCCGCTGATGCGGTTCTGATAGCGCTGGACGATCCCCATGCTGCATGTGCATTCCTTGCGATCGTCGCCGTAGAAGCCGCATGGACAGGGGTTGAGCGCGCCGATGAACATGAAGTTGGCCGGAAAGGTCAGGGTTCCGCTGGCCCGGCTGATGGTGACGACCTTGTCCTCCAAGGGCTGGCGCAGGGTCTCCAAGTTTTTTGTGCCGAACTCCGGCAGTTCGTCCAAAAAGAGGATGCCCCGGTGGGCCAGGCTGATCTCGCCGGGCCGGGGCCAGCGTCCGCCACCCACCAGACCGGCGTGGCTGATGGTGTGATGGGGCGCACGGAAGGGGCGGGTGCGCACCAAGTGGGTGCCTTCCCCCAGGGCGTCGGCCACGGAATAGATGCGGGTGATGTCCAGAGATTCGGCCAGGGTGAGCCGGGGCAAGATGGAGGGCAGGGCCCGGGCCAACAAGGTTTTGCCCGCACCGGGCGGCCCTTTCATGATCATGTTGTGGCCGCCGGAACAGGCCACCTCCAAGGCGCGCTTGACGTGCTCTTGGCCCTTGACATCTTGAAAATCCACCAAGTGGACGACATCTTCGTCATCGTCAAAGCGCAGTTCGTTGATCACCGGCTCCAGGGGTTCCTGCCCGGTCAAGTGGCGCACCAGTTCGGCCAAGGTGTTGATGCCATAGACCTCCACCCCTTGGATCAAGGCGGCTTCCAACGCGTCCGCGGCGGGGACAAAGAGGCGTTTGAAGCCTTCGTCCAGGGCCATGCTGGCCATAGGCAGCACGCCGTTGATGTGGCGCACGCTGCCGTCCAGCCCCAACTCCCCCACCACCAGCAGATCGCTCATGTCCGCCAGAACTTGGTGGGTGGCGGCCAGGATGCCCAGGGCGATGGGCAGATCGTAGGCCGGTCCCTCCTTGCGCAGATCCGCCGGGGCCAGGTTGACCGTCAGCCGGTGGGCCGGATAGTAGAAGCCGCTGTTGGTGATGGCCGAGCGCACCCGCTCGCCGCTCTCCCGCACCGCGGCATCGGGCAGCCCCACCAGGGTCACCTTCTCCAGCCCGGCGGTGATGTCCACCTCTACATGAATAGGGAACGCATCCAACCCGACGACGGCGCAACTTAGGACTTTGGCAAGCATGGGAACTCCTGGATTTTGGATTGGGGATTTTGGATTTTGGATTGGTGTGTGTCGAGTGTTGGGCGTGGGTCTATGCACTACTTTACCTGATTTTGGGGCGCTGTCTATCCGCAATAGCGCGTAGGTGGAGGCTTTTCAGATGTCTACGGTGCCCGGCAGGATAACAAAAATGGCCGGTTTGCCGGGCACGAGGTGCGGCGGAAGGCAGATCAGCCGTTTCAAGATCATCTTTCTCGCCGCACCTCGTGCCCCTACGTGTGTACTCGGCGACTTTTGAAACCCCCGGGCGCGTAGGTGGAACGGATCCCCGATCTGGTTGTACAATACCTTGCCAGCGAACCGCACCGCCGCTTCCCGGAAGCTTGACCCTGACCCTGTGCGCGGCTGCCCCCTTCCGGGAAGCTCGCCACCGCAGCGCCCGCAATGATCCGCGCCCTCCCTGGCGCAGAAAGGCTGTAAAATGCACGTACCATCCAATCACGCCCCCACTGCCTCTGGCAGATCAATTCGTTTGGCCGTCTGGATCGGCATGACGGCGGCGCTCCTTCTTTTCTCCGCCTGTACCGGGGCCAACCCGCTCTTTGTTCCGTCTGCGGCGGCGACCTCGACGCCTTTGCCCACTTTCACGCCCACGCCAGTGCGGGCGCTTTCGGGCGCGCTGATCGACGCTCAGGGGCTGGACATTGCCGAGCGGCGGGTGATCGATGTCTATGAACGGGTGGCTCCGTCGGTGGTCAACGTGACCACCCAGGTGCTACGGCGCAGCTTTTTCTTTGACGTCGCCCCGGCGGAAGGGGCCGGTTCCGGCTTTGTGCTGGACCAGGAGGGGCGGATTCTGACCAACTACCATGTGATCCAGAATGCGCAGAATATCCAGGTGACACTGGACGACAACACGACCTTTCCGGCCTCGGTGGTGGGGGTGGACGCGGGCAACGACATTGCTGTGATCCAGATCGACGCGCCAGGGGAGCTGTTGGTCCCTGTGGAGATGGGGGAGTCCGCCAACCTGCTGGTGGGCCAGCGGGCCATTGTGATCGGCAACCCCTTTGGCCAATTTGGCCGCACCCTGACCACCGGGGTGATCAGCGCCCTGGACCGTACCCTGCAAAGCCCGGATGGCCGGGCCATCAGCGGCATCATCCAAACCGACGCCGCCATCAACCAGGGCAACTCCGGCGGCCCGCTCTTGGACAGCAGCGGGCGGGTGATCGGCATGAACTCGGCCATCTTCAGCCCCAGCGGCACCAACGCCGGGGTGGGCTTTGCCATCCCCGTGGAGACCATCCGCCGGGTGCTGCCCGACGTGATCCAACTAGGGCGCTATCGTCATCCCAGCCTGGGGATTCGCTATGTCTATCCCCTGAATCCGGGGTTGGCCGAGACCTTGGGGCTGACGGTGGATGAGGGGCTGCTGCTGGTCCAGTTCACGGACAACAGTCCGCTGGCCAGGGCCGGGGTGCAGGGTGCGCAGCAAGAGGCCATCGTGGGCATGCAGCGGGTCTTCGTGGGCGGGGACATTCTCACCCACGTGGACGGCCAACCCATTCGGGCCTTCGACGATCTACAGATCTACCTGGAGGAGACCCATCGGGTGGGCGACACGGTGACCATCACCCTGCGCCGGGGCGAACAAGAGTTTTCGGTGGAGGTGGTGTTGGTGGAGGAGTAGAGAAATGCGTAAGGAGTAACGAGTAATTGTGTGAAGCACACAATTACTCGTTACTCCTCACGCATTAGATTCACCGCGTCCCGCAGCATGGCGGCGGCGGTGGGGAGGGGTTCCCGCTCCCAGATCTTGTGGTACATGCGGCCATAGAGATCGCTGTGGATCTCCACGCCCATTTCCCAGCCGTCGCAGCGACCCAAGAACGATTCTCGGTCCACGACCGTGGGGGCAACGGTGAGGGTGTAGCCGCCCTCTTCTTGGCGGATGGCCGCGGCCACCAGTTTGATGGTGCGGCCTTGGGCTTGCTGTCGCCGCAAGTCGTCCGGCGTCAGGTCGGTGATGCCGGTGACGCTGACATCGGCCAGGCCCACCTGCACGCCCAGGAAGCTGTTGGCGATGATCACCAGCTTGTTGGCCGTGTCCCAGCCTTCCACATCCAAAGAGGGGTCGGCCTCGGCGATGCCCCGCTGTTGGGCCTCGGCCAGGGCGTCGGCATAGGATCGGCCGGCGGTCATCTCGGCCAGGATGAAGTTGCTGGTGCTGTTGAAGATGCCCCGCAAGCTGAACACATCCGCCGCGATCAGATCCCGGCGGCCAATGTTGATCACGGGCAGGGCGCCGCAGACCGTGGCGCTGAAGGCCAGCCCAGCCCCACTTTGGGCGGCCAGATCGTGGAGTTCGGCAAAGGCCAGGACCAGGGGGGCTTTGTTGGCCAACACCGCGGATGTGCCTTGGGCCAAGGCCGTCCGCACCACCCCCAGCCCCGGCTCCCCTGTGCGCAGATCCACCGGGGAGGCGTCCAAGACCAGTTGGCAGCCCGCCATGCCCAATTCCTCCACAGCTTGGGCCGGGGAGAGATCCGGGCGGAAGCCGGGGAGATCTGCCGCTCGTCCGCCGTCTAATTTATGCTGCCGGGTGGCGGCGGGGTCAAAGCCGGCCGGGTTGAGGGCTACGCCGCTGCTGTCCGCCACACAGACCAGGCGAAAAAGCAGACCGTGCTGGGTGATCAGCCGGTCTGCCTTGGTCTCCAAAATGTGCAAAAAGTTGCGCCCCACATGGCCCAGGCCGATGAGGGCGGTGTCGATGATACGCATAAGCTAGACCAATTCTGCCCGTAGGGCTCTCATTGCCTGATCGACCAAGGCATATTTCGCATCCACTTTGCTGATCAATTCCAGGGCAAGTTCGCCCTCCCTGGCCTGCTCTTCGATCTGATCGCACAGGTGAGAGAAGGCGGTTGCCCCAAGGTTGGCGCTGCTGGATTTGATGCTGTGGGCGGCCATGCGCACGGCGGCCGCATTGCCCGTCTGTTGCCCATGATGCAGGTCATGGATCAGTTTGGGGGTCTCTTCAAGATAGGTGACAAGCAGATCGTCGATCAGAAAATCGGCCCCGGCCCCCAACATGGATCGCAGGATCTCGTAGGCATTGTTGTCCAGCACATTGGTCGAAACTGAGCCAGGGTGGGTCGACACAGTCGCTTGGGCATCGGCGACGGTCGGGTGGACTCCGTTGGGGCGCTGAGTGGCCGAGGGGGATTGCGGCGTATAGCGGCGGATGGCCTCGATCAACTCCTCGACATGGACGGGCTTGCCCACATAGTCGTTCATGCCCGCGGCCAGACAGCGCTCTCGATCCCCTTGCAGGACATGGGCGGTCATGGCGATGATATAGGGTTGATGTTCGTTGGCCCACACCCGCTGGCGGATATGGCCGGTGACTTCCAGGCCATCCATCTCTGGCATCTGCACATCCATCAGAATCAGATCATAGGATCTGGATTCCAGGGCATCAAGCACCTCCAGCCCATTGGCCGCCACGTCCGCCCGATAGCCAAGGCGCTCCAGGACGCGCAGGGCAACTTTTTGGTTGACCATGTTGTCCTCGGCCACCAGGATGCTGACCGGCACGCTCTGGGCCAGGCTCTGGTCATATCGACTGCTGATCGGGCGGCTCTCCCCAGGCGAGACGACATGGGGTGCGCTCTGCCCATGCAGCGCCTGAACCAAGATGGTGTGGAGCTGGGCGGGTTTCACCGGTTTGTTGAGATAGGCGGCCAGGTCGATGCTGTCTAGCCGTACCCGCTCGTTCTCCATCCGGCCCACAGAGGTGAGCATGATGATGGGGAAAGGCCTGGCGCCTTGGCTCTTGTTGAGCTTGACGATCTCTTCGGCCAGGGTCAGCCCATCCATGTCGGGCATCTGCATGTCCAGAATGGCGAGATCGTAGCGCTCCCCCCTGCGCAGGCTTTTCAGCGCGCCCTGGGGCAGGGTGGCCGTGGGCGCCATGCCCCAAGATTCGGTCTGACGGGTGAGGATGCGCCGGTTGGTGGCGTTGTCGTCCACAATCAAGACCCGTTTGAAGCGCAGTTCGGGCTGGTCCATGTCCAGGTGTGACGGCTCGCGCACCGGCGTCTCTGCGGCCGGCAGGGTGAAGTGGAAGGTGGAGCCGACGCCGGGTTCGCTCTCCACCCAGATCTCCCCGCCCATCAGGCCCACCAGCCGGGCGCTGATGGCCAGCCCCAATCCTGTGCCTCCAAAACGCCGGGTGGTGGACGCATCCACCTGGCTGAAGGCCTTGAAAAGACGGTCCAGCCGTTCCGCCGGGATGCCGATGCCCGTGTCTCGCACAGAAAAGTGGAGCAGTTGACGGAGGGGTGTCTGTGCCCATATTTCGTCCTCGGCCCCCCGGCCCTCAATTTTGGGGAAGGTTGTGGACAGTTCCCCCCAAGGTTGGGGGGCCAGGGGGGCGGTTGCGGCCATCGACTGGGAGGCCATCTGCACCGAAAGCACGATCTCGCCGGTCTGGGTAAATTTGACGGCGTTGCCCAACAGGTTGACCAGCACCTGGCGCAGCCGGGTCACATCCCCGATGATGCCCCGGGGCACGTCCGGGCTGAGGGTGTAGGCCAGTTCCAGCCCCTTTTGGCTGGCCGTGGTCGTCATCAGATCCAGGGCCTCTTCCAGACATTGGCGCAGGGTGAAGGGCTGGTATTCCAGTTCCAGCCGGTCCGCCTCGATCTTGGAAAAGTCCAAAATGTCGTTGATGATGGTGAGCAGGGAGTCGCTGCTGTTGCGGATGATCTCCACAAATTCCCGCTCCTCGCTCTTCATCTCCCCATCCAACAGCAGACCGGTCATGCCGATGATGGCATTCATGGGGGTGCGGATCTCGTGGCTCATGTTGGCCAGAAATTCGGATTTGAGCCGAGAGGCCACCTTGGCCTCTGTGTAGAGGGTGGCAACTTGGATGGCGGCCGCGGCCAAGTTGGCGATCCCCTCCATCAAATGTACATCCCGATCCGTGAAATCCACATCTTCTGGATCGCGAATGGCCGTAAGTACCCCCCGCACCTGGCCTTGGTACAGAATGGGCACGACGACGATCGAGCCGGCTTTGTCGTGCTGGCGGCGGTTTTGCACCGCCTGGCTCTCGCGCAGGTCTATCTCATCTTTGGGTGAAATGGCCGACATCCGTTCGCGCAGAACCCAGCCGCCTAGCCCTGCCCACAGCTCCTCGAACGTGATCCCGTCCACCGCCTCGGGCTCCCGGCCCCCCATCACAAAGTGACGGATCGCCCGGGCCTCCATGTCCACGGTGATCACCGAGACCCGGTCCGCGGGCAGGGCGTGGACCGTGCTGTCCACCAAACTTTGCAGCACACTGGGCAGATCTTCCGAAGCGATCAGAATGCGGCTGGTTTCGTAGAGGGCGACGGTTTCGGCCAGGGTCTCCTGGCTCTGTTCAAAGAGCATACGGTAGCGATCTTCGCTCTCCCGCAGGCTCTTCTCGGCCAGTTTGCTCTCGGTGATGTCCGACAGGATCACCAGCCACCCCTTGGAATCGATCTTGCCCCGTTCGTTCAGGGGAGAGATGCCCAGGTTGTAGATCGATTCCAGGCGTACGCTGGTGGCCTGTGGGAAAGTGATCTCCGTGTTGACCCGTTCGCCCAAAGTACACAAGGCCACGAACTCATCGTAGCCGGGAAAAACCTGGGCCATGCTGTGGCCCACGGCCTGTTGGGCCCGCCGATCCAGCATGGTCTCTGCGGCCGGGTTCATGTCCAGGATGCGGTACTGATCATTCAACACCAAAACTCCATAGGCCATGCTGGCAAAGAGGGTATCGTGGGCGACGGGCACGATCTCCATCAGCCGATAGCGGAAGAGGCCGGCCGCAAGGGCCAAACCGGTCAGGGCGAAGGAGACCGGGGTCAGATCCAGGCCGGGGAAGGGACTGTTCCCTGTGATGTAGAAGATGTTGCTGATCCACGGGAAGAGGGCCCCGGCCACAAGCACCATCACCTGGCCCTTATACATCACCTGGGATCGGGTCACCGCCCGCAAAAAGATGACGGTTCCGATGGACAGCAGGATATAGGAATAGGCCACATTGACCCAGAACCAGATACCGTACTCAGGCGCAAAAGTACTGTAGCTCTTGCCGAGCAACTGGATACTCCCCAGTTCGATTGACCGCCAGAGCAGATGGTGCCGCTCGTTTGTAAAGGCGATCACCACGGTCAGCACGGGTATCAGCCCAAGCAGGAGCAGCCGCCACCCCTTTATCCAACGGGTGCGCCCTGTATAGGTCAGGGCAATGGCCAGCCAGTTGAGAGAGATGAAGGCGATGCCCACATATTCGGTTTTGGCCCAGAAGGTCTTTTGACTCAGGGTCGGGGCGTTCAGTTCCAACATATAGCCGAAAGTCCACTGGGCCACCAATAACATCAACAGCGCGGCCGGCATGGCAAAAGAAGCGCGACGTCGCCGCCACATATACGCGGCCAAGGTCAGGCTGATCGCGACCGTTACGGCCAATAAAAATGTGTAGGGCGTATATTGCCAAGTCATGAGCATTTAAGATTTCTTGATATCCGGACTGCTGATGGGGGCATGGACCTCGGGGGATCCGTTTGTGTGCTGGGCCTGGGTAGAGTCCAGCAGAGCCTGGCCCTGTCGAAGGGAAGGGTGGCTGTGGATGAATCCAGGGGCTTGGGCGCCGTTGCCAGGGTTGGCCACAGGCAAGGGCGGAACCTGTTCAAGGGCGATCTGTAGACGAGAAGATTGCACCGGCTTGCTCAAATAGTCATCCATGCCGGCGGCCAGACAGCGCTCTTGGTCGCCCTGCATGGCGTGGGCTGTCAATGCAATGATACGAGGTTGGCGCGCTTTCGGCAAACGAGCGCGGATTTGACGTGTCACCTCCAGCCCGTCCATGCCCGGCATCTGCACATCCATAAAGATGGCATCGTAAACCGTGGATTCGATCTGGGCCAGGGCGCTGGGCCCATCAACCGCAAAGTGGGCCGAATAGCCCATGCGTTTGAGCAGCAGACCGAAGACCTGGCTGTTGACCGCATTGTCTTCCACCACCAACAGACGCAGAGGGTGACGGCGGGCCAGATTTGGGTCCACTGTGGCTGTGGTGCGCGGCGGGCGTTTTTGTGCCGGGGCCGTCTCTCCCGCCGCCCCGGTCAGCATCATCTTATCCCGCAGGCTGTGGAACAGCTCAAGCAGATGCTTCTGGATCTGGGCCGGTTTGGCCGGTTTGGTCATGGTGGCGTTGAAGAGGGAATCAGATTGATCCGTGACCGTGTCGCCCACGGAGGTGAGCAAAAAGAGGGGCAACGAGCGCCCCTTGGGGTGGTTGCGGATGGCCCGAGCCAACACCAAACCATCCATCACCGGCATCTGCATGTCCAGGATGGCGACATCAAAGGCCGCCTCTTCCGCCAAAGCCTGCAATGCCTCCTGGCCAGAGGCCGTTGCCGTCACCCGCATGCCCCAGCTCTCGGCCTGAAGTTGCAGGATGCGCCGGTTGGTGGCGTTGTCATCCACCACCAGCAGATGTCGATCCACCAGGTGGGGCTGTGCGCCCCGCAGGCTGATGCTCTTCTGGGTGGATGCGGCTTCGGCCACGATGGTGAAGGAAAAGGTGGAGCCAACCCCCACCTGGCTCTCCACCCGGATCTCGCCGCCCATCAGCTCGGTCAGCCGCTTGCTGATGGCCAGACCCAGCCCCGTGCCCCCAAAACGCCGGGTGGTGGAGGCGTCTAGCTGGCTGAAGGGATCGAAGAGACGGACACGCTCTCCTTCGGGAATGCCCACCCCCGTGTCTCGCACGGCAAAGCAGATCTGATACTGATTCTGGGCCAGATGGGCGCTGGTCACCTCCACCACCACCTCGCCCTTGTCGGTGAACTTGACCGCGTTGCTGAGTAGGTTCATCAAGATCTGGCGCAGACGGTTGCTGTCTCCGTGGATAGTGGATGGGGTGATCTGGTCGAAGGAGTAGGCCAGTTCCAGCCCTTTGAGGGTGGCCCGGTGCGCCAGCAGATCCAAGCTGTCCTCCACGCTGGCCCGCAGATCCAGGGGGTGCAGGTCCAACTCCATCTTGTTGGCCTCGATCTTGGAGAAGTCCAAGATGTCGTTGATCAGGGAGAGCAGGGCTTCGCCGCTGTTGTGGACGGTCTCCACAAACTCCTGCTGTTGGGCGGACAGATGGGTGTCCACCAACAGGTCGGTCATGCCGATGATGGCGTTCATGGGGGTGCGGATCTCATGGCTCATGTTGGCCAGAAATTCGGATTTGAGCCGAGAGGATTCCAGGGCCCTTTGATAGAGCATGTTGTTTTCGATGGCAATGGCGGCCTGATTGGCCACAGCCGTCACCAACTTCACATCCCGCTGGGTGAAGTCCGGGCTTTCCTGATTGCGCAGGGTGGTCAGGGTGCCCAGGGTGCGGTTTTGAAAGATCAGGGGCGCTACCAGCACAGAACCGATCTGGGCGGCCTGGCGGCGGGCCTGTACATCCTGGCTCTCGCGGGGGTCCGCCTGATCTTTGAGGGAGAGCGCATACTTTCCCTCGCGCATGACCCATCCAGTCAACCCGCCCATCAACTCATCATAGTTGATAGGGTCCAACTTGGTGTTGTCGGACCCAACAATAACATAATCCTTGATCTCGGATTCAGCTTCGTCCAAGGTGATCAACAGAACATGGTCGGCAGGCAGGGCAACGGCCAGGCTGTCGGCCACATTGTGCAGCACCTGGGGCAGGCTGTCCGACGAGATCAGGGATTGGCTGATGGCGTAGAGGGCCTTGGTTTCGGCCAAGGTGTCCTTGGTTTGGTCCAGCAGCTCCCGATAGCGGCGCTGGCTGGTGCGGATGGCCTCCTCGCTCTGCTTGCGGTCGGTGATATCCTGCTTGACGGCGATGAAGCTGTTGATGGTCCCGTTGACATCCAGCGCCGGGGTGATGGACAGGTCTTCCACATAGAGGGTGCCGTCCTTGCGCCTGTTGGTGAGTTCGCCGTGCCACGAGCGCCCCTCGGTGATGGTCCGCCACATGGTGGCATAAAAGTCCTCGGTCTGCATGCCAGATTTGAAGAGGCGCGGGGTTTGGCCCACCACATCGGCGCTGCTATATCCCGTCAGCCGCACAAAGGCCGAGTTGACCCACTGAATGACCCCTTGGGCATCGGTGATCACAATGCCCTGGGCCGTGGCCCGCACGGCCGTGGAGAGCTGATGAAGCTGTTTCTGGGCAGCCGTATGTTGGCTGGCCAGGGCAAAGAGATCCGCCATCCGCACCAGCAGATCCTGATCCTGGGGACCATAGGGGGTGGGGCTGTCCGCGGCCACCAACAGGGCCGTGACCCGTTGCTGGCTGACCACGGGCACAGCCAAAAGGCGTGACATGGGGTTGAAGGGTCGTTGGAGCGTTTTTTTGTAAAAAAGACGGAGCGCCCGGTTGATGTCGTTGAGGAGGGGATCATCCGCTTCGGCGATTGTGGGCTTGGTGGGGGTGTGCAGATGCTGCCAGAGGATGTCCCACCGCTCGTTTTGGGCCAGGGTGAGGCCGGCATCGTGGGAGGATCGCCCCACCACAGCCCCACTTTCGGGGTCAAGGGAGAGGATCGCCGTGCGTCGGCTGGCGGTCAGGTCGAGGATGGTCTTCAAAAAGGGTTGGGCGATGCCGTCAAAGGCATTGCTGGTCAGGGTCAGGTTGGAAAGTTTGGCGATGGCGACGTTGACATCGGCTTCCCGCGACAGACGGTCTTCGGCTTTTTGATAGCGCTGGATGGCCCGCATGTTGTGCCGGCTCAGGTCCATCAGTCCGCCCACGCCCGCCCCTGCCGCCAAAAGAATCAACAGATTCGGCCCAGCCCCAGATTGCAGGATCTCCTGCAAAACGGCTATATCCCATGCTCCCAAAGAGAGGGACATGAATATCTTGATAAGAATCATGGCCAGGGCGGACAAAAAGCCGCCCCACAGCCCATAGCCCACGGCAAAGAGAATTACCGACAACAGGGCCAAGCCCATGCCGTCCCAACCGCCGTGGATGATCTCTAGATAGGTTACGACCCCATACAGACAGAGCAACAGGCCGCCCAGGGCGCCGTATAGCTTTTGCCATCTCTCCACAAGCCAAGTTTGCATCGCGTCATCGATCCTTGGGCTATTTGGCTCCAATCCGTCCCGATTAGGATCCTGGGGGATAACCGATAGGGACATGGGAGCAACAAACAATTCGACAATGATCAAGTCCCCAAGTTGGGAACGGATACCGAGAAGGTTGGCATCCGTTCAATATGACGCTCGGTTGGCAAAAATGATACTGGTACATTTGGGCTAGTACAGCCCGGTGGAAGGTAGCCCGGAACTAATGCTCTAGCCGGGTCCGTGACCCGGCGGGTTGCCGCAGAAGATCGTGTAGACCCGCCCGGTCACGGACCGGGCTAGAGCGCAGGCTTTCCCAGAGCTATTTATGCCGGACTGCACTAGCGGGCGGCGTGTTCGATGACCATGCGGGCAAAGCGGGCGAAGAGCAGGTCCGCATCGTGGGGACCTGGGCTGGCCTCGGGGTGATATTGCACGCAGAAGACCGGGCGATCCGTGAAGCGCATCCCCTCCACCGTGCCGTCGTTGAGGTTGCGATGGGTCACCTCCACGTTGGCGGGCAGGCTTTCGGCCACCAACGCGTAGTTATGGTTCTGGGCCGTGATCTGCACGTTGGTCGCATCCACATCGCTCACCGGTTGGTTGCTGCCGTGGTGACCAAACTTGAGCTTGTACGTCTCGGCTCCCGCGGCCAGGCCGATGATCTGGTGGCCCAAGCAGATGCCAAAGGTGGGGATGCGGGCCGCCAACAACTCGCTCACGGCCTGGGCGGCATAGGGCACCCCCGCCGGGTCCCCGGGGCCGTTGCTCAGGAAGAGGCCGTCGGGGCGCATGGCCAACACATCCGCGGCCGGGGTGTGGGCCGGCACCACCGTCACCCGCAGACCGTGGCTGGTCAACCGGCGCAGGATGTTGTGTTTGATGCCGAAGTCGTAGGCGACGACCAGGGGATTTTGGATTTTGGATTTTGGATTTTGGATTGTGGGATCGCCCCATCCTTGGGGGGGACTGTCCACGACCTCCCCCAGAATTGGGGGTCGGGGGGCGGCGTGATGGTCCTTGCCGGCGGGGACCGGGGTCCATTCGGTGCGGGTGCCGTCGATCCAGTTGTAGGGTTCGTGGCAGGTGACTTCGACCACCAGATCCCGGCCATCCAGCCCTTCCCAGCTTCGGGCCAGGGCCAGGAGATCCTCTGGGGTCTGGCTGCCGTCGGTGCAGAGGGCGGCGTGCATCACACCCTTGTCCCGAATCAGCCGGGTGAGGAAGCGGGTGTCGATCTCGCTGATGCCGGGGATGTTGTGGCGAGCCAGATAGTCGCCCAAGCTCTCCGCCGCCCGCCAGCTGGAGACCACCGGGCTGATCTCCCGCACGACCAAGGCGGTGATCTGGGGCCGATCGCTCTCCACATCTTCCCTGTTGATCCCCGTGTTGCCCACATGGGGCAAGGTCATACAGACCATCTGCCCCCGATACGAGGGGTCGGTGATCACCTCTTGATAGCCGGTCAGGCTGGTATTGAAAACAACTTCGCCGACCACCGTTGTGGCCGCGCCAAAGGCCGTCCCGTGCAGAATAGTACCGTCGGCCAGGGCGAGGAGTGCGGGCATGGGTGGGGTTCCTTTGTGGAATGAGGATGAGATTGGGAGATTGGGAGATTGGGAGATTGGGAGATTGGGAGATTGGTCTGCCGCCAGACAAAAATCTCCTAATCTCCCAATCTCTCAACCTCTTCTTTTTTATAATACGCCAACTTCAACGGCTGCCAGGCGGGGTATTTGAGCAGGCTGTTCCACGCCGCGGGGCGGGCGGTGTTGATGTCCGTGGGCTGGTCGGGGCGGATGGCGATGTCCATGAGGACGGCGATCTCGTCGCAGCGGTGGAACTTGGGGCAGTAGATGCACTCTTGCCACAGCTTGGGGCTGATGCTCCACCGGTCCACGATGCGGAAACCCAGGCGCACGAAGAAGTTCTCCCGCAGGGTCAACGCGCACACCTGGCGGAAGTCCCGCGCCTTGGCCATCTGCACCAGGGCGTTGACCATCACCCCGCCCAGCCCCTGCCCCTGCTGGCTCTCGTGGACGGCCAACGAGCGCACCTCGGCCAGTTGATCGCTGAGGGCGACGACCGCGCCGCAAGCCAAAACAAGTTGCGAGTTGCGAGTTGCGAGTTGCGTGGCGCTGTCCCGTTCATCGGTGATCACCAGCCAGTCTGCCAGGGTGCGCAGGACGGCGGCTTCGGTGCGGGGCAGCATGATGTTGGCCGCGGCGAAGCGGTTGATCATGGCGACCATCTGGGACACATCTTCGGTTGTGGCGGCGCGGATTGTGGGCATGGCGGTGTCCTTGGTTGATTGGTTGATTTGTTGATTGAGTTGCGATTGAGAGATTAGGAGATTGGGAGATTAGGAGATTGGTTTAGCTCGCTGACAATCTCCCAATCTCTTAATCTCCCAATATCCCGCCAAAAATCAACAAATCAACAAATCAACAATTTCTCAAAATCTCCCCTACGATGCTCACCGCCCGTTGGATCTCGGCCCGGGTGATGACCAGGGGGGGGACGAAGCGCAGGATGTTGGGCCCGGCGTTGACCAGGATCAGCCCCCGGTTGTAGCCCTCGGCGATGATGGGCGCGGCCTCCATGTCCAGCTCCACGCCGACCAGCAGCCCTTTGCCCCGCACGGCGAGGATGTGGGGGCTGTTCAGTTCCGCCAAAAGCTCCATCAGATAGTCGCCCTTGGCCTGCACCTCGGCCAGGAAGGCCGGGTCCGCCACCCGGCCCACTACATGGTGGGCCACATGGGCGGTGAAGGGATTGCCCGCAAAGGTGCTGGCGTGGTCCCCCCTGTGGATGGCGTCCGCCACCTTTTGGCGCATGAGGATGGCCCCCATGGGCAGCCCGCCGGCCAGGGGTTTGGCCAGGGTCAGCAGGTCCGGGGCAAAGCTGTCCCCGTCCGCGCTGAGGCTTTGATGGCCCCAGAGATGGCCGGTCCGCCCCAAGCCACATTGCACCTCGTCGTAGATTAAAAGAGCGTCAAACTCGTCGGCGATCTGGCGCAATCCTCTCAAAAAAACCGGGTCCGCCGGAAAGACGCCCCCTTCGCCCTGGATGGGTTCGACGATGATGGCGCAGATTTTCTCGTCCATCTGTTGGCGGACGCTGGCCAAATTGTTGAACTCGGCAAAGCGCACGCCGGGCATGAGGGGCAGAAAGGCCTCCTGATATTTGGGCCGGGGGGTGGCGGCCAGGCTGCCAAAGAGCCGCCCATGAAAGGCGTTGGTGAAGGCCAGGATCTCGAACTTGTCCCCGTGGCCCTGCTCCCTGGCATAGCGGCGGGCGAACTTGAACGCCCCCTCGTTGGCATCCGCGCCGGTGAGGCTGAAATGCACCTTGTCGGCAAAGCTGTTCTGGCACAAAAGCTGGGCCAGTCGGGCGTTGGGCGCAGTGTGATAGAGGTTGCTCACATGCAGAAGCCCGGTGGACGCGGCCTCGGCCATGGCCTGGTTGACCCCGGCGTCGCCATAGCCCAACACATTCACCGCAATCCCGGCCACACAGTCCAAATAGGCCCGGCCCGCCGTGTCATAGACCGTGCTGCCCTCCCCCCGCGCCAACACAAAGGGCGCCCGGCCATACACACCCAACACATATTCCCGTTCCAGATCGATGATTTCTTGGCTGTCCATGAGGTCTCCTTTGGGAAAATGTTGATTGGTTGATTTGATGGTGCGCTCATGCACCCCACAAAAATCGACCAATCAACAAATCAACCAATTAGCAATCCACAATCCCCGTCCCCCCACCCTCCTGCACGCCGGCCAGGTTGGTGATGACGGCTTGGACCACGCCCCGGTGCAGGGCGTCCACCGCGCTGCGCACTTTGGGGATCATGCCGTCGGTGATGATGCCCTCCCGAATCCACGCCTCGGCCTGGTCGGCGGTGATGGCTCGGGCCACCCGGCCGGCCACCAGCACCCCCGGCACGTTGCTGACGAAGATCAGCTTGATGGCCTCCAACTTGGCGGCGATGGCCGCGGCGGCGTGGTCGGCGTTGACGTTGTAGTTCAGTCCATCGTGCGCGCCAAAGCTGATGGGGCTGACCACGGGCACGATCCCGGCGGCCAGCAACGCCATCAACAGATGGCTGTCCACATCGGTGATCTCGCCCACCCGGCCCAGGTCGCCCAGGGGATGCCACATCTTCTCCACGTAGATCGTGCCGTCGTCCACGCCGGATATGCCCGCGGCCCGGATGCCGGCGTCCACCAGTGCGCGCACGATGCGCTTGTTCATCAGCCCGCTGAGGACCATCTCGGCCACGTCCAGGCTGGCCGCATCGGTCACCCGCAGGCCGTCCAAAAAAGTCGGCTCCAGCCCCAGCTTGCGCTGCAAATCGGCGATGGCCTTGCCGCCCCCATGCACGATCACGGGCCAATAGCCCTCATCTCGCAGCACGGCCACACTCCTCACCAGCCCGGTGAGAAAGGCGTCATCGTCCAACTCATTCCCGCCAACTTTGATGACGATGATATGAGGGTGTTCGGGATCAGGTATCAGTTCAGTCATAGGTGTGTCCTTTGGTGATGAAGGAGTAAGGAGTAATTATCTAAGCGTGGTCAAGGGATAATCGGCGTTTATTGATCCGATCTGTCCAGCGCACGCTTAAATAATTACTCCTTACTCATCGCACTTCGTTGTCGCAGAATTTCAAACCCCAGCACACTGGCCGCGGAGGTGGTGCCAAGGGATTGGCGGAACGCTCGCCCGTAGGGGATCTCGAGCAGGAGGTCGGCCTGATCCATAAAGGAGCGGGTGACGCCCCGCTTTTCGCCCCCCACCAGCAGAAAGAGGGGGCCGCTCAACTCGGCGGCGAAGAGGGGGACGGCTCGGTCGTCTTTGGCCGCGCAGGCCACGGTCAGGCTGCGCTGGCCGAAGAAGGCGGCGGCCTCCTCCGCGGTCTCGGCCACGGCGGTGGGGACCCATTCCGACGCCCCGGCGGAGGCCCTGGCCACGGTCCCGGCCGCGGACATCCAGTTGCGGGGGCGCACCACCAGCCCATCCACCCCGGCGGCGTAGAGCGCCCGCAGGGAATAGCCAAAGTTGAAGGGGTCCTCGATGCCGTCCAGCATGACGATGAAGGGGTTGGGCTTGTCCGCCACCAGATCCGCCAGCCCCACCATGCGCCGCGGACCGGCCACGGCCACCACGCCCCCGTGGCTGCTGCCCTGGGTCATCTCGTCCAGCGTGGCCGCGTCGGACATCTCCACGGGGATGCCCGCGCCCGTGGCCGTGCGGGTCAGCCAGGCCAACGCCCGATCCGGTCGCCGTCCGCCCACCTTGTCCCGGCGCACCAAAATCCGGTGCAACGCCCGGCTCCCCGCCTTCAACGCCGCCTCCACGGAGATGAAGCCCTCTAAAATCGTCTCTTCCGGTTGATCCATGATGAACCTTTCAAAATAGGCCACGGATTGGACGGATTGGACGGATTAAAAACGGATTTTTCAAAAAGATCAGTGAAAATCCGTTTGATCCGTCCAATCCGTGGCCTATTTGTTACAGTACCGTCGCGAATTGCATGGCGTGGAGCCGGTGATAGAGGCCGTTCGGGTTGAGGAGGAGTTGGGCGTGGGTACCCTGTTCCACCACCCGGCCCTGCTCCATGACCAAAATCCAGTCGGCATTCACAATCGTGCTGAGGCGGTGGGCGATCACAAAGCTGGTGCGGTTCTGCATCAGCCGCTCCAAGGCCTCTTGGACCAGGGACTCGCTTTCGCTGTCCAGAGAAGAGGTGGCCTCGTCCAGAATCAGGATGCGGGGGTCTTTGAGCAGGGCCCGGGCGATGGCCACTCGCTGGCGCTGGCCGCCGCTGAGCTTGACCCCCCGCTCGCCCACCTTGGTCTCATAGCCATCGGGCAGATCGTGCAAAATAAAGTCGTGGGCATTGGCGGCGATGGCCGCGGCCTCGATCTCGGCCTGGGTGGCGTCCAGCTTGCCGTAGCGGATGTTGGCCTCCACCGTGTCGGAGAAGAGCAGGGTCTCCTGGGGGACCACGCCGATCTGGGTACGCAGGCTGTGGCCGGTGACGTCCCGAATGTCCTGGCCGTCGATGGTGATGCGTCCGGCGTCCACGTCGTAGAAGCGGGGGATCAGGTTGACCAGTGTCGTCTTGCCCGCGCCGCTGGGGCCGACCAGGGCGATCACCTGGCCGGGCTGCACATCAAAGGAGACCTGGTTAATGATCGATCCGGCCGGGGTGTAGCTGAAGCTGACATCCTCGAAGCTGACGCTGCCCTGGGCCGAAGGCAGGGGCAGGGCGTTGGGGCTGTCCTGGATGTCGGGCGGGGTGTCCAGTAGCTCGAAAAGCCGCTCGGTGGCCCCCAGGGCGGACATGAACTGGGCATACAGTCCGGCCAAACTGGAGACCGGCGTGGCCACCATCAGGGTGTAGACCAGATAGGCCACCAATCCGCCTGCGGTCAGCCGCCCTTCCAGCACTTCAAAGCTGCCATACCAGAGGGTGAAGGTGATGGAGGCAAAGGCCATAAAGCCGATCACCGGCCCCAGGATGGCCCCCACCTTGGCCCGATACATGGCGGCGTCGAAGATGCGGTTGACCTCTTTGGTGAAGCGGCCGATCTCATACTCCTCCCGGGCAAAGGACTTGACGATGCGGATGCCCGCGGTGGTCTCTTCGGCCACGTTGGCGGCTTCGGCCAGGGCGTCCTGCACCTCCTTGGCCGCCCGCCGGATCATGCGCCCCAGGAAGACCATAGTCAAGGTGATCAGGGGGATGCCCACCAAGATCACCGTGGTCAGCCGCCAGTTGAGGTAGAAAAGGAAGGCCGACGCGCCGATCAGGGTGATGATCTGGCGCAGCAGCTCCACCAAATTGTTGGTCACGGCAGACTGAAGCTGGGTCACATCGTTGGTGAGCCGGGAGACCACCTCGCCTGTGCGGTGGTCGGCGTAAAATTTGAGGGAGAGCCGCTGCAGATGGCTGTAGACGTGGATGCGGATATTGGCCACCACCCGCTCCCCCACATAGGCCAGGGAATAGCGGTTGACAAAGCTGAAGAGGGCCTGAAAGAGAAAGACCCCCAACAGCCCCACGCCCAGGCGGTTGAGCATGGCCCGATCCATGTCCAACAGCACATCATCCACCAGGTTGCGGATCACCAGGGGCAGCACCAGCCCCAGGGCCACGCTGAAGATCAGGGCGATGGTCGAGACCACCATCCACTTGACATAGGGGCGCACATAGGCCAGCAGCCGCCCATAGATGGCGATGCTCTCCCGGCTTAACTTGGGGCTGCTTTCCTTGTCTTCATTGTTTTCAAAACGCCGACCCATCATACGCATACGCATGGCCATAACAGACTTCTTTCTCAAAACAGCTTGATTAACCGCAGAGAGCGCAGAGGATACGCGGAGGAAACAGAGAAAAACAGAGGAAAAACTCTGCGTTCCTCTGCGCAACCTCCGCGCTCTCTGCGGTTAAACCTTGTTCGGACACAAAAAACGCCGACCTGCTTGGGTCGGCGTTTCGTTCAGCATATCGATCAGGACAATTCCGGTGGCCTGGAGAAGGATGCACCTACTCCCGCATCTGCACCGGGCGATAAAGGGACTCGTCCTGTTGAGGATAGCCGTCGCCGACACCGCCCATCCTGCCCTGGGAAGAAGCCGGGGCAGGGGCGGATTGGGGGGCAAGGGCCTGCCTCTGGGCCGTGCCGCAGAAGACGCAGATGTCCCATTCGTTGCGCACATAGCGGCCACAGGTGTTGCAGCCGTGTTGCAGTTCGGCGTGACAGTTGGGGCAATAGACCCACTCTTCCTTGGCCGGCACCCCGCAGGAGATGCAGGAGAGGGTCTCCTCGATCTCTCGCAGCAGGGCTTCCTCTTCCAGCGCCCGGTCATAGACCTCGGCCAGGGTATCCTTGGGGCGAATCAGAGTGTAGAGGACCAGACCGATCAGCGGGAAGACCAGCACCAACACACAGGCCAAGATAATCGCCAGCCAATCCCGGCTGCGGGAACGGATATCGTTAAAGGTCCAGATGGCCATTGCCACCCAAAAGGCGAACAACGCTGCTCCCAGCACTGCCACCACGATCCCAGCAATCGTGGCAATTGTATTCGTTAAATCTGCGGACATAAACGCTCTCCTGAAACCCCGCTCGATTCGGGGTGAATTGTAGGCAACACCGACGCATTATATCCCACAAGAGAAAAAGGGCCAAAACCACCCGGTTTCATCGTGCAGGCAAAACGGTTCACCGCAAAGTCGCAAAGGACGCAAAGAG
>CAZKEX010000020.1:16262-26574 GCA_964551895.1 uncultured Caldilineaceae bacterium | reverse complement strand
GGGCCGGAGCGTATCGCTCCGGCCCCGCTTTTTAGTTTGCACTGGTAATTACCAAACAACCCCCTCCCAGCCTCCCCCAGATTGGGGGAGGAGCCGGATCGCCGCATGCAGGAGAGCGGTACGCACGATCTGTCCCCTCCCCAATCTGGGGAGGGTTAGGGTGGGGTTTTTACGTCAGATCCGCCACTGTGGCCTGGCGGCTGAGGGCATCGTCAATGGGTTGGTCTCGCCGCAACAGATAGCGGGGGATGCCCGTGGCTTCCAGTTCGTTGAAGAGAACCCCATAGCTGGGACCGGGGGTGAAACTGCGCCCATCCACCACCACGGCGGTGCTGTGGACCCCCCGTCGGCGCATCTCTCGCAAGGCCCTGGCCCAGCCCGGGTCCGGGTCGGCGCTGATGGCCAGGATGGTGTCGTTGCGGCTGAGACGCACGGCTTCGGTGGCGATCAGTTGGCCAAAGGGGATGGGCCCCTCGGCCTCCACCACGGCCAGGGTCTCCAAAATTTTGGAAAGCTGCCGCTCCCCCCGGTCGGTTTGGATGATCTCCCTGGTCTGGCCCCGGCTGACCAGCCCCACGGCCCGGTTGCGGGCCAGAAAATGGCGGGCGATGCTGGCCGTGGCGGTCACAATATATTCCGTGGTGACGGGGGGCAGGGGCATCTCCCGGCGTCTGCCCGCGGCGAGGGCAAAGATACCGGCTTCCGGCGGCTGGATCTGCCAGGGCAGCCCCACCTCTGCCCCCTGAAAGAGATCCACGAAAAGCCACACATCGGCGGTGGGATCCAGCTCGAACTCTTTGGTCATCAACCGCCCTGTGCGGGCCGTGGAGCGCCAATGGATACGGTTGAAGCTGTCGCCCGGGGCGTATTCCCGCACAGTGGAGACGTTGGTGGTGATGTAGTGGGTGCGGCGGCTGATGGCTTCCCCGCCGGAGAGGTCGGCCACGGCCGGGGAGAAGGCGGGCAGATCCACTGTGGCCGGATAGACCACCATGCTGCTGGTGGCCGGGATGGCATGTTCCACCACAAAGAGGCCCAGGGGATCCCCGCTGCGCAAAATCATGGAGCCCAGTTGAAAGCGGCCCCGGACTTGGCAAAAGGTGCGCACCTGCCAGCGCCGCCGGGTGCGGGCATGCAGACCGCTCACCACCTGGCTGCATTCGTGATAGGGCAGGGTCGAGAAATCCTCCAATTCCAGCCACAGTTTGGGCAATCGCCCCTGGTTGTGGATCTCGAAGCTCTCCTCGGCGATCTGGCCCACCTGGCTGCGCCGGGCTCGGGTGAAACGGTTGATCTCCACCGTGCGCACACTGAGCAGCGCCCACAGGTAGCTGATCACCAGCACCGCGCTGAGCAGATAGGCCATGTTGAAGATCAACTGTTGGCCAGTATTAAAGGCAAGCCCCCAGGTCACCACAATGGCAACCAGCAGGGCGACGAGCCGGGAAGAGAGAAGATCGCGCATGGGATGTGTTTTGTGCGAATATGAGTAATGAGTAATGAGTAATGAGTAATTTGGGATCTGGTTGACACCTTGGGACGTGGTTCGCAACACGCATTACTCATTACGTATTACTCATTATGTCTATCGTACCCGGGCCTTGGCCCCGGGCACGGGCACGCTCTTCAAAATGTCTTCGATGATCTGCCGGGGATCCACGTTTTTGATACGGGCGGAGGGGCTGACGATCAGCCGGTGGGCCAGGGTCGTCTCGGCCAAGATCTTGATGTCGTCCGGCAGCACATAGTCCCGGCCTTGCAGCGCGGCCCAGGCCCGACTGGTCTTGAACAGGGCCAGGCTGCCCCGGGGACTGGCCCCCAAATAGATGTCCGCATGGTTGCGGGTGACGGTGACCAGATCCACAATGTACTCCTTGACCAGGTCGTCCACATAGACCGCCTTGATGGCATCCTGGGCGGCCAGCAGTTCGGCCAGACTCACCACCTGGTCCACATCCTCGATGGGATGGTGGTCCGTCTGGCGGCTGAGGACGTTGATCTCGTCCAGCTTGCCCGGATAGCCCAGGCGGATGCGCATCATGAAGCGGTCAACCTGGGCCTCGGGCAGGGGGAAGGTGCCTTCGTACTCGATGGGGTTCTGGGTGGCCAGCACCAGGAAGGGCCGGGCCATCTTGCGGGTCACCCCGTCCACGGTCACCTGGCGCTCTTCCATGGCCTCCAGCAGGGCGGATTGGGTCTTGGGCGTGGCCCGGTTGATCTCGTCGGTCAGCACAATCTGCGCCATCACCGGGCCGGGGCGGAACTCGAATTCCATGGTCTTTTGGTTGAAGACGCTCACGCCGGTCACGTCGCTGGGCAGCATGTCCGGGGTGAACTGGATGCGGCGGAAGGAGCAGCCGATGCTGCGGGCAATGGCCCGGGCCAGCATGGTCTTGCCCACGCCCGGCACATCCTCGATCAACAGATGTCCCTCGCACAGCAGGGCCAGCAGGGTCAGTTGGATCTCCTGATCCTTGCCCACAATCACCTGGCGCACATTGGACAGCACTCGGTCGGAAAGGGTTTGAACAAGTTGCATGGCGAACCTCACGGATTTTGGATTTATGATTTGCGATTTTGGATTGACGGGGGAGATAAGGAGAGGGGGAGACAGGGAGAGGGGGAGACAGGGAGACAGGGAGACAAGGAGACAGGGAGATTGGACTCTCCGGCAGCGCTCCTTGTCTCCTCTTCTCCTCTTCTCCTCTTCTCCTCTTCTCCTCTTCTCCTCTTCTCCTTGTCTCACCCCTTCGGGTACAAGATCATCTGGGTGCAGCGGAAGAGGGCGATGCGTTTGCCGTCCTCGGCGAAGACGGCGGCGTCCCAGACTTGGGTGCGGCCTCCGCCGTGTTCCAGATTGGCAACACAGCGCAGGGCGCCTTGGGTGGCCGTGCCCAGAAAGTTGGCCTTCAGTTCAACGGTGGTGAAGCCATTGGCCCCGGCGGGCAGGCTGATCACACAGCCAAAGCCACAGGCCGTGTCGGCCAGGGAGACCACGGAGCCAGCGTGCAAATAGCCGTTTGGGGCCACATGATGGGCGGCCAGGGTCATGGTCAACTCGCAGCGGCCCGGCTCGGCGTCGGCCACCTGAATCCCCAAATGGCCGGGCAACCCAACGGTGGCCCGTTTCTGCAACTGGGCGATCAATTCGGCACGTTCGGCATCCGTCACGACAGGGTCTCTCTTTCAACTCTTGGCGGGGCGGCCAACTCTGCCCCGATCAACCCTGGCAGAACCGTGGGGCCAGCGCTGCGCACCGCCCGCCCGTGGCGGATGCCGATATAGCCCATGCGCATATCTTTGGTGGCCCAATAGCCATAACGCACAGTGCCCGCCACCTCCCACAGCCACAGGCCCGCCACGGCCAGCCATTGGGGCAGCCAAAAGCCCAGGAAGACAAAGGCCATGTAGTGCCGGGCCGGGTTCTTGTCGTCCACCACATCGGCCCGGAAGCCCTCTGGCCCAAACTGCTGGGGAGGCTTGCCCGCCATCTGCTTCAAGAAACGCAGGGGACGGCCCACGTCCCCCAGGCGGATGAAGGCGAAGGCATCGCCAGCCTCTAAAATAAACTCCCGCTGGCCCGCCCTTCCCGGCGGAGCTTGGGCGGCCATGCGGCTCACCGCGGCGATGAAGCCGTCCACCCCGCCGCCGGGCCAAGGTGGCGCCGATGGGGAACTCGTTGAATCCTTGGCCTTTTTGGCCGGACGAAAAGGGTTGAGACGCATGGCAAACCTGGGTAGTGGACAATTTGAGCATCCTCTCAATAAACCGGGGAAAAACTGAGTTTTTGGATCGTGATTGCGAAAATTTCTCGACCAGGAAAAACTCAGTTTTTTTGGCCCCCAATATTGAGAAGATACCAATTTGAGGCGAATGGCCCCAAGTATACCAGAAAGAATCCCAAACACACAGACGCACCGACCCATATTGGGCCAGTGCGTCTGTGTACAGAGAGAAATTGGTTAGGCTGCAATCGTCCGCGGGCCAGAGGGAGGTCTATGCGTGGCTATGCTCGGTGGACAGCCTGCCGATAGCCCGCCAACGCTCCGCGGCCCCAGTGCGGAAAAGGGCCGGGTCGAAGTCGGTGAGAAACTCCCAGCCTTCCAGGGCCAACCCCTCTTGCACGTCATCGGTCAGATCGAATTCCAGTACCCGATCATCCGAGCGGATCACAAAATGCAGCATGTTGTCGTTGCCGTCATCCTCCACGGCCACCACACATGGCCGATCCGTGCCCATTGGCTTCTGGAAGAAGGTCGCCGAACAGCGGGCACAGAAGGACAGGCTTGCATCACAATATTCTCGATCCATTACAATTTTCATCTAATCGCCATCCTTTCAGAAACTGCTGGTTGCTTTGGACAACCGATTCAGGACACTTCGTAACTGGTGGGTCAGCTACCATTATCTGCCTGAGTTCACCACAATACAAAGGGCAAATGTCACAGGAATAAGGGGTCATTTGTTAGATGACACAGAAAGTGGAAGGTTACATCCCCTGGATCAGTGGCGGAAGTGCCGGGTCCCGGTCACCGCCATCACCAGCCCCAACCGGTCCACGGCCTCGATCACCCCGTCGTCTCGGATGGAACCGCCGGGCTGCACCACCCCGGTGATGCCGTGTTTGGCCGCCGCCTCAATGCCGTCCGGGAAGGGGAAGAAGGCGTCCGAGGCCATCACCCCGCCCCGGGCCGCGGCCCCGGCCTTGTGGCCGGCCAACATCACCGAATCTACCCGACTCATCTGGCCTGCGCCCACGCCCACGGTGGCCTGGTCCGCCACATAGACGATGGCGTTGCTCTTGACATGGCGAGCCACCCGCCACGCAAAGGCCAAGTCGGCCATCTGGGCCGGGGTGGGCTGGCGCTGGCTGACGATCTGCCATGTGGCCGGGTCCATGTCCTCCTGGCTGACATCCACCTCCTGGATCAGCGCCCCGCCGAAGACGCTGCGCACGCTCAACGGACGCATGACCACGCCGGGCCGGGCTTGCAGGATGCGCAGGTTCTTTTTGGCCTTCAGGATTTCCAGGGCCTCCGGCGTGTACTCCGCCGCGGCCACCACCTCCACAAAGAGAGATTTCATGCGCTCGGCCAGCTCCCCATCAAAGGGCCGGTTGACCGAGATGATGCTGCCGAAAGCGCTGACCGGGTCCGAGGCCAGGGCCTTGTCATAGGCCTCGGCCAGGGTGGCCCCGCTGGCCAGGCCGCACGGGTTGCCGTGTTTGATGATGGCCACGGTGGGATCGGGGAAGTCCTGGGCGGCCTGCCAACTGCCGTCCAGATCCAGCCAATTGTTGTAGCTCATCTCCTTGCCGTGGAGAGCCGTGAAGGGTGGCTCCTCCCCGGCATAGGTGTAATAGCCCCCTTGTTGATGGGGATTCTCGCCGTACCGGCAGACCTGGGCCTGGTCCAGCGCCAAGTTGACCCGCGGGGGCAGGGGGGCGTCCTCGACCTGGGCAGCAAAATAGGTGGCGATGGCCGCGTCATATTCCCCGGTGTGGCGGAAGGCTTTCAGCGCCAAAGCGCGACGCTGGTCCAGATCCGTGCCGCCCGTGGCAAAGGCCGTGGCCACGTCCCCATAGTCCGCCGGGTCGCTGACCACGGTCACCGACTCGAAATTTTTGGCCGCGGCCCGCAACAGGGCCACCCCGCCGATGTCGATCTCCTCCACCGCCGCGGCCTCGGCCACATCCGCCTGGGCCACTGTGCGCTGGAAGGGATACAAGTTGACCACCACCAGATCCATGGGCGCAATGCCGTGGGCGGCCAACTCGGCCAGATGTTCCGCCGTGCGCCGGGCCAGGATACCCCCATGAATGGCCGGCTGCAAGGTCTTCACCCGCCCGCCCAGAATTTCCGGGAAGCCGGTGATCTCCTCCACCAGGGTGACGGGCAGACCCGCCCCGGCCAAAGCCTTGGCCGTGCCGCCACTGGCGATCAACGTCACCCCGGTGTCGTGCAGGCTGCGGGCAAAGTCCACCAAACCGCTCTTGTCGGATACAGAAAGTAAGGCATGGGTCATGGGTTTGTCTCCTCTAAAAAATGGATCTGTTGAGATTGGGCGATTGGGCGATTGGGCAATGGACAAACAGGACCAAGCCGAGCCGCAAAATTGGTCATGCTTTCCGGAAGCTCAACCCGGCCCCTCGCCCAACCAAACATCTTCCGGAAAGGTCGCCAAACAAAAAAGCAGCCGAACACAAAATGTGTCCGACTGCCAGCCCAGGCGAGCGACGTGTGGCGTTCTCTCTTCCCGCCGCCCTGCTCCCTTGTGGGACCCCACGCCGCCGGGGTTCTCTCCGGTCGGTTCGCCAGTCGCAGGACGGCCTATGCACTTAGTCCGAGTATACGCCCACCCGTGGGCCATGTCAAAGCCAGCGGCACGTTTTCAAACAATGGCGGACAAGGTATACTATCCCCATGGACAACGCACCCCGCCCCTCGCCCGTTCTATTGGTCACCAACGACGGGATCGGCCCCAATATGGCCGGTCCCGGCATCCGCTTTTGGGAGTTCGCCCGGGTCCTCAGCCGGGAGATACCCGTGGTTTTGGCCGTGCCGCCTTTTGTGAAAATGGCCGGAGTCCCGCCGTCACCGGACTTTGGGGCCACAGTCCACCTCTGCGCGGACAGCGCGGATCTGCGTCGACTGGCTGCGTCCGCCCGGACCATCGTCACCCTGGGGTCCGTCCTCACCCTCTATCCCTTTTTGGCCGAACAGTCCGCCCCTCTGGTCATCGACGCCTACGATCCCTTCCTCTTGGCCGGGCTTGTCCAGCGCAGCCACCTGCCTTTGGCCGACCAGATCCCGCCCCACGAGGGCTATCGGCGCAGCCTCAACCTGCAACTGCGGGCCGCGGACTTCATCCTGTGCGCGGATGAAAAGCAGCGGGACTATTGGCTGGGCGGGCTCTCGGCCCTGGGGCGGATCAACCCCCACACCCTGGCCGCGGACCCCACCCTGCGCCGCCTGATCGACGTGGTCCCCTTCGGCCTGCCCGACCAGCCCCCGACCGGGGATCGGTCCGTCCTCAAAGGTGTCGTCCCCGGCATCGGCCCGGAGACCAAGGTGATCCTGTGGGGCGGCGGTCTGTGGGATTGGTTCGACCCCCTCACGGCCATCGACGCCCTGGCCCAGGCGCTGCAAACCCGACCGGATGTGGCCCTCTTTTTCATGGGCGCCCAGCGGCCCAACGCCACCCTCGCCCCCATGCAGATGGTGGCTGCCGCCCGGGCCCGGTCCGACGCCCTGGGGCTGACGGATCGCCATGTCTTCTTCAACGACTGGGTGGCCTACGCCGACCGCCATAACTATCTGCTGGAGGCGGATGTGGCCCTCAGCCTGCACGGGGACAACATCGAGAGCCGCTTCGCCTTCCGCACCCGCTTTTTAGATGCCCTGTGGGCCGGCCTCCCCCAAGTGGTCAGCGCCGGGGATGTGTTGAGCGAGGCCGTGGCCCGGCACGACCTGGGCCAGGTGGTCGCCCCCGGCGATGTGGCCGGGGTGGCCGCCGCCCTCCTGACCGTGCTGAACCGGCCCCGCGCAGACTATGCCCCCCGCATGGCCGCCCTGGCCGCCCAGTTGCGCTGGGATCATGTCACCGCTCCCCTGTCCGCCTTCTGTCGAGATCCCCACCCTTCCCCGGATCGGGCCTACTTGGCCGGTCTGGACGACAGCTTCGCCCTGCGCACCCCGTGGCACGGGTTGCCGTCCAGGGCATGGCGAAGCTTGCGGGGTCAGGGCGCGTCCGGCCTGGCGCGGCAGGTGCGGGACTATGTGCGCTGGCGGTTGGGGTGAGGGAAAAATGGATTTCTGGGTGTATTGACGACGAGGGCGGACAGTGATACCATGAGAAATAGAACGTGAGACACAAATCGGCAGCTAATTGTCGGCAAACAAAAGCATCAAATTCGCCCTATCAAAAGGAAGCGAACCGGACAATGGACGCAAAAATCCAGCAAGCGCTCACACAAATTCTATCGGTTACGGAACCAACGCGGATTATTCTGTTTGGCTCCGCCGGCCGTGGTGACATGCATTCCGACTCCGACATCGATCTGATGGTTGTGGAGCCGGATCTGGTCGATCGCCATGCCGAAATCGTGCGTTTGCGCTCGGCCATTGGCCCCTTGGGGACTGGTTTGGATCTGCTGGTTTACTCTGAGGCCGAGGTGGAGACCCGCAAGGACTGGTGTACGAGTCCAGTCTATTGGGCGTTACGCGAGGGGAAGGTTCTCTATGAAGCCGCATGAGGATTCTTTTGTGCGCAGGATAGCTACAGAGGAGGCCCTGGTTTTGCTGCGAGCAGCCGAACGAGACCGTATCACGTTCCAGATTTTGCGGGACGCTCTGGACGCGCCTATCCATAGTATTTGCTTTCATGCTCAGCAAATGGTTGAGAAGTCACTGAAAGCGGCGCTGGTTTCGTACGAAGTGCTATTTCGGCGCACTCATGATTTGAATGAATTAGCTGAGATGCTGGTCGAACACGAAATCCCTTTGCCGATTCCCATAAATGATTTGCAAATCTTGGCCCCGTGTGCCGTTGTCGTCCATTACGAGGATTTGGAAGTCACGCTGATCGATCGTGATGGTCTCACCAAAATATTGAATGCTGTTCGAGATTGGGTCGATTTGGTACTCAAGATCGATGGTTTGGACATGGAAGAATAGTCACCTGACCTCACCGCCCCACCACCTCCCCATAGATACCCACCACCTCATCCACCATCCGCGCATGATCAAAATCCCGCCGGCCCACCGTCACGGCGGCGGATTGACGCGCCCCATACCCCGCCCGCAGACGCCCAATAGCCTGGGCCAAGCTCGTCTCGTCCACCCCGGCCACCACCTCGCCGCAGCCCTGGGAACCCACGTATTCGCTCATGGGCACGCAGTCGCTGATCAGCACCGGGCGGCCCACGGCCAAGGCTTCCAGCAAAGAGTGGGGATAGGCCTTGACGATCTCAGGCCGGTCGGCCAGGAGGACGGCGGCATGAACCCCGGCCAAAACTGTGTTCACATCCACCCGCTCGGCCAGAATTTCGACCCGATCCTCCAGCCCCAAGGCCGTCACCCGGGCCCGCATGGTCGCCTCCCCAACCCCCCGCCACAGGAAGACCAGGCGCAGATCCGGCATGGACCCGGCCACGGCCAACAGGGCCTCCACCCCCTTGGCGCGGAACTGTTCAGCGGTCCACGGCGCGGACCCGGCCAGGACCACAAAGGGCGAAACCGGCGGCGGTGGCGTCGGCGTAAACCCGGCCAGATCGATCCCCGGTAGGATCAGCCGTCCGCCTCCATAGCCCCGCCCGGCCAGTCGCGCCACATCTCCCCGGCTGGGCGCCAACACCCGACTCAGCCCGGCCATCCCCCTGGGCGCCCGTTCGCCCAGCCCGGAGACGACCGTGTAGATCACCGGCTTGCGCAAGAAACGCAAAACCGGGAAGAGGAAGAGATCCGGGTTGAAAATGTGGTGAAGATCGACGTCAACTTCTTGGCGACGAATGGCGGAAATTTTGTGCAGCCCATAGAGGGGGCGGGGCACACGGGTGCGGGGGGTGGGGGATGGGTTGAGGTAGACGACTTCCCCGTCCACCCGGCGCAGCAGGTGTTGGATCTCCTGCAAGACCGCCTCCGTGCCGGGGATGGCCGGGGGGGGCGTGGTGACGTGATAGAGGACCCTCATGGCCGGCCCAGCCTTTTCCATAGCAGGGCGCGCAGGGGCGGCTCCCCGGTCTCGGTGGTCAGCAGAGCGTCCAACTCGGCCACAGAGATGGTGATGTGACCGCGCATCCAGCGGTGGCTTTTGACGATGTGGGGGAGCAGTCCCAGCACGTCCCAATAGCCAGCCAGCACGGTCAGCGGACGGCGATAGGCGATGGCGAAGTAGAGTTGGCCGTAGAGCAGGTGGCCAAACCGCCGGGCCAGCAGATGGAACGGGATGTTCTTGAGAAAGAGCAGCACCCGGTTGCGGGTGATGGCCCGCACATATGCGGCCTGGGGCATACGGCTGCCGTGGCCTTTGTGCAACACCTCGGCTTCGGGGACAAACCAAAACGTATAGCCCCGCAGATGGCCGCGCAGGGCCAGATCGATGTCCTCCAAATAGGCGAAGAAATGGGCATCAAAGCCCCCCATCTCTTCCAAAAACGCCCGGCGATAGAGGGCGGCCCCGGCACACGGCGCAAAGACCGTCTCGGTCTCGGTGAAGCCATGCGCTGGCTGGCCGTGGCCCCGCTTATGGGCAAAGCCGTGCCACGAGAGGGTGTCCCCGGCGTCGTCGATCTGGGTGGGGTCGTCCATGCGCA
>CAZKEX010000020.1:0-16162 GCA_964551895.1 uncultured Caldilineaceae bacterium | reverse complement strand
GTGGAGCCGTTGTCCACCAAAATGATCTCGAAATTCCGATAGGTCTGGGCCGCCAGCGCGTCCAAACAGCCGGGCAGCCAGGCCGAACCGTTGAAATTTGGAATCACCACCGAGACATTGACCATCAATCGCTCTTCCGATTCATGGTTAATGGTTAACGGTTAATGGTTAATTTTTAACGATCACGTGTCGACCACGCTCAATTAAAAATTAACCATCAACCATCAACCATTAACCATCGATTCGCATCCCCAACCCGCCCACTCAGCCCATGCACCAAGGCCAGCCACACGACCCGCGCTCGGCGAAAATCTCCGTGAACCAGGGCATCGCCCAAGGTGTGCAAAGCGCGTACTGTCCACACGGTCAACAACCACGTGCGCTGGGTACTCTCTCGCTTGCGCACAAAAATGAAGCGATTTCGCAAACTGTAATAGGCATGGATCGTCTCCCGCTGGGGCGCGGAGCGGTCCACATTGTGCTGTGCCCGCACCGTGGGATCGACCACGCAGCGCCAGCCCTTGTCCGTGGCCCGGCGGCACAGGTCCGCCATCTCGCCGCTGAAAAAGTAGGCCTCGTCCAACAGCCCTACGGATCGGGTCAGCCGCCGGTGGATCAGGGCCACGGTGCCGGAGACATAGGCCACATCCACCGGCGCGGACGGCAGGGGATCCGGCCGGGCATGGGTGGCCCAGGATCGGGCCAGATCCAGCCCGCCCAGGGCCAGGAGCTGATCCCCGTGCCACAGGCCAGGGCCGACCACGCCGATCTGGGGGTCTGCGGCCAGCAGATCCATCAGCCGGGCCGCCCCGGCTTCGTCCAGCCGGGCGTCGTTGTTGAGCAGTAGTACCGCCTCCGCGCCCCCATCCAGGGCGGCGATGATCCCCAGGTTGCATCCCCCGGCAAAGCCCCCGTTGACTCGATTCTCCACCACCATCACCCCAGGGCAGGCGGCCAAGATCTGCCGAATGTCCTCCCCGGCGGAGGCGTTGTCCACCACAAAAACAGCCGGGGCCAGTTCCACCCACGCCTGCACAGAGCGCACACAGGCGATAGTATCGGCGGCGTTGTTCCAGTTCAAGATCACCACGGCCAGTTTCATGGAGAGGGCTTACCCTCCCGCCGGGCCAAGAGCAGATCTTGATAGGAAAGAGCGTCCGCCCGTCCGCTCCATCTGCCATAGCGGATGGGTTCGTCCACCACCAGCCCGGCCCTGGTGAAAAACCCCCGCACCTGCGCCTCATCCACCCCCACGGCGCTTTCCGGCACGGCCTGATCCCGAATGCGATACCCATCCCGCTCGTGGGCCAGGTCGATGTCGCTCTGGCCCTGGGCGGCCAGTTCGGCCTGGGTGGCGTTGAGGAGCAGCCAGGTGCTGAGGAGCCGTCCGCCTGGGCGCAGGAGGCGGCCACACTCATGGAGATAGTGGGCGCTGTCCTCTGGCAAGAGATGGGTGAAGACCGAGGTCAGGAAGATGAAATCGAAGCTGCCATCTGCAAAGGGGATGCGCAGGGTGCGGGCTTGCATGCGTCCGCCCGGGTTGTAGCGCCGGTTGAAGACATCCAGATGTTGGAAGATGAAGTGGGGATGGCGGGCAGCGATGTGGCGTTGGCACCAATTGATGGCCGGGGCCACCACGTCCAGGCCCACATAGCGGCCCCCTTGTGCTGGGTCCAGAAAGTCGATCAAGGGCAGGGCCATGCGCCCGCTGCCGCAGCCGATCTCCAGCGCCGCGTGGCCCGGTTGCAGACCGCCCAGTTCAACAAAATAGGTCAGAAATTCTTGCCCTGTCTCCACAAAGTCGCTGGGGCCAACATCCCGCAGACTGAGGGGAGGCAGATGCCCCTGGCCGCGCAGCAACCGCCGCACATAGTCCCGTCCGTCCAACAGCACGCGCTGGCTGGGCAGCCAAATAGGATGGATGAGTGGTTTGAGTCGTTTTAGCATAGGATTTTGTTGCTTTTTTTGGCAGCTACTCGACGATCCGGGGAATCTCGTTCCCACACTTGGCGTGGATGCAAGTCCCCTCTTCGCCCCTTCACCCGTTCACAAATATAACTCTACTGCAAAAAGCTGCTTTTCACCGCAAAGACGCAAGGGGCGCAAAGATTTTAAGGAAAACTGAGGGACGAACTCTTGTTTTTCTTTGCGTTCTCTGCGCCTTTGCGGTGAATTTTTAGTTTTCGCAGCGGAGTCAAATATGCGTCCCGCAACAGATCCGCGTCCACGCGGACCGCGGCCAGGTCGGCCAGGTGCAAAAAACCATCGTGCAAGGTGAGGGGGCGGTCGATGATGTCGCTCTTCAGTTTGAGGAAAAAGCTCAATTCACTGGGGTGATGGATGCCCGGCAGCCCGGCGAAGAGGGCGGCCCGCACGGTCCCGATCCCCGTCCCGGCTTGGGAGCCGACCATGATCCCCTTGCCCGCGGCCACGGCCCGGTCCAACATGCGCCGGGATTCGGTGTAGCCCGTGCGGGCGGTCTTGATGTTGAGAATATCGAAGGTGTCCAAGGCCAGTTCCCGGCGCAGATCCCCCTCGGAAAAGCAGCTATCGTCCCCAATGAGGAGCAGATGGCCCCCAGCCCGCAACGCGGCCCGTTCCCGAATCAGTTCGACGGGCAAGGGTTCTTCGCAGAAAAGAAGACCCTGATCTCGCAAAGTAGCTAGTTTGATCTGGGCATCTTTTGGGGTAAAGCACTCGTTGGCGTCCGCGTACAGATCCACATCCTGGGGCAGGCTCTCCCGGATACGCCGGATGCGGGCCAGATCCTCGGTCCACGCCCGGCCCACCTTCACCTTCAGCACCCGCACCCCCTGGGCGTAAACCTTTTCGGCCTCGGCCAAAGCGCTGTCCAGATCGCTGATGCCCAAAATATAGCTCACCCGCACCTTGTCCTGGGTCACCCCCAGATGGTCGGCCAGGGAGATGCCCCGACTCTCGGCCAGGGCGTCGTGCAGGGCCATGTCCACGCCCCCCTTGGCCGTCTGGTTGTTCTTGATCTCCCCCAGCCGGGCCAGCGCCTGGGCCGGGTTCGCCGCCATCCCCACTAGCCGCGGCCCAATCTCGTCCCGGATGATCCCCACCACGCTCTCCACGGTCTCCCCGTAGATGGTGGGCCGGGGCGGGGATTCGGCCATCCCCCTGCTGCCGTCGCTCAATTCCACGGTGATCAGCACGTGATGGGCGGCGTCCATCACGCTGGCCTTGCCCCAGCGCAACGCGCCGTGCATGGGCAAACTAAATGGGGTTGTGGTGATGCGGGCGATTGTGGGCATGGGATGATGAGTGATGAGTAAGGAGTAAGGAGTGATGAGTAATGAGTGATGGGTGATGTGAGTAGTGGGTGTTTTAGGAATGGGTGTCAACGACAAATTACTCGTTACTCGTTACTCATTCCTCATAAGGATGCGATTTTGGAGGGCAGCGCGGGCATCGGTCATGAGAGAAATGCCGCCATCAACCCGGCGGCTTCGGTGGGTGAATGGGTGGTTGTGTCCACCACCAACGTGCGGGCGGATGCCAGGTCGATCAGCGCGGCCAGGGCTGCGTCTGGGTCGTAATTGCGCCGCTCCTCCACCACGATTCTTAGTTTGGCGGCCAGATCTGCCCCGGTCACCTCGCCCCGGCGGACCAGGGCCAGAAGCCTATGTTCCTGGCTGGGGCCAAAGAGTTCGGCGGCGGCGGGCAGGCCGATATCCGCAAAAGATCGTATATCGCCAGCGTCGATTTCATGAGAAACTACATCCACCTGGTCAAAGGCATCGTTGCGCCCTAAGAGCCGTTGCACCCGCACGGCATCCGGGGCGTGGAGAACCACGAAGCGGGCCTGGGGCAGGAGGGCGGCGGCGTGGCTCACCTCCTCCGCCCCGCGCAGACCGTCGAAGATCAGGTCGCCGGGCCAGTGGGCCGGGTCGACGCTCAACTGGGCCAGGGCATGGGCCATGCCGCCGGGGAACGCTTCCCGATAGCGCCGGGTGTACGCAAAGCGGGCCGTGCGGTCCGTCACCGGCTGGATGGGGTCGCCGTCCGCCGCTTGCATGGCGGCGATGATCAGCCAGTCGGTCACCTCCCGGCGGTTGGGCAGCAGGGTGAAGCCGGTGCCGCTCTCCGCCAAAGCCGCCAAGGTGGTGGACTTGCCCACCCCGGTCAGCCCCACCAGGATGGTCAGGGGCAGATCCGCCACAGGTCGCCAGCCCACGGGCAAAGGGTCGCCCCGTCCCAAACCAGGGGCAATGGGGACAAACTGCGTCGAGGCTGGATTGGGCTGGGATTGGCTGTGGGTAAGCATGGGCTTGATTATAGCGGTGAAGACGTGCCGGGGCAACTTGCCCGCCAATCCTGGCTTCAGTGCTTTCAAAATAAACCACGGATTTCACGGATTTGCACGGATTTTTTCTCGGATTTTTCAGTTTGATCCGTTTTAATCCGTCCGATCCGTCTGATCCGTGTTCTATTTTGAAAGCCTCTCGACAGCCCTCGACTGCTTTGAACCGATCCCCGGCCTGTGCTATCATGCAGGGACCAAATTGTCTATCCCCACGGAAGCGAGAAAATGCCCATGATCCTCTGTCACGGATGCCTCAATCGACGTACGGTGGCCTTGGTCTTTCTGGCCCTGATACTCTATTCTGTCCTCTTCTTGGGCGGCGCCCAGGCCCAGGATGTGACGTTGACCCCTATCCAAACTATCCAAGGCTCCATGAGCCAGGGGGATGATTCCGCCCTGGTCGGTCAGGAAGTGACCGTGGAGGGGGTGGTGACTGGGGTCTACGGCAACCTCTACTTTATCCAAGACGACCAGATCATGCCCATCCCCACGGACCGGCTTTGGAGCGGCATCGCCGTCTATCAGCCCGGCCACGACCTGATCCAGGGCAACCGGGTGCGCATCACCGGTGTGGTCGGCGAATTCCACGATTTGACCCAAATTGAGCCAAACGCCGGCGCGGAGAGCGTGGTGGTGCTGGCGGACAACGCGCCCCTCCCCCCGCCCGTGGTGTTGACCGCCAAGGCCGCAGCGGCCGAGGGCTGGGAGGGCGTGCTGGTGCGGGTTGAAGCCGTGGAGGCCGTGGGGCCGCCGGACCAATATGGCGAATGGATGGCCCGAGACGCCTCCGGCATCATCCGCGTGGATGATCGGGGCGTCTATTTTGGCGCAGAGGCCCGCCAGAGTCTCCCAGGCATCACCGGCATTGTGGACCATGCCTTTGGCACCTATCGGCTGATTCCCCGCACCCTGGCCGACATCACCGGGGAGGGCAGCGCCGCCCAGGCTGCGGCCCCCACCTTGCCCGAGGAGACCGTGCGTGTCTTCGACATTCAGGGCGACGGCCCGGTCACCCCCTTGGATGGGCAACGGGTGACGACCTTTGGCCTAGTCACCGGCGTGGGCGGCAAGTTCTTCTTTTTGCAGGATCCCCAGGGCGACGGCGATCCGGCCACCAGCGATGGCATCATGGTCTATTTGGACCGCAAGCCCAAAGTGACTGTGGGCGACTGTGTCCTGATCACCGGGGGCAAGGCCACGGAATACTACGACAAGACCGAGATCAGCCCCGCCGGCACGGTCACAGCCCTGCCGCCGGAGCTGTGCGGCCCGGATCCCATCCAGCCTGTGGCGGTTCCCGCCGCCGCCTTGGCCACGGACCCGGCCACTCTCTTCGAGCAATTCGAGGGCATGTTGGTCCGGGTGGACGGCTTCCAGGGCGTGGTGCAAGGGCCGACAAAACGATTTAGTAGCGGCGAGATCGAGATCGCCTTCATCGCCCAGGATCTGCTGGCCTATGTGGACGGGGGCCGGGTCTTCCAGTCCGCAGCGGACGACATGACCGCGCTGATGTATTTGAGCAACAGCGTGGGCGCGGATCTGCCCGAACTGGGCTGGGGCGACACGATCTTCAGCCAGCCCGACGCCCAGGGCAACGATTCTCTGGTGGGCATCATCGACTATAGCTTCGAGAAATATCAGTTGGCCCTGCTCCCCGGCCAATCCCTAGGCTACGAGCGACGCAACCTGATCAGCGATGCCGAACAGCCCGCCGGGGAAGACGACTTTACCGTCTGCACCTTCAACGCCCTGGGCATGGGCCGGGGCGGCGACCAGTATCGGGACGAAGCCGAGTACGCGGCCCAACTGCACAAGCGCGCCCTGGCCATCGCCGAAGGGATGGCAGGCTGCACGGTCATCGGTCTGCAAGAGATGGGCACGCCGGAAGATGTGCAAAATCTGGCCGATCTCCTGGCCACGGACTTTGGCCTGGCCTACACCGCCACGGCCATGGAAGGCCCTGGCAGCAAGGATTTTCAGTTCCCCCTCACCAACGCCCTGCTCACCCGCGGGGACCGGGTCGCCGTCTTGGGCGCAGCCTCGGTCCAGGGCTGTTCGGCCCTCAGCTATGGCGTGCGCTATATGCGGGACGATCCCTGTGAAAGGGGGGAATACGCTCTTTTTAACCGTCCGCCCCTTGTTGTGGATCTCGCCGTAACTGGGCGTTGGGGCCAGCCGTACCCCCTGACCCTGATTGTCAACCATTGGAAGAGCAAAGGCGGCGACGAGACGGTCAACGTGGTGCGGCGCACGGCCCAGGCCCGGCATGTGGCCGCCCTGGTCCAGGCCACGCTGGACACCGACCCCACCGCCCATGTGGTGGTTCTGGGGGATCTCAACGACTATCTGGGCAGCGGCCCGGTGGAGGCCCTGCGCACCGGGGTGACGCCCAACCTGCGCCACGTCTTCCAGTTCATCTCCCCGGCGGATCAGTACACCTATATTTTTAACGGCGGCAGCCAGGTCTTGGACCACATGCTGATGACGCCAAGCATGGTGGCCGCCTTTGCCGGGGCCAGCCCGTTGCACATCAACGCCGACTTCCCCTATCCTGCCGTCACCGACCCGGATAGCCTGCACCATTCCAGCGACCACGACCCGGTGGTGATGCGGGTGCGTCCGGCTGGGGCGGGCTGGGTGGGCGGCCAGTTGGGTGTGGCCGGGATCCTGATTCAGCTCCTCAACGACGGGGGAACCCTGGTGGCCCAGACTGAGACCGACGCCCAGGGCGAATTCCGCTTTTGGGGACTGGTCCCCGGCCAATATATGCTGCGCTACCTGCCCCCCCAACCCTTTGCCATGACCGCCGCCCAGGTCCCCGCGCCCGTGCAAGCCGGGCTGGGCCTCTATTTCGATCCACCCATGCAGCACCCACTGGGCGATCTGATCCTCGACGCCACCTTGGGTCTGCCCAAGGAGAACAAATAGAACACGGATTGGACGGATACAACGGATTTTCACGGATCAAAAAAAGATCCGTTTTTTATCCGTTGTATCCGTCCAATCCGTGGCCTATTTTGAATGAACAGTTACCCTGAATCCCGGAGAAACCCATGAATCAAAAAGTCTATCTGTCGTGGCACGATGTGGAGGAGCTGATCTCCAAGCTGGTGGGGAAGCTGAACGGCCCCTACGACGCCATCATGGTCATCACCCGGGGGGGCATCATCCCCGGCGGCATGATCGCCGAGGCCCTGCGCATGAAGGATGTGCTGACCGCGGCCGTCCTCTTCCAGGATTCCGGCGTGCGCTCACAGATGAGCTGGCCCCGTTTCCTCCAGTTCCCGGCGGACCCTGTGTTGCAGGGGCGCAAGATTTTGGTGGTGGACAACCTCTGGTTCCGGGGCCGCACCATCATGGCCGTCAAGGGGCGCATCGAGGGGGCCGGCGGCTTCCCGGAGCTGGCCGTCCTGCACTGGAAGAAGGAGAGCAGCTACTTCCCCGACGAAGCGCCCGACTACTACGCCGAAGTCACGGACGAATGGATCCTCTACCCCTGGCAGCGGGTGGACGACTCCGGGGACACCGTGGCGGCGCGACCCGTGTTGCAACTGTCATAGCCGCACATCATCAACCATTAAAAATTAACCATCAACCATTAACCATTCAAAACAGAAATGGTTAATGGTTGATGGTTGATGGTTAATTTTTAATTTTTAATTTTGTAGGTCGAGACCATTAACCATGACCCTAACCCCATCCAGCCCGCCCGCCGACCGAATGCCCGAAATCACCCGCCGCCTGTGGGCCGCCCACCCGGATGCCTGTTGCGCGCTGACCCACGAAGATCCCTTCCAACTGCTGGTGGCGACCATTTTGTCCGCCCAGTGCACGGACGAGCGGGTCAACAAGGTGACGCCCGCTCTGTTCGAGAAATATCCCACGCCTGCGGCCTTCGCCGGGGCGGATCGGGGCGAACTGGAAGAGATGGTGCGCTCCACAGGCTTCTTCCGCAACAAGGCCAAGCACATCCAAGAGGCCGCCCAGCGCATCGTCCACGACTTTGGCGGGGAGATACCCCAAAACATGGACGATCTGCTCAGCCTGGCCGGTGTGGCCCGCAAGACGGCCAACGTGGTCCTGGGCGTGGGCTTCCACATCGCCGACGGCGTGGTGGTGGACACCCATGTCAGCCGTCTCTCCCAGCGCCTGGGGCTGACCGTGGAGAAGACCCCCAAGAAGATCGAACAAGATCTCATGGCCCTGACCCCCCAATCCGAATGGATCGACCTCTCCCATCTGCTGATCTTCCACGGACGCCGGGTGTGCGATGCCCGCAAGCCCAACTGCGAAGCCTGCACCCTGGCAGACCTCTGCCCATCGGCGGAGGTGTAAAAATAGGCCACAGATGAAACGGATCGGACGGATCAAAACGGATCAAACTAAAGATCAAGAAAAATCCGTTTTAATCCGTTAAATCCGTACCATCCGTGGCCTATTTTTTGAAAACTTTGGCGTCATCCGCGTTCTATTGCGAACTTGCTCGTTTTCATGTATGATGACACTGTGCCTTTATTGTTAACCCGGTACCTGTCATGGACTTGATTCGTCATCTTTAATTGTTGGCCCCAATCCTTGTTTGGTCATTGGATCGCTCACCCTGTGAGGGGTTTTTTCGTTTTTTCTGATTTTTATCCTGGCTTTTATCTTGATTCTTGTTTTGGCCCTTGTCCTGTTTATCCCGTAACCCTTTATTCCAAATCATCCTTTTCATTTCGTTCGGCACTTATAGGAGGCCCCCATCATGCGTCTCGACCCGATCTTTCGGGTGCTGGGTATGGTCGCATTTGGGCTGGCCGGCTGGGAGTTGGGGAGTACCTTGGCCGGTACAGACCAGTTGACTGTGCAAGCAGCCCAAATCCGTATTCCTTTGGCAGTCGTCGGCGCCCTCTTGGGCGCCCTGCTCGCCCCCTGGCTGACCATCAAGCCGGCCAGGGCCGCCCGGTCTAGTCTAAGACAAGTTCCAGTCGCTCAACTGTTGAGCGGCACCATCGGCCTTGGCATCGGGCTGTTGATCGCCGCGCTCCTGGCCTATCCCCTCTCCCTGTTGCCCACCCCCTTTGGCACGGTGTTGCCCTTTGTGGGCGTCATCGTCTTTGGCTATCTGGGTGTGACGGTGATGGCCGTGCGCCAGAAGGAGATCTTCTCCTTCTTCCGCTTTGGACGGGCCAAGGAAGAGGCGGCTGATGCGCCGTCCGCGCCGCCTGCCCCGATTGCAGAGGCCGCAGAACAGCCGTCTGCCCCCCTGCTCTTGTTGGACACCAGCGTGATCATCGACGGGCGGGTGGCGGATGTGGCCGAGGCCGGTTTCCTCCTGGCCACCCTGGCCGTGCCCCGCTTTGTCCTCAACGAACTCCAATACATCGCCGATTCGTCCGAGGCCCTGCGCCGCAATCGGGGCCGGCGCGGGCTGGAGATGTTGGACCGCCTTCAGCACAACCCGGATGTGGACATCATCTTCATCGACCAGGACCCCAGCAACGCTCGCCAGGTGGACGACAAGCTGATCAGCCTGGGCAAAGACATGGGCGCGGTGATCATCACCAACGACTACAACCTCAACCGGGTGGCCCGACTGCAAGGGGTCAAGGTACTCAACATCAACGAGCTGGCCAACGCGGTCAAGTCCGTAGTCCTGCCCGGCGAGGATATGCCCCTCAAGATCATCCAGGAAGGCAAGGAGATCGGCCAGGGTGTGGGCTATCTGGACGACGGCACAATGGTGGTGGTGGAAAATGGCCGCCGCTATCTGAACCGAGAGATCTCGGTCCAGGTCACCAAAGTCCTCCAGACCAACGCCGGCCGGCTGATCTTCGCCTCCCCGGTGGAGTAGGGGGCGGGGGTTGGGGATTTGGGATTGGGGATTGGGTTTTTCGCCCAGTCCCCAATCCCAAATCCCCAACCCCCAATCCCCTACTGCCGCAACACAATCATCGAACAGGATCAACCCATGTCAATACGCTTCTACAACACCCTGTCCCGGCAAAAAGAAGAGTTTGTGCCCCTGGAACCCGGCAAGGTGGGTATCTATCTGTGCGGGCCCACGGTCTATGCCGACGCCCACATCGGCCACGCCATGAGCGCCATCGTCTTTGACATGGTGCGCCGCTATCTGGCCTTTCGGGGCTTTGACATCCACTTCGTCACCAACTTCACCGATGTGGATGACAAGATCATCCGCCGGGCCAACGAGACCGGGCGGGACCCCTTTGAACTGGCCGCCAGCTATGCGGACAAATATCTGGACCACCTTTCCGACCTCAACGTCATGCAGGCCGACGCCTATCCCAGGGTCAGCACGGAGATCGACCGGATCATCAAAGTGATCCAGGAATTGGGCGAGGGGGGCTATGCCTACGAAATTGATGGCAGCGTCTATTTTCGGGTGACAAAGGACGAAGACTACGGCAAACTCAGCCGCCGCACACTGGACGAAGCCGTCAGCGGCACACGGGTGGCCGAGGACGAGCGCAAGGAAAATGCAGCCGATTTCGCCCTGTGGAAGGCGGCCAAGCCCGGCGAACCGGCCTGGGAGAGCCCCTGGGGTCCCGGTCGGCCTGGCTGGCATATCGAATGCACGGCCATGTGTCTGCACCACGTGGGCGAGACCATCGACATCCACGGCGGCGGCAACGACCTGATCTTCCCCCACCACGAAAACGAGATCGCCCAGAGCGAAAGCCTGACCGGCAAGCCCTTTGCCAACATCTGGATGCACCACGGCATGTTGCAGTTGGGCGAAGAGAAGATGAGCAAATCCCTGGGCAACCTGATCACCATCGACCAATTTCTGGCCGAACACAGCGCCGATGTCCTGCGCATGGTGATCTTCGCCGGCCACTATCGCAAGCCCGTGGTCTACACGGACGAAGTGGTGGCCGGCGCCGAGCGCAGCCTGACCCGGCTGCGGGGGGGATTGCGCCCAGCCACGGGCGCCCTCACCACAGGCGACGCCGCGGACGCCGTGCGTCTGGCCACGGAACAGGCCCGGGTCGCCTTTGTCGAGAGCATGGACGACGATCTCAACACGGCCGGCGGGCTGGCCGTCCTCTTTGAACTGGTCACGGCCATCAACACCGCCCGCAGCGCCGGGGTGAGCGGCCCCTTCTTCGAGGCAGCCCAACGCACCCTGGGTGAATTGGCCGGTATCTTTGGCCTCACCCTGGCCGCTGGCGAAGCCCAGCCTGGGATGCAGGTGGCCGTGGAACCCTACATCGATCTGCTGGTCAAGGTGCGCACGGATCTGCGCACGGCCAAGCAATGGGCCCTCTCGGACCAGATCCGGGATGGGTTGAAAGAATTGAACGTCATCCTTGAAGATGGCCCCAAGGGCACAACCTGGCGGCGAGAAGAGTGAGAAACTTTAACCGCCGAGGACGCGGAGGATGCGCAGAGGACAACGCAGAGAAAAAAACGGCTTTCTCTGCGCTTCTCTGCGATGATCTCTGCGCCCTCGGCGGTTAAAGAATAGGATACAGGGACAACTATGAGTGAACTGATCTACGGACGACGAGCCGTGTTGGAGAGTCTGCGGGCCGGGCGGCGGCGGGTCTTTCGCCTGTGGGTGGAGGGGGCGGAGGGCGATCCGGCCAAGGATACCCTGGCCGAAATCCTGGCCGCGGCGGATGCCACCCGATCCCCCGTGCGCTATGTGGTGGGGGGGCTGTTCAAAAAGCTGAAGGACGAGGGGGTCAATGCCCAAGGCGTGGCCCTGGAGGTGGAGGATTACCCCTATGCCAGTGTGGATGACTGCCTGGCCCTGGCCAAAAGCCGCAAGGAGCCGCCCCTGCTTCTGCTGTTGGACCAAGTCCAGGATCCCCAAAACCTGGGCACCCTGATCCGCACCGCCGAGAACCTGGGCGCCCACGGCCTGATCATCCCCAAGCACCGGGCTGCCGGGGTCACCGCCGCGGTGAGCAATGCCAGCGCCGGGGCCGTGGAACATCTGCTGGTGGCCAAGGTCACCAACCTCAACCGCACCATCGACGAACTCAAACAGGCCGGGGTGTGGGTGGCCGGGCTGGAGGATTCCACGGATGCCGTGGAGCTGGCCGACGCCAAGCTGGAAGGGGCCATCGCCCTGGTGGTGGGCAGCGAAGGCAGCGGCCTCAGCCACCTGACCCGGGAAAAGTGCGATTTCCTCGTGCGCCTGCCCATGCACGGCGTTATCGGCAGCTACAACGCCGCCGTCGCCGGCAGCATCGCCCTCTATGTGGCGAGAGCCAGCCGCTAACCACTAACCTTTGTGAATTTTTGCGCAGAAATTGCCCTATTTTTGGGGGTATGATACACTGTTTTGAAGGTGTTTTTTATCATCTGTGCGCCCTGTGGGCCATAGAAGCCAACTATTTCCCATCAAAATTATTCGTGTCCGGAGGTCCTCAATGGACATTTTGTTCCAAAACCGCCGTTCTTTTCTGATCGTCTCCCTGTTGATCGGGATTCTGTTGCTTTTCGCCGCCTGTTCCGCCGACCCCACGGTCCAGCTCATCTCTCCGCAGATGGATTTCAGCGTGGGCGAGCAGGCCGTCGAGGCCAAACCCACGGCCACGCCAGAGATCCTGGACATCACCAGCCTGACCACGGAGGAGATCTTTGCCGGTCTGCCCGAGGATGTGGCGGCCGCCATCCAGGCCGGGGATGCCAAGGCGGGCGAACAGATCGCCCAGTTGAACGGTTGTATCGGCTGCCACAGTCTGGAAAAGGGCGGGGTAATGGTGGGCCCAAGCTGGTATGGGATCGCCAACCAGGCCATCAAGCGGGTGCCTGGGGAAAGCCCGGCCTTCTATCTGTATCACAGCGTTGCCAACCCCGGCGATTTTGTGGTGGCGGATTATCCCGCTGGGGTCATGCCGGCCACCTACGCCGACAGCCTCTCCACCGAAGATATGGGCAACCTGATCGCCTACTTGCTCACCTTTACGGGGCAGTAAGCGTCCGTCGTTTCAACCCAATTGAAGGATATCAAAAAGCCGCCGCCGATGCGAAATCAGCGGCGGCTTTTCTTGTCCAGCGCCCTTGGGTCCGGCACAAATCAAAGCCATTTCTCTCTTTTCGGCGCAGGTGGTAGGATGGAGACGTGTAGGGTAAAATTCTAGCGAAGCTGCCAGACGAGGAGAGACATGGATACACAAGAAGCAAGCGGACGTAAACAGTTACCCGCCCAAGTGGGCATCGGCGCACAGGTGACGGTGGAGCTGATCGATGCCCAGGGCCATCGGGACCCCATGACCGTGCGTTTGGTCGAGGAGGGGGCCGGGGATCTGGCCCAGGATCTGCTGGGCGCGGACACGCCCTTGGGTCGGGCCATCCGGGCCAAATTTGAGGGCGACGAGTTCGACTATGCCATGGGAGATGTGCGCCGAGTGCGCATTGCCCAGGTGACCCCAGGCCAGGCCGCCCAAGCCAAGACCATGGCCCGTCAGGCCCAATCCCGCCGGGACGCCGTGCTGACCAAAGCCCGGGCCGCCGCCGAGCGCACCAATGCCGAGATGTTCGCCGCCTCCTTCAGCGGCAAGTGGGGGGACTATGACATTGATCCTCCTGGTCAGCACGAAGAAGATCGGATATAATGTGGGCCGACGGTTAGAGTTAGGCGATTAAGAGATTGGGCGATTTGGAGATTGTGTCGTGGGAATCCCTCCAATCCCCAGTCCCAATCTCCCAATCGCCTAATCTCCCAATCGCCACTCACCCAATCCAAAATCCAAAATCTCCAATCCAAAATCCCATGACCTACGCCGAGATGTTCACGGAGATCGCCCAAAAATATGGTCTGGACTGGCGACTGTTGGCCGAGCAAGCCTGGGCCGAGAGTCGCCTGGACCCCTTGGCCGTGGGCAAGGCCAACGACATGGGCCTGTTGCAGATCATCCCCAGCACCTGGGACGAATGGGCGCCCCGCATCGGTGTAGTGGACCCCTTTGATGCCTATAGCAATGTGCTGGTGGCCGCGGCCTATCTGGCCTTTTTGCGGGACTATGTGGACCGCTTCGGGCTGCGGGACTACTATTGGGCGCTGTTGGCCTACAATTGGGGACCGGGCAACGTGCGTCGGTTGATGGAGGCCAAGGGCGGCTGGCTGGATGTGCCCGCCTCCCGCCGGGAATATGCCGTCTCCATCGTCCTGCAGGCCGATGTGCAGGGCCTGGTCCAGGCCGTGCCCGACGGCATTACCGCCCCGGTGCGGGGGCCAAAAGTGACGGACGATGCCTACGATTATCTGGATCACCTACTGGCCAACGCCATCCCCATCACCCCAACCACCCCGCTCTCCGTCCGTCGCCGAGCTATCTGAGAGGAATTGCCCGTGACCACATCGCCCACATCGCCCCAGCCATTTTTGCCCGCCCAGCGGGTGCAAGGCTTTGGGGCCACGGTTTTTGCCGAGTTTACCGCCCTGGCCAACCAGCATCAGGCCGTCAATTTGGGCCAGGGCTTCCCCGACTTTCCCGCTCCGGACTTCATCAAGACCGCCGCGGCCCAGGCCATCGCCGCCGATTTGAACCAATACACCCGCAGCGCCGGCCATCCTCGCCTGGTCAAGGCCCTGGCCGCCTTCTATTCGCCCCGCTTTGCCCGCACCCTGGACCCCATGACCGAGCTGGTGATCACCGTGGGGGCCACCGAGGGCATCTTCGCCACGGTGCAGGCCCTGGTGGACCCCGGCGACGAAGTGATCCTGATCGAACCCTTCTACGACAGCTACCCCGCCGCGGTGCAGATGGCCGGGGGCGTGCCGGTCTATGTGCCCCTGCGCCCGCCCACAGGGGAACAGGTCCACAGCGCCGCCCATTGGAAGCTGGATATGGCCGAACTGGCCGCCGCCTTCACCCCCCGCACACGGCTGATCGTGGTCAACACCCCCCACAACCCCGTGGGCAAGGTCTTCAGCCGGGACGAACTCAGCGCCATTGCCCAGTTGGTCTTGGCCCACAATCGCCAGCCCCATGTGCGCCCCCTCTTTGTCCTCAGCGACGAAGTCTACGAGTGGATGACCTATGACGGGGCCGCCCATGTGCGCATGGCCACCCTGCCGGGGATGTGGGCCCACACCATCACCCTGGGCAGCGCGGGCAAGACCTTCTCCGTCACCGGCTGGAAGATCGGCTGGGTGATTGGGCCTGCGCCTGTGGTCCACGCCGTGGTCATGGCCCATCAATGGATCCCCTTCTCCGTGGCGACGCCCCTGCAAGAGGCGGTGGCCATTGCCGTGGAGGGGGCTGAAACCGCCGGATATTACGGCTGGCTGGCCGCCATGTACGAAGAAAAGCGGGATCGCCTGCTGGCCTCCCTCACCGCGGCCGGGCTGACCCCCACCCGTCCCCAAGGTTCCTACTTCATCCTGGCCGATACGGGCCATTTGAGCGTGGCGGTTCCCCCCGGCGAGGCCAGAGACGTGGCGGTCTGTCGCCATCTGACCGCCCAGGTTGGGGTGGCGGCCATCCCGCCCAGCGCCTTCTTCAGCCCGGCCCACCGCCATCTGGTGGCGGATCTGGCCCGATTCACCTTTTGCAAAAGCGACCCCGTGCTGGCGGAAGCCGACCGACGGCTGCGGGCCAGCTTGGGCAAAAGCTGAGTCTTCAACCGCTATCTTTTTCACCGCAAAGGGCGCAAAGAAAGGGGGAAAAATAGAACACGAATTGAACGGATGAAACGGATTCCCACTGATTTTTAGAAGAAAATCCGTTTTTGATCCGTCAAATCTGTCCAATCCGTGTTCTATTTTTTGGACTCGCTGAACGATTGCTTTCCCTTCATTCCTTCTATCCTTTGCGCCTTTGCGGTAAAACCTATCTTCCCAACCCGAAAGGAAATTTTATGTTGCAGGTACAG
>CAZKEX010000019.1:21687-26957 GCA_964551895.1 uncultured Caldilineaceae bacterium | reverse complement strand
CCTGGCGCAAACCAGCCCACGGCGTCGATATCGTCCATGGCCACCAAAACCGGGGGCGGATCCTGGCTGGGCCGCACCAGATAGGCCAGCACAATGCCTCGGCTCACCGGCCCGTGGCCGGTCATGGGGAAGATCTCCAGCAGACGCTCCACCCGGATGGCCATGCCCACCTCTTCCATCAGTTCACGGCCCAGGGCCGCTTCGGGCATCTCGCCGGCGTCCATAAAACCGCCGGGCAGCGCCCACTTGCCCTTGGCCGGGTCCACGGCCCGCTTGGCCAGCAAGACCCGGCCGGCGTGGTGAACCAATCCGATCACCGCCACTTTGGGATCGGCAAAATGCACAAACCTACAGCGCGGACAGACATCCCGCGCCGCGCCAAGGTACTCTTGTTTCGCTAGTTTGGCCCCACACAGGGGGCAGAAAACGTACTGTGAATTAGCCATAACAACCGTTTATTATAGTTCAAAAGGGCGGCTTGGGCGAATTGACCCATGCCGGAATGGGTCAGGAAGAGTAAAAAATAGAACACGGATTGAACGGATTAAACGGATTTTGACGGATTTTCTGTATCCTTTCAATAAACAGGGGTCTCGCTCCCACGCTCTGCGTGGGAGTGGCTGTTCGGCGCTCCTGCGCCGAGGGGCGCAGAGCGCCCATTTGCATTCCCACGCAGAGCGTGGGAACGAGAATCCCCGGTTTATTGAGAAGATACGATTTTCTTTTGAAAATCCGTCAAAATCCGTTTAATCCGTCTGATCCGTGTTCTATTTTTTAGACTCACTGAACGGCTACGTTTCTCTCTGTGATCTCTGTGGTGAATCCAGCCCTTTTACAGTTCACTGGCTCCACAGAGCGTGGACCGCATCCCACCCCCAGGCGGGTGTGGGCGGGGGCATGGGGTGTTTGGCCCAGCCCGCCGCCACCCGATCCTGGGTCTCTTCCCAAGGGCGGATGCCGCCCAGGGTGTCCGCGGCCTCGACGTTGCAAGCGCCCACGGCCACGGCCGCGTTGACCGCCTCTTCGGGCGACAAGTTGCGCAGCAGGGCGGTCAAAAACCCGGCGATGGTGGCGTCCCCGGAGCCGACTGTGCCGACCACGTGGACGTTGAAACAGGGCGACCAGAGTTCCCGGTCCGCCCACGTCGCCGGGTTGACCGGGGCGGCCCGGCCAATGGCCGCCAACCTCGTTTGGTTGGCCGTGCGCAAATAGAGCCCCCGGTCGCCCAGCTTCAGTCCGACGATGGCGGGGCCGAGGTCCATCAACCCCTGGCTGACCTCACCCAAGATCTGGGGTGTGATCAGGGGCAGGATCGATTGGCCGCCGGCCTGTTCTTCCAAAGCATCGAAGCGATCTCGCCACAACATGAAGAGGATCTCCTCGATGCTGGGCAGAAAGATGTCCACATGGGGCAGGCCGGCCCCCAGGATGGCGGGCCAATCAGCCTGGCCGGCCGGGGAGGCTGGGTCCGGCATGGTCATGTCCAGGGAGGTGGTGACGCCGTTGGTTTTGGCCCGGCCCAAGGTCTCTGCGAGCTGGGCGCCGCGGTCCGCAATCATATGGGGCAAGAGGGGCGGGTAGCCGAAGTGGAGGAGTCGGGCCTGGCCGACCACATGGTGGTCCACGTCCGCGGCGCTGAAGGTGTCGTTGGCGCCGGGAAAGTAGATGAAGTGGCGGTCCATGCCCGGCGGGCTGATCACCACGGTGTATGACGAATGGGTCGCTGGGTCCACCCCGATGCCTGGGGCCAGCCCCGGGCCGTGGCCATCCACGATCTGGCGGATCACCTGGCCGAAGAGATCGTCCCCGACTTTGGCCATCAACTGCACCCGCATGCCCAGCTTGTGCAGAGCCAGCCCCACATTGGAGACCGGTCCGCCCGTGCTGATGTTGGCGTCGCCGGCCATCACCAATCGGCCCGGCACAAACGCCCGGCGAAACTGCTCCGGGTCATTGGCCGACAGATCGGGAATGATGTCCAGACAGAGATGCCCGGCGACGATGGCATCAAATAGATTTGGCATGAGGTGGCCTTTGGGTTGGTGGGTAGATGACTTGTAGGGTTTTGAGATTGGGGGATTGGGAGATTGGGAGATTAGGCGATTGGGTGATTGGCGCGGCAGAATCTCCCAATCTCCCAATCTCCCAATCTCCCAATCTCCCAACCCCCTAATATCGATACCTCGTACGGTACTCATTGCACAGCAGATAGAGGGGCGGCTCATCTTCGTCGATGGTGGCGAAGCGACCGATGGGTTCGTAGAAGCGGTTGTCCGTGTTGTCGTCGTTGACCGTGGAGACCTCGCCCACCAGCACCCGGTCCGATTCGGCCCAAAAGGCGTGGTACAACTCCGTGGGCAGGGTGATGCTTTCGCCCGGCTGCAATACCACGGTTCCGCCAGCCGCCACGGTTCGTTGCACGCCGTCGATGCTGACGATCACATCCGTGTCGGCCAGACCGCCGTCCGGGGTGGAGTTGAAGAGGCGCAGGACCAGCCTGCCGCCGCCCCGGTTGATGATGTCTTCCATCTTGCGCCAGTGGTAGTGCAAGGGGGTGATCTGATCAGGGTCGCAGATCAACAGCTTTTCGGCGTAGAGTTTGCCCATACCCGTACTCAGCATGGCCGGGTCGCCATTGCGGATGGTAAAGAGGACCAATCCCTTATGCCGAAAGTCGCCCAGGCCAAAGTCGGTGATGTCCCACCCCAACATGCGATCGGCGATCTCCCGCACCTCCGGCCCCTTTTCGGCCCAATCCGCAGGCGTCCAATAGGCGAAGGGGGGCAAGTGGAAGCCGTTGGCCCGAATAAAGGCGTCGGTCTGGCGTAGAATGGCGTTGATCTCGGATCGTTTCATGAGGGTGCTTTCGAGTAGATTGAGGCAGGGTGTGCATGGCGCGTTTAAGTTTGCATAAGCATTTTATCCCAAGGCCCAACCACTGTCAAAGCCCGCTGGGATTGCTGGGGACGGCAGCTGCATTGGCGAGGCTAGCGCAGGTTGAGTAGCCGCCGCCGAAATCTCCGCTGACCATTCACTGACTGGCGGCGTATCGAAACCGTAGCGGGTTGACCCGCTACGGTTTCGATACGGCCTAGCCTCCATTCGTTTTGCACCAGTTTGGTCGACCCGGCCTACTCAACCTGCGCTGACTTGCCGGGGATTGATGACTTTTGAAAAGCCCTATGCACCACACTTCCGCCCCTGGTCTCTTTGCCCCCCAAATGTTATACTGATCCCATGATCTGTTTTGCCCTTCTACCCACACACCTCGCACAAGGAGCAATCTATGACCCTATACGGCGGCATTGAGGCCGGCGGCACCAAATTTGTGTGCGCGGTCGGCACCGGCCCGGACGACATCCAGGACGAGATCCGCTTCCCCACCACCCGGCCCGAGGAGACCATCTCCCAGGCCATCGCCTTCTTTCGCAAACACCACAAGGCCAGGGGATTGGTCGCCATCGGCATCGCCGCCTTTGGCCCGGTTGACCCCAATCCAGCCTCGCCCACCTGGGGCTACATCACCTCCACCCCCAAGCCGGGCTGGCGGGACACCAACTTTGCCCGTGCGGTGGGCCAGGCCGTGGGCGTCCCCGTGGGCTTTGACACGGACGTCAACGGCGCGGCCCTGGGCGAACACCGTTGGGGCGCGGCCCAGGGGCTGGACACCTTTCTCTATCTCACCATCGGCACGGGCTTTGGGGGCGGGGCAATGGTGGGCGGCAAGTTGGCTCACGGCCTGGTCCACCCAGAGATGGGCCACATCCGCATCCCCCACGACTGGGATCGGGACCCCTTCCCCGGAACCTGCCCCTTCCACGGCGACTGCTTGGAGGGCATGGCCGCCGGTCCCGCCCTGGAACAGCGCTGGCAGCAGCCCGGCCAGACCCTTGGCCCCGACCACCCGGCCTGGGATCTGGAGGCGGACTATCTGGCCCTTGGGCTGGTCAACTATATCTGCATCCTCTCGCCCCAGCGCATCATCCTGGGCGGCGGTGTCATGGACCAGCCCCAGCTCTTCCCCCTTGTGCGCAGCAAAACCCTTGGCTATCTCAACGGCTACGTCCAATCCCCAACCATTCTCGAAAATATCGACACCTACATCGTCCCGCCAGGATTGGGCAACCGATCCGGCGTCCTCGGCGCAATCGCCCTAGCAATGGAATCCAAAAAATGACCAAACCAACCAACCAACCAACCAACCAACCAACCATCCAACCAACCACCCCCTTCGACCCCACCGAACACCCCCACCGCCGCCGTAACATCCTCAACGGCGAATGGGTGCTGGTCTCGCCCCACCGCACCAAACGGCCGTGGCAGGGACAGGTGGAGAAATCGCCGCCGGACAATCGCCCGGCCCACGACCCGAAATGTTATCTTTGCCCCGGCAATGAGCGGGCGGGGGGCGCGGCGCAAAATCCCGACTACGCCCACACCTTTGTCTTTGAGAATGATTTTGCCGCCCTGCTTTTGGACGGGCCCGGGGGGGATGTGAGCAGCAGCCCCTTCTTCCAGGCCCAGGCGGAGACCGGCACCAGCCGGGTGATCTGCTTCAGCCCCCGGCACGACCTCACCCTGCCCCAGATGGACCCCGCAGACATCCGCCGGGTGGTGGATATGTGGGCCGAGCAGATGGTGGATCTGGGCGGACGTCCCGGCATCAACTATGTGCAGATCTTCGAGAACAAAGGCGCGGTGATGGGCTGCTCCAACCCCCACCCCCACGGCCAGATCTGGGCCAACCGCCGGGTGCCCGTGGAACCGGCCAAGGAAGAGATCACCCAGCGCGCCTACTTCCAGGACAACGGCGCGCCCTTGCTGATGGACTATCTGGCCGCCGAACTGGCCGTTGGGGACGATGGCTCGCGCATCGTGGTGGAAAACGACCATTGGGTGGCCCTGGTCCCCTTTTGGGCGGTCTGGCCCTTCGAGACCATGCTCCTGCCCCGGCGGGCGGTGCAGTCCCTCCCCGACCTCACCGACGCCGAGCGGGACGCCCTGGCCTCGATTCTCAAGCGGCTGACCACCCGCTACGACAACCTCTTCGAGACCAGCTTCCCCTACAGCATGGGCTGGCACGGCCAACCCACGGACGGCGGCAGCTATCCCCACTGGCAGTTGCACGCCCACTTCTACCCGCCCCTCCTGCGCTCGGCCACGGTCAAAAAGTTCATGGTGGGCTACGAGATGTTGGCCGGTCCCCAGCGGGACATCACCGCGGAGCAGGCCGCCGACCGGCTGCGGGCGGTGAGTGAGGTGCATTATCG
>CAZKEX010000019.1:12125-21587 GCA_964551895.1 uncultured Caldilineaceae bacterium | reverse complement strand
ATGAGTGATGAGTGATGAGTAAGGGCGGCGAGAATGTTCTCGCCGCCCTTTGTGTTCAGATTAGATTGTGTTGGCTCTCAGATTTGGCTATAGGTTGCTGTCGCCGGTCACGGAGGGTTGGAAGTTGGTGCCGCCGGGGAAGCTCCGTCCGCCACGCCCGCCGGGGTGACCCTTCATGCCGCCCCGTTTGCCAAAGTCACCGCTCTGGGCCCGTTCCAAGATGGCGTCGGCCTGCGCTTGGGTGATGTCGCCAGCGGCTACCTTCTCGGCCAAGGTGGTCTCCAGTTGGGCCAGACGCTGGGCGGTCATGGCCGCCTTGACGCTCTCCATGTCAACGCCCTGGGCTTCGGCGATTTCCGGGAGGGTCTGGCCATCGTCGATGGCGGCTTGCAGATCTTCCACGCTCATGTTGAGGGCGGTGGCCAGGGCGGTCTGGGCTTCGGCCGGCAGTTGGCCGAAATCTCGATTGCCCATCTCGCGTCCGCCAAAGTTGCCCCGTTCGCCCTTGCCCAGGAGGTCGCCGTTTTCCATGCGTTGCAGCATGGCATCGGCCTGGGCTTGGGTGATGTCACCGGCGGCCACCTTGTCGGCCAGTTGGCTCTTCATGGCCTCCAGCCGGGCGGCGCTCAGATCGGCCTTGAGGGTGTCCAGGTCAACGCCCTGGGCCTCGGCGATCTCGGTGAGGGTCTGGCCCGCATCCCTGGCGGCCTGAAGCTCGTCCTCGGTCATGCCCAGAGCCTCGGCCAGCACGGCGTTCTGCTCGACATGGGCGCCTTCCATCTCGCCGCCCCGCATACCCCTGGGACCGCCGGGGCCGCCGAAGTGTTCCTGCATACCGCCCCGGAAGCGTTCCACCAAACCTGGCTGGGCGTCCGGCGTTTCGGCCTGGGCGAAGCTGACGGCGGCAAAACTCAACACGCTCAATGCAGCCAAAGCGGCGACAGTTCCTGAAATCCTAAACCATTTCTTCATATCACTTTCTCCTTGGGTAACTGGGTGCCAGCCCTGGTTGTCATTGAGGGGCGGCACGGTCGAATGGGTCCTTGGACCCGGATGCAGCACAGATTGAGGTTGAGCTGTTGTTGTGTGCTGTGTCTCCCAGTATGCCGAGCAAGTGTAATCTCGTCATGGAGAAAATGTTTGGAAAGTGTAAATCTTTGGGCCAGGCCGCGCCCTAATCCAGGGATTGCAACAGGCGGGTCGCCGCGATGGGTGAGGTTATGTCGGCTGCCGGGCCTTTAAGCGCTACCATCAGTTCGGCGGATTTCTCTCGCACCGCGGGGCTGGCATTATAGTGAAGGACATGATAGATTCCTTCACGCATCCAACTGCTGCCCGAATGAATCGTCAGGTCTCTCAGAAGTTGGGGCAGGGCGGTGGCGCCTTTGCCAGCCAGGGCAACGGCGGCGGCCCAGCGAACACCAAAGGCGTTGTCATCCAGAGCCGACACCAGCCGGGCCAGGGTGTCGGGGTCGTCCTGCTTTGCCAGATAATGCACGGCGTCTTCCCGTTCCAGGGTTGGCCGGGTAACGTCATCCAAAGTTTTGCGGGCCTCTTCGATCGAGCTGTACATGGTGTTGTTCCTTTCTGACCTGAGTTCCTTCTCAAAATGGAAAAGATGGATGGGGTTGCTGGTTAAATGTGGTGGCAGCCCCTGCATCCAGTGTAGGCCTGTTCCGGTCCTGTGTCAACACAAATCCGATTTTTTTTAGGTAGCTCTCACTTAACCGCGGCTGTATCAGCCGCCCATTCCCACACCCACCCAGGAGACCCCATGCACGTACACATTTTTACCACCGGCGGCACCATCGACAAGATCTATTTTGACGCCAAGAGTACCTTCGAAGTGGGCGATCCCCAGGTGATCGACGTGCTGCGGGAGGCCAACGTGACCATCGAGACCCAGGTTACGCCCCTCATGCGCAAGGACAGCCTGGACATGACCGACGCCGACCGCAGGCTGATCCACGACGCCATCGCCGCGGACACCTGCCCCCACATCGTGATCACCCACGGCACAGACAGCATGGCCGTCACCGCCCAGGCCCTGGTCGACATCCCCGACAAGACCATCGTCTTCACCGGGGCCATGCAGCCGGCCAAGTTCCGCATGACCGACGCCGTCTTCAACATCGCCAGCGCCATCACCGCCTGCCAGACCCTGCCCCCGGGCGTCTACATCGCCATGAACGGCCAGGTCTTCGAAGCGGGCAAGGTGCGCAAAAACGTGGCGGAGAATCGGTTCGAGGCGGTGGGGTAGGGGAAGGGGAGGCGCTTAAACGGCAGATCGCTTCTGCCGCCCCACCCACATGCCCAGCAAGAGGAGGCTACCGATCGCTCCAGCGGCTATCCAGGCCCGGGCTTCTTGTTTTGGTTCGATAGGCCGAGGGGCCGGGTGTTCCGCGCCGCCCAGGGCAGGCACGGCCCGCTGCATGGCCCAGTCAAAGCCGCCGGGATAGCGGGTGATCAGCCCCACGGCCAGGCGATCCCACCAGGAGATGTAGACCTCCCGCTGGTTGCGGCGGATGGCGGTCAGGGTGCGATCCGCCACCTTTTCCGCCGGGACGACCAGGCCTCGACGCACACGGTTGAAGAGGCCGCCGGGCTGGGCCGGTTTGCGGGCCGATGGGCCCAGGCCACCCAGCCGCCGCACGTTGCGGCTAAACTCGCTGCGGGTCAGCCCCGGATAGACCGTGATCACCCGGATGTTTTCGCTGGCCAACTCGGCCCGGGCGGCCAGGCTATAGGCCCGCATGGCAAACTTGGACGCCGCATAGGTGGACGACGCGCCGTGGGGACCCAATTGGGGCATAGGCATAAAGCTGACCACACTGCCCACGTTGACAATCGCCCCGCCCCCTCGCCGCCGCAGGGCCGGGATGGCCGCCTGCATCCCCCGCACCACGCCATAGACATTCACATCAAAGATGTAGCGCATGGTCTCTTCGGGCATGGTGGCCACGGCCCCGGACGCCCCCAGCCCAGCGTTGTTGATCAGGATGTCCACCCCGCCCAAGATACGCTCGGCCCGGTCGATCATGGCTTGAACCGAGTGGCTGTCGGTCATGTCTGTGGGCACGGCCAGCGTCCGCACGCCATAGCTGGCCCGCAGCCGGGCGGCCAGACGGTCGATCTTGTCCACACTGCGGGCGGCCAGCACCACGTGGCACCCGGCCTCGGCCAACGCTTCGGCCAGCGCCGCCCCGATCCCCATGCTGGCCCCGGTCACCACGGCCACTTTGCCTTGAAGTTGCATCTGTTCACCTCGTTTTTGAATGTGGTTTGTGTTTCGTGTTGCGCAAAACCTCGATACTCGACACTCGATACGGACCACGCAGGATGATTTGCCGAAAGGCTATAAAAACCGTATACTGCTCGTGTTCGGCCTGGGTTTCAAGTCAGTATTTTCAGCAAAGTCTCCCGTCAAAATGCCCCATCAAAGTATTGTACCATGATGATCCCTTCCCCAGCCTATCTGTGATCATTTCGTCCTTCGCCGCAATCTGAAACATTCGTTTGAATCATTCTGAAGAAAGAGCAAGCATCCATGAGCAAAAAAAGCAAAGCCCGTTCCAGAAAAGGTAGCTCTTCCATTGGCCTGTGGCTGGTGGGGGGCGGATTCGCCATTGTCGCCCTGATCGTGATCCTGATCACCTGGAGCAACAACCAGGCCATCCAGGCCAGCGCCCAGATCGATGTGCCCATCGAGTGGCAAAACCGCAACGTGTTGGGGGATCCCAACGCGCCTGTGACAGTGGAGGCCTGGGAAGATTTTCTCTGCCCCTCCTGTGGCCAGTGGACCAGCGCCGTGGAACCCAAGTTGATCGAGGATTATATCAAGACGGGCAAGGCTAAGTTGATCTACCAATACTTCCCCCTCAGCAGCCACGGACCTGGGGCCGTCTTGGGCGGTATGGCCGCCGAGTGCGCCGCGGATCAGGGTGCGTTCTGGCCCTATCATGGCGTCCTCTTCCAGGTGGCGTCCAGCCAGGGAGCCAGCGGTTTTACCATCGAGAAGCTGATCAGCCAGGCCGACACGGCCAATTTGGACAGCAAAGAGTTCACCCAGTGCATGACCAGCCAGAAATATCGCACCAAGATGCAGGAATCGGTCAACCAGGCCACCTCCTTGGGCTTGCCCGGCACGCCGTCGATCATTGTGAATGGCCGCCTGTTGGAGAACAGCTTTGATATTGCCGCCATTGGCGAGCTGATAGAGCAGGGGCAGTAACGTGAAGCGAGTGTGGATGCAGTCCCGTTGGCCGATCTGGTGCGCAGCAATCTTTGCCCTGGGCATCCTACTGCTTGGCTTGGGGACGGGTCAACCGTCCCTGGCCCAGCAGGCCGCGCCGGGCTTCACCAACCCTGTGGATGGCCAAGCCGTCAGCGGAGATGTGACCATCCAAGGCACCGCGGTGATCGACACCTTCCAGAAGTATGAGCTGCATTTCAAGCAGGAGCCCAGCGGCAACGACGCCTTCATCTACTTTGACGGGGCCACCCAGCCCGTGGTCAACGGACAGTTGGGCATCTGGCGGGCCAGCGGGTTGCCGGCAGGGACCTATTCCCTGCGTCTGCGTGTGGTGAAGGCGGACGGCAACTACGCCGAATACTACGCCCGCAACATCGCCTTGAACCTGGGGCCTGTCCCCACCCCGACTTCGGACCAGCCCACGCCCACGCCCATCCCTGTGGTCACGGCCACCTTCACCCCGCCCCCGGCCCAGCCCACCGCGGCCCCGGTGGTGGTGGAGCAGCCGGCCGGTGTGGTTGACCCCACGGCCACCCCCGAACCCGTGGCGGTCCAGGTGGATGGCACAACCGGCAGCGGCGGCGCTGACACCTCTGCCGCCGCCCCCGCCGAGAGCAGTGGGGCCGGCAGCCTGATCGCCCGTGAACTGGGCGAGGCCGTGGCCGTGGACCGACTGCGCAGCGAATTCTTCAGCGGTATGCGCACCGCCGCCGGTGTCGTCGCCCTCCTCCTGGCCATCTTCGGCGGCAAAGCCCTCTACGCCTGGTATCGCACACGGGACGAGTTTAATGGTTAATGGTTGATGGTTAATGGTTAATTGATGGGTGGCTACCCAGCTCATTAAGAATTAACCATCAACCATCAACCATTAACCATTTCTGTTTTGAATAATGGTTAGCGGTTGATGAACACACTACGCATGATCGTGGGCCTGGGCAATCCAGGCCCTACCTATGCCGGAAACCGACACAATATCGGCTTTCAGGTGGTGGATCGCTTTGCGGCCCGCCACCACATCGATCTTGGGCGCACCCAGGCCAACGCCCGGCTGGGGGACGGCTGGGTGCAGCGTCGCGGCTCCGTGCTGGACATGTTCAGCGGCGGGCTACCCGCCTTTGACCGGGAGAAGGTGATCCTGGTCAAGCCCCTGACCTATATGAACAACAGCGGCCAATCGGTCAGCCAACTGGCCCGCTTCTACCAGATCGACCCGGCGGACATCCTGGTGATCCACGACCACATGGACCTGGAAGCGGGCAAGCTGCGTCTGCGCCCCGGGGGCGGCTCCGGCGGCAACAACGGCATTAAATCTATCGCCCGGCTGATGGGGACCGAGGACTTTCCCAGGGTGCGGGTGGGCGTGGGCCGTCCCCCCGGCCGCATGGACCCCGCCGCCTACGTTCTCCAAAACTTCTCCGCCGCCGAGGAAGCCGACATCTTCGGCCCCCTGCGGGAGATCATCTGCGACGCGGTTGAGTGCTGGCTGTTCGAGGGCATCGAAACGGCCATGAACAAATATAACGGGTAGATCAGGACACGGATTTGTGATACGATACAGTCTGAGTTTGTGTGATCGTTGAGTCGAAGGGAAGGAATGCATGATCGATCAAAAAGAACTTTGGCAGGATTTTGTTGATCTGCCTGGTTCTGCTCAACAGATGATTGTAGAATTGATCGGTTTACTAAAAACTGGGACGGCAAGTGAACCTTCCGTGCGCAAAGCCAATGGCAGTCCGTTGGCTGAAGATCCTTTTGTGGGCATGTGGAAAGATCGAGTGGATCTGGCAGACAGCTCACAGTGGGTTCGAGATCTTCGATCTGGGGATTGGTGATGGCAATTAAACAAACAATCCTCTTGGCCCCCACGCCTAATTTTCTTGTCTCCGAAGCGCCCACCGACGGGTAAAGTTGAATGAACCTCTCCGGTCTACTGGAAATACTCCAACAGGTCCCCGCCTACGCGGACCTGCTGCGCGCCGTGGACGAAAACTTGGACCTCCCTCCCCAAGCCGTCCTCGGATCGGCGCGCCCCCTGGTGGCTGCCGGACTGGCCGCCCACCGCCCCGGCCCTGCCCTGCTCATCACCGACCAGCCGGAGCGGGCCTTTCAGTTGGCCGAGCAGATCGCCCAGTTCTTGCCCCCCCGTGACCCGGAATTGGGCGAGACGTCCCTGGTCCACCTCTTCCCCGCACCCGAAGCCCTGGCCTACGAGCGCATCCACTGGGCGGATGTGACCGTGCAGCGGCGCTTGACCGCCCTGGCCACCTTGCAACGCCCGCCCGATGGCCCGGCCACCCTGATCATCGCCTCGGCTCGCGCCCTGATGCACAAGACCTTGCCCCCCAAAGAGCTGCGCATGGCCCTGCGCCCCATCTCCGTGCGGGATATTGTCAATCTGCAAAGCCTCACCACCGGCTGGGTGGAGAGCGGCTACAACCCGGTCGAAGTGGTCGAAGAGCCGGGCGCCTTCGCCCGCCGGGGCGGAATCGTCGACATCTGGCCGCCCAATTTGCCCCAACCTGTGCGCATCGACCTCTTCGGCGACGAGGTGGACAGCCTGCGCATCTTCGACCCGGCCACCCAACGCACGGTCAGCCGGGTGCAGCGGCTGGAGATCGGGCCGGGCAGCGAGGCCCTGTCCAAGCACGGTCCCCGGGCATTGGCCCGCAAAAATGACGAACTGGTGCAGCTTCTGGCCGCCCCCAATTTGGTCTTGGGTATCAAAGAGGAGATTCGCCACGAGCTGGAAGCCCTGCGCGCCGGCCAGGGCTTCCGGGGCATCGAGTGGTATCTGCCCTATTTCTACGCCCAACCCGGCTGTCTGCTCGACTATCTGCCCGCCCAGGCCACCCTGATCCTGGACGACGGCGCAGATCTCGGCCTGGCCATGGAGCAGACCCACATCCAGGTCGCCACCCTCCACGACCAGTTGGTGCGGGCGGGGGAATTGCCGGAGGGCTTTGCGTCCAGCCTCTTCCAGCCCGAGGAGATCAAGGTGCGCCTGCTAGCGCGGCGACCCGTCATCCTCGGCTTGGGGGATCTGATGGGCAAGAACCAGGCGGCCAACACGCCCCTGGCCCGTTGCTTTGTCCCCGGTCCCCGCTACGGCGGCAAGACCAAACAGATCCTGGCCGATGTGCAGCGCCAGCGGGACGAGGGCCACATCACCGTCCTGGTCTCCCGCCAGGCCGCCCGTCTGCAAGAAGAGCTGGCCGACAAAGAGATCACCGCTCACGTCCAACACGACCTCACCGCCCGCCCCCCCCACGGCGTCACCCTGCTCCAAGGCGTCCTCAGCGAGGGCTTTGTGTTGCGGGGGATTGGGGATTGGGGATTGGGGATCGGGGATCAGGGATCGGGGATCGGGGATCAGTCCACTCAGTCCCCGGTCCCCGGTCCCCGATCCCCGGTCCCCGATCCCCAATCCCCAATCCCCAATCCCCAATCCCTGTTCTTGTTCTCCGACACCGAACTCTTTGGCTGGAACAAGCCGGCGGCCCGCAAGCGCAAGACCACGGGCAGCCGGGTGGCCCCGGAGTTGTTCTTTGCCGATGTCAAGGCCGGGGATTTTGTCGTCCATATGGAGCATGGCATCGGTCTCTATGACGGGCTGGTCAAGCTGGTGTTGAACGGGGTGGAGCGGGAATATCTCCAGGTCAGCTATGCCCAGGGGGATAAGCTCTATGTTCCCGTCCACCAGGCCGACCGGCTGAGCCGCTTTGTGGGCGGGGACGCCGTGCCCCTGATCAGTCGCCTTGGCACGGCGGATTGGGCCACGGTCAAGGAGCGGGCCAAGAAGGCCGTGGCCGACATCGCCAACGATCTGCTGGAACTCTACGCCCAGCGGGAACTGGTGGCAGGCCACGCCTTCAGCCCGGACGGCCCCTGGCAGGAGGAGATGGAGGAGAGCTTCCCCTATCAAGAGACCGAGGACCAGCTCCAGGCCATTGTGGATGTGAAGGTGGACATGGAGCTGGACCGGCCCATGGACCGGCTGATCTGCGGCGACGTGGGCTATGGCAAGACCGAGGTGGCCATGCGGGCCGCGTTCAAGGCCATCATGGACGGCAAACAGGTGGCGGTGTTGGTCCCCACCACGGTCCTGGCCGCCCAGCACCATCGCACCTTCAGCCGTCGTCTGGCCCCCTTCCCCATTCGGGTCGAAGTGCTCAGCCGTTTCCGCACCCCCCACCAGCAAGAGCAGGTGATCAAGGGCCTGCTCAGCGGCGAGGTGGACCTGGTCATCGGCACCCACCGTTTGTTGAGCCAGGACATCACCTTCAAGGATTTGGGGCTGTTGGTCATCGACGAAGAGCAGCGCTTTGGCGTGGGCCACAAAGAGAAGCTCAAACAACTGCGCACCCAGGTGGATGTCCTCACCCTCTCCGCCACCCCCATCCCCCGCACCCTGCACATGAGCCTGGCCGGCATCCGCAACATGAGTACCATCAACACCCCGCCTCGGGAGCGGCTGCCCGTCCACACGGTCCTCTCGGAATATGACGAGGTGATGGTGCGCCAGTCCATCCAGCGGGAGTTGGAGCGGGGCGGCCAGGCCTTTTTTGTCCACAACCGGGTGCGGGGCATCCAGGCCATCGCCGCCCGGCTGCAACGGCTGCTCCCCGATGTGCGGGTGGATGTGGCCCACGGCCAGATGGCCGAGCGGGGGCTGGAAGAGGTGATGATGCGCTTTGCCGACGGCGAGGTGGATGTGCTGGTCTGCACCACCATCATCGAAAACGGCCTGGACATCCCCAACGCCAACACCATGATCATCAACCGGGCGGACCATTTTGGCCTGGCCCAGCTCTACCAGTTGCGGGGCCGGGTGGGGCGTAGCGCCCAGCGGGGCTACTGCTATCTGCTCTACGACAAGTTCAAAGAATTGACCTTCGACGCCCGCCGTCGCCTCTCCGCCGTGGTGGAGAGCAGCGAAGAGCTGGGCGCCGGCTTCCGCATCGCCATGCGAGATCTGGAGATCCGGGGCGCCGGCGAACTCCTGGGGGCCAAACAACACGGCCAGATCGCCACCGTCGGCTTCGACCTCTACACCCGCCTCCTGGCCCAAGCCATCAACGACGCCCGGCGCAAGAAGGAGGTCTGGGATCGGGAGGCGCGGAGACAAGGAGACAAGGAGACAGGGAGACAGGGAGACGGGGAGACAGGGAGACAGGGAGAAGGGGAGACAGGGAGACAGGGAGAAGGGGAGA